>NZ_JAVREV010000013.1:0-246239 GCF_031845565.1 Streptomyces johnsoniae | reverse complement strand
GATAGAGCCGTAACCAACACAACTCCCCAGGTCCGCACGGCTATAGCCTGCGAACTGATCAAGCTTCACCCATGAGGGGAACGCGTGTCCAGGTCCGTACGGTTCGCCGTGCCCGTCGCCACCGCCGCCGACGGGGAACGGAAAGTTACCCGCTCACCGAGAGGTTGGAGTTTCCGCTGCTCTGGTACCCCTCCGTCGCGAGGATCATGTAGTAGCTGAAGTTCCCCAGATTCATTCCCGCACGGCCCCACGCGTCGAAGTGGTTGCCGGTGGTGATGGTGCCGCCCGTCCGCTTCGACTGCCGGACGCTCCAGAACTGGGGGAACGTCTTGATGCCTTCGACGGACGGGGCGTTGTACCGCATCGTGTGGTAGATGTCGTACGTGCCGCCGTCGCTGTGAACGGTGCCCCGGTGCGTTCCCGTGGGCCGGTAGTTGCCCCAGCTGTCGACGACGTAGTACTCCACCAGCGGGTTGGACGTCCACCCGTAGAGGCACAGGTAGCCGTTACCGGACGGGTTGAAGCTGCCGGAGTAGTTGACGTTTCTGCGTCCGCCGTTGCTCCAGCCCTTGCCGCAGACGAAGTTTCCGGTGTTGCGCCACGAAGTGCTGTAGTTGCCGCCGGACCCCAGGGTCATGGAGACCGTGCCCTGGGCGTCGGTCCAGAACGAGTAGTAGTACCCGTTGTGGGTGCCCGTCTGGTTCTGGTTGATGGTCTGGGCGTGAGCGGTGCCGGGCAGTACCACCGCGGTCGCGCCCAGCGCCAGGGCGCCGGCACCGATGAATGTCCTGCGGCTGACCGCCCGGGCGGGGGCGTTGTCCATGTCCATGCTTCCTCCTCGTGAAGGCTGGCGGGAGGCCAGGCAGCGCGACGAGACCCGGTGGGCCTGTCGGTGGGGGTGAAGCCGACCGCACGTCAGCGTCGTCCAGCGCTGCGGCGGTCGAACGGCCGCCGTGAAATCGACGACCGGAGGACCAGGTCTTCTGGCGAGTGACCCGGATCGACAGCGGTGCAGGTCTGTCGATGGCAGAAGTGTTGGTCCGGCTCCCGGAGTTGTCAACACTTCCCGCAAGGATTCCGGAAGCCCTGCCCGCGCCGGAATTCTCCCCGGAAGGCATCAGACCTGTTCAACGCCCATGACCGGCCGATTGAACCTGGCCACCTCAAGGGAAGCGTCACCCTGAAGATCAGATTCCGGGCCAGCATCTCCGAAAATTATCGGAGACCTTCCGGATCATGCCACCGCCACGAAGGCCATGCCGAGACGATCGGGAGAGAGAGGCACTCGCGAGGACACCCTCGCGCACGGACAGCAGTGACCCCCGGCCGTGACGCGTACGACCGGGGGTCTTGAAGGTAGGCCGTGTGGGACTCGAACCCACAACCAAAGGATTAAAAGTCCTCTGCTCTGCCAATTGAGCTAACGGCCCGCACCGAGCAGCATAGCCCGGCGCACGGCCGGGCCTCGAAGGCATTGTCCGCCTCCGGGGCCCGGCCCGTGCCCGTGCCCGTGCCACGGCGTCGGATCAGCTGTCGCGCTTCCAGCGGGGCTTGTCGGCACGGCGGTCGTACGACGAAGGACGGTCGTCCCGCCGCTCGTACGACGAGGGACGGTCGTCCCGGCGGAACCCACCGCCACGGCGGTTGTCCTCACCGTTACGCCGGAAACCCTCACCACCGCGGTCGTCACGCCGCGGGAACGGCCGACGCTCGTCCCGGCGGAACCCGCCACCGCGGCGGTTGTCCTCACCGTTACGCCGGAAACCCTCACCACCGCGGTCGTCACGCCGCGGGAACGGCCGACGCTCGTCGCGCCGGAACCCGCCGCCGGGCCTGCGGTTGCCGTGCTCGTCGTGCTGGCGGCCGCCCGTCTCCGCACGCGCCGCCTTCTCGGCGCGGCGCGCCTCGCGGGCCGCTTCGCGCTCGGCCTCGCGCTCCGCCTCGGCCAGCGCCTGCTGGCGTGCCTCGGCGGCCTGTGCGATGGCCTCGGCCGGGTCCTCCCCGCGCTCCCTGGCGGCGCGGCCGGTGAGCCGTTCCCCCTCCTCGCGCAGCTCCGTGGCCCGTTCGCGCGCCTTGTCCAGCTCGCGGGTGAGGCGGGCCACCTCGCGCTCGGCGTGCGTGACGGCGCCCATCGCCGACTCGGCCTGGACCTCGGTCAGGGACCGGGCGCCGATGATGCCGGCCACGTCCTCGTCGAAGAGGTCGCCGCGGCCGATGATGTGCCGCGACGCGTTCACGCCCGCGTCCTCCATCAGCCGGAAGATCGTGCGCCGCTGGTGCGGCAGCGCCAGCGAGACGACCGTGCCGGAACGGCCCGCCCGCGCCGTGCGGCCGGAACGGTGCAGGTAGTCCTTGTGGTCGGCGGCCGGGTCCACGTTCAGCACGACGTCGATGTCGTCCACGTGGATGCCGCGGGCCGCGACATCGGTGGCGACCAGCACGGCGACGCGGCCGTCCTTGAAGTCCGCGAGCGTGCGGGTGCGGGCCCCCTGCGTCATGCCGCCGTGCAGCGCGTCCGCGCGCACGCCCGCGTCGCGCAGCTGCCCGGCGACGCGGTCGGCGCCGAGCTGGGTGCGCACGAAGACGATGGTGCGGCCGTCGCGCCCGGCGATGGCCGCGGTCAGCGGCGCCTTGTCCCGCGGCTTCACGACCAGCACGTGGTGGGACATGGTGGTGACCGCGCCCTGCGCCGCGTCGACCTCGTGGCTGACGGGCTCCACCAGGTAGCGCTTCACGAGCGTGTCGATCTCGTGCTCGAGCGTCGCGGAGAACAGCATCCGCTGCCCGCCGGGCGGCACCTGGTCGAGCAGCTCGGTGACCTCGGGCAGGAAGCCCAGGTCGGCCATCTGGTCGGCCTCGTCGAGCACCGCGACCTCGACGTCGTCGAGGGAGCAGGCGCCGCGGCCGATGACGTCGCGCAGGCGGCCGGGGGTGGCCACCAGGATGTCGACGCCGCGTTCGAGGGCGTAGATCTGGTTGCCCATGGACGTGCCGCCGCAGACGACCTTCAGCCGCAGGCCGAGCACGTGGCCGTAGGGCTCAAGCGCGTCGGAGACCTGCATGGCCAGCTCGCGGGTCGGGGTGAGGATCACGGCGCGCGGGCGCTTCGGCGCGGTGCGGGCGCCGGTCAGGCGGGCCAGCACGGGCAGGCCGAAGCTCAGCGTCTTGCCGGAGCCGGTGCGGCCACGGCCGAGGATGTCACGGCCGGCGAGCGCGTCCGGGATGGTGGCGGCCTGGATGGGGAACGGGGTGGTCACCCCGTTCTCGGCGAGCTTGCTCACCACGTTCTGCGGCAGGCCGAGGTCGGCGAAGGTGGTCGTGGGCTCGTCCAGGGGAAGAAGTGCCTCTGGCGTCGAGACGGACATGCGTAGTAAGAACCTTCCGGAGTCAGGTGGTCGGCACGCGCCTTAGCTCCGTAGGTGCTGTTGACCGCCTGGATGCGATCAGCCACGGCTAGACGAGGAACGCGCCACACGGCGCGCTGCTTCTTGGCGCCGGGCAAGTGGGATCAAACGATCTACAAGCATACGCACCGTGTGGGCTCCCATGCAAACGGCTCATCCCCCGCCTTCGGGCGCGGGCGCCGAGGGCTCCGGCTCCGGGCTCGGCGAGGGCGGCGGCGGCTCGCTGGGCGCGGACTCCGAGGGCGCCGGAGCCGGCTCGGGCGCGGGCTCGGGGCCGGGCTCCGGCGCGGGCTGCGGCTCGGGCGGCCCGGCGTCGCCGGGGGCGGACGCCGACGGCTCCGGCCGCGGGGTCTCGGGCGACGCCTCGGCGTCCGGGGCCTCGGCCGGTGGGGCGCCCGGCGCACCGGCGGGCTCCTCGCCCGGTACGGCGCGCTCCGCCGCCTCCCCGCCGCCCGCCCCACCGGGACGCTCCTCGCCCGGCGAGGACGCCGCCGAAGGCGCCGGCTCCCCCGGGCGGTCCTCCGGCTCCACGGTCAGGCAGCCACCGACCGCGGCGAGGGCCGCGGCGAGGACGGTGGCGAGGGCGGCGGTCCTGGCGAGGCGGCGGGGGCGGCTGCGAACGCGGCGCACGGGCGGAGTCCTCCGGAACGGGAACGGGAACGGGGGCGGGCACTTCCGCGTGACTCAACTCCCGCACCCGGACGGAGGACACGGACCGCACCGGACCGAAACAGACCGGACAGGAACGAACGGAAACGGCTCACCCGTAGCCGAGCGCGTGCAACCGTTCGTCGTCGATGCCGAAATGGTGGGCGATCTCGTGCACGACTGTGATCTCCACCTCCTCCACCACCAGCTCGCGGTCCCCGCCCTCGCGCCCGCACAGGCGCAGCGTGGGCCCCATGTAGACGGAGATCCGGTCCGGCAGCACCCCGGCGTACCACTCGCCGCGCTCGGTCAGCGGCGTTCCCTCGTAGAGGCCGAGCAGCTCCGGGTCCTCGGGGGGCGGCTCGTCCTCGACGAACACGGCGACGTTGTCCATCAGCCGGGTCAGCTCGGGCGGGATGCGGTCCAGCGCCTCACTGACCAGTCCCTCGAAATCCTCACGCGTCATCTCCAGCACACAGCCATTGTCCGCTGGCGAAACGGTTTTGGTGATCCCCCGCGCGATCCCATATGCTACTGCCGTTCTTCACCTGCCCCCATCGTCTAGTGGCCCAGGACGCCGCCCTTTCAAGGCGGTAGCGCGGGTTCGAATCCCGTTGGGGGTACCCGGAACGAGGGACGCTCCGGTCGGCCGGCTCGGCTGGTCGGCCGGAGCGGTTCTGCCCACCTGGCCGGTGTTGACCTTCAAGTTGGTCGAAGCCCGACGATGGCCGGGTGCCACACTCCGAACTGATGCCGATCGGGTTGTTCGCCCGACGCACCGGGCTGACCCCGAGTGCCCTGCGCTTCTACGCCGACTCCGGGCTGCTTCCGCCGGCCGAGGTCGATCCGGTCTCCGGCTACCGCTACTACGGTGCCGATCAGGCGGCCCGAGCCACCTCGCTGCGTCAGCTCCGTGAGATCGCCATGCCCCTCACCGCTGTCCAGGCGGTCCTCGGCGCCGAGCCCGCCGAGGCGTCCCGGCTGATCGACGAGCACGTGGCGAAGGTCCTCAGGGACGCGGCAGCGGTGCGGCGGAAGGCTGCTTCGGTCAAGGCATCGCTGGCATCGCTCACGGGTGTGCCGGGCCCGCCGGTCGCCGCGCTGAAGGGGCCCGTGCTGAAGGGGCCCGTGCTGGCCGACGCGATCGAGCAGGTCCTGACCGCGACCGCGTGTGAACCGGGGATGCCCGTACTCGGTGCCCTGCGCGTCGAGGCGACGCGGGAAGCGGTCACGCTGACCGCAACGGACCGTTACCGTCTCTCGACCAGGACCCTCGTTCCCGCCGAAGCGGCGGCCACGGCCTGGGCCGTCACGGTCGACGGTGACGGGCTGCGGGCGGCGGTCGCCGACATCCGCCGCAGCGCCCTGGTGCGGGTCGAGGCGACGCCGCACGGGTTCTGGTTGCGCATAGCAGACCGAGAAGACCGGCACTGCCGGCTGCTGTCGGAGGAGTTCCCCGACCACCGGCTGATGCTCGCGGCGCTGCCCGAGGTCACGAGCCGGGTGACGGTCTCGAAGGAGCTTTTCCTGCGGGCTCTCGCAGAACACCCGGACGAGCGCATCACGTTGCGGATGACCCCGCACGGACCGCACGGGCTGAACGAGCCGCACGGACCGCACGGGCCGCACGGGCTGAACGTCCTGACGCGTGACGAGGAGCACCCCGGCGTTCCGCTCACGGCCACCGTGACGGGGCGGGACCTCCGGATCTCCTTCGAGCTGACCACGCTCTACCCGGCCGTCAGCACCGCCATCGGCCCCGACGTGATGCTCGACCTGCGGGGAGCGGACGAGCCCGTCACGTTCCGCTCCGCCGACCGCGGCGATCTCACCACCCTCGCCATGCCCGTCAAGCCCGACCGCTCAGGCTGAGCGCTCAGGCTGAGCACAAGCAAGAACGACGAGGAGCACGCCCATGACCGCCACTCCCGCCAGCTCCGATCCGACGATGGACGCCATCAGCCGAGCCGTCGTCGAAGGACGCGCGGGCGACGTCGCTCCAGCCCGCCGGAAGCTCCTGGCCCTGTGGTCCGCGATCGGTGTCACCGGCGACCCGCTGCACCGCTGCACGCTCGCGCACTACCTGGCAGACCTCCATGAAGACCCGGCCCAGGCCCTGGCCTGGGACATCCGTGCGCTGGACGCCGCCGACGCCGTGACCGAGCAGGGTGTGCGGGAACGTCACGCCGGTCTTCGCATCGCCGGCTTCTATCCGTCCCTGCACCTCAACCTCGCCGACGACTACCGCCGCCTCGGTTCCTTCGAGGCGGCCGCCGAGCACGTCGACGCGGCCGAGGAACGTGCCCCCGACCTCCCCCAGGACGCCTACGGGGCCTTTCTGCGTACTGCCATCGCCGAGGTGGCCGAGGCCGTCTCCCGGCGGGACACCGCCGAGCGAGCCTCCGCCCCGGGCCCCACCCGACAGGGTGTCGCGAAGGTCAATGCGTGTAGCGACGCACGGTCTCCGGGTGGATGACGATACGAACCTGGTCCACGGCCAGGATTCCGGCGAGATCGTCGGCGTGGACCGGGTCGTCGAGGTCCCAGTAGCGCGCGGCCAGGCGGGTGCACAGGTCGTGTGCTCCTTCGGGCTCCACCGTGGTGCGGCCGGCGACCGACAGCCAGCGCTCGCGTTCACCCACCGGGGCGGCGACGACGATCGAGGCGCGGGGGTCGCGGCGCAGGCGGCGCACTTTGAGCGAGTCCGGGCTCGTGAACAGTTGGATCGTGCCCTCGGCGGTGGCCTCGAACCACACCGGCAGGGGCTGTGGCGGGAGCGGCCCCCCGGCCACGGACAGGAACCCGTGCAGGGGGCGTCGCAGGAACTCGATGTCCTGGGTGGTCAGCGAACTGGCGTCGGTGCTCATGACTCCGATTGAACACGGCCGGCTCGGACGATCCCATAGGCAAGAAGCCGGATCGCCTGCGTGATCGTCTGAATCGTCTAATGTCACTGAGATGGACGTGTTCAGTGACCTGATCCGCGGGGTGCGAGCCCACGGCTCGTCGTTCGGCAGCTCGACCCTGTCCCCGCCCTGGGCACTGCACTTCGTGGACGGCGCGCCGCTGACCCTGTGCACCGTTCTCACCGGGGCGGGCTGGATCGTGCCGGAGCACGGTCCGCCCGAGCCGCTCCGCGCCCGCGAGACGATCGTCGTGCGCGGCCCCGCGACGTTCACCTTCGTCGACGAGATCGGCACCCGCGCCCAACCGATCGCGTGCGGCGAGCACTGCGAGACGCCCGAGCAGGGCGGGACCCGGCACCGGCGCGGCTGGCACGACCGCGGCGGGGACGCCGGTGACGGCCGCGGCGGGGACGCCGGTGACGGCCGCGGCGCGACGACCCTGATCGTCGGCGCCTATCCGGTGCGCGGCGAGATCAGCCGCCGGCTGCTGGACGCGCTGCCCGCCGTGCTGCGCGCGGCCGCCGGGGGCACGGCCGACGCCGTGCTCGACCACGTCGCCGCCGAGGTCGCCGTCGACACACCGGGCCAGCAGGTGGTGCTCGACCGGCTGCTGGACTGGATGCTGGTCTGCACGCTGCGCGAGTGGTTCGACCGGCCCGGCGGCGAGCCCCCGGCCTGGTGGGCCGCCCAGCGGGACCCGGTGGTCGGCGACGCGCTGCGCCTGCTGCACGCCGACCCGGCGGCGCCCTGGACGGCCCACCAGGCCGGGGGCTCGCCGGGGTGTCGCGTTCGACGCTGGCCAAGCGGTTCGCGGACCTGGTGGGCGAGCCGCCGCTGACCTACCTCACCCGCTGGCGCATGACGCTCGCGGCCGACCTGCTGGTCGAGCAGGAGGCCGCCACCGTCGCCCACGTCGCCCGCACCGTGGGTTACTCCGACCCGTTCGGGTTCAGCGCGGCGTTCAAACGGGTCAGAGGCGCCAACCCGAGCGAGTTCCGGCGGACCGCGGCCACGGCCTCCCCCGCGACCGAACGCCCCCTCCCGGCCCACGCCGGCCCACCCTGAGCCCCGACAAGGCACGTGCCCTGGCCCGCGGGCATGGCGGCCTCCGCCAAGCCCGACGCGTCCCGCATTGAACGTTTCAATCAGATGACGGCGGGGAAAAGTCCTCCCATCTGGGAGCGCTCCCAACCCCGGACATCCACCCCCCTCCGGACGAGGAGTCGCAGTGTTGACACTGAGACACGAACGCACCGACGCGCGCGGCTGGACTCGCCGCGCGCTCCTGGCGGTTCTGGCCGCCGTCACCCTTCTGATGACGCCCTGGTCCACCCCGGCCGCCTCCGCCCACGGCTCGACCGCCGACCCGCTCTCCCGCAACTACGGCTGCTGGCAGCGCTGGGGCAGCGACTTCCAGAACCCGGACATGGCGCAGGAAGACCCCATGTGCTGGCAGGCGTGGCAGCACGACACCAACGCCATGTGGAACTGGAACGGCCTGTACCGCGAAGGCACCGGCGGCGACTTCCAGGCCCACATCCCCGACAACCAGCTGTGCAGCGCCGGCCGGACCGGAGACGGCCGCTACGACTCCATGGACACGCCCGGCGCGTGGAAGACCTCGCAGATCGGCAGTAACTTCACGGTCGACGTGCTCGACCAGGCGTACCACGGCGCCGACTACCTCCACGTCTACGTGACCAGGCAGGGCTACAACGCCCAGACGGACGCGCTCGACTGGGGCGACCTTGAGCAGGTGGCCTCGACCGGCAGGTACGCGCCCGCGAACCACTACACCGTTGACGTCCAGGCACCCGGCCGTTCCGGGCACCACGTCGTGTACACGATCTGGAAAGCCTCGCACGCCGACCAGATCTACTTCTTCTGCAGCGACGTGACCTTCTGAGCCGCTCGGGCCGGTGCCGCCCGGACGCGCCCCGCGCGTCCGGGCGGCATGCCCGCCTCAGGCGGAACGGATACGGTCGCGGAGGCGGCGCGCCACCTCCCCCATGAGGACGTCGGCGGCGGGTTGGCTGCTCGCGGCCACCCGCGACTCGGTCAGCACGGCCACCGCGTACGCCTGGCCGTCCGCGTGCTCGACGACGCCCGCTTCGTGGCGCAGGTTGAGCAGCGTCCCCGTCTTGGACGACCAGGTGGTGGCGTCGGAGACGAAGTCGGGGGCGAGGCGGTGGCGCAGGATGTTGTCGGCCATGAGCGTCCGCAGGCGCGCGGCGACGCCCGGGTCCACCGCCGACGGCCGGGACCACAGCGCCTGGAGGAGATCGACGAACGCGCGAGCCGTACCGGCGTTCGCGCGCGAGACGTCGAGCTGCGGCACCCGGTGACCGCGCCCCGCCGTGCCCGCGTCGATCGCGAGGGCGTGCGCGAGGTGCACGTCCGCCGCGTCGAAACGTTCCACCGGGGTGTCGGTCAGCTCCCGCATCGTGTGGCGGACCGCGATCCCGCGCAGCCCGAGCCGGCGCAGGGTAGCCGCGACCTCGGACGGCGGGGTGAGCCGGAACAGTTCGTCCGCGGCCACGCCGTCGCTGATCGACGTGCTGAGGTACAGCAGGTCGTCCACGGCGATGCGGGCCGCGTGGCGGAACCGGCTCAGGCCCGTCGGCCCCGGCGTCGTGATCCGCCCGGGCGGCACCTCCACCACGTCCGCGCCGTTCAGCTCGCCGAGCCGGATGCGTTCCAGCGTCGCCAGGGCGAGCGGCACCTTCACCAGGGAGGCGAGCGGGAACTCGGTGTCCGGATCGATCCCCAGCTCCTCACCCGTCGCCAGATCGCGGACGAGGAACGAGCCGTGCAGCCCGCCGTCGTGCAGCATCCGGCGCAGCTCCGCCAGCAGCGCGGCGGCGTTCACGGGGCGACTCCGGCGTCCGCCGCCGCGCCCGCACCCGCCGCCGCATCCGCATCCGCACCCGCATCCGCACCCGCCGCCGCATCCGCACCCGCCGCCGCGTCCGCGCCCGCCGCCGCGCCCGCGCCGAGACATCGCGCGATGCCCGCCGCGCAACTCTCCCGGATGCGGACGGCGTCGGCCTCGTCGGCAGCGGCCAGCGCGTAGCCCCGGGCGAGGCCGGCGGCCAGTTCGCCGAGCGGGCGCCAGTGCAGCCCCAGCTGCCTGGCCTGCGCGGGCGAGCACAGCAGCGCGTCGCCGTGGCTCAGCACGTCGGCCGCCGCGGCCGCGAGGCCGGACGCGAGGGCGAGCTGCGTCGGGCGCAGACCGACGGCGTCGCGCAGCCGCACCAGGCAGTCCCGCACATGCGGAACGTCGTCTTCCGCCTGGAGCCAGACCCGCCGGGGCCGCCGATCCCGGTCGGCGCGGCCGGGGCGCAGGGTGTCCAGGTACATGGGCCCTTCCCCGGACTCCGGGCCGTGCGCGACGGCCAGGCCGAGCGGAACGGTCCAGGACGCCTCGGCCGGCGGCAGCGCCAGCAGCGCCGCGCGCACCTGCCGGGACTGCACGAGACCGGCCCGCTCCTCGGGTGCGGCCGGGCGCGGGTCAAGCAGCAGGCCGTTGCCGCGCGCGTCCGCGATGAGGCGGGCGAGCGCGCCGGTGGGGCAGGTGGCGGGAACGGCCAGCCGTAGCGGCCGGTGCCTGGCGGCCTCCGCCTCGTGCTCAAGGCGGTCGGCCAGCCGCACGAGGTCCGCCGCCAGGGGCAGCATGTCCCGGCCGAACGGCGTCAAGGTCGCGGCGCGCGAGGACCGTTCGAGCAGCCGCTGGCCGAGGTGCCGCTCCAGCGCGGCCACGCGGCGGCTCGCGACGGACTGGGCCATCCTGGCCGCCGCCGCGCCGACCGTGAAACTGCCGCGCTCGCTCACGTACACGAACGCGCGGCAGGCCCCCACAAGATCCACCGTTCCACTATGCCAAATCAGCATGGGAACGTGCGTCCGCGTCTTGGACGGCAAGGGGCCGCGGGCCGCAAGGTTGCGGCAGATGTTCCGCGAAGGCTTGGAGGTTCACCCCATGACATACCTGCTCGGCATGCGCCGCGGCGCCGCCTGGGCGGCCGGCGCCCTCGCGCTCGCGGCGCTCCCGGCCTGCGGCCAGGAGACCACGCGGTCGGCGTCGCCGTCGGTGCCGGCCACGGCACCGGCCGTGGTGTCGTCTTCGGCGGAGTCCGCCGAAGAGGAGTTCCGCGAGCTTGAGCGCGAGTTCGACGCGCGACTCGGCGTGTACGCCCTCGACACGGGCACGGGCCGGGAGGTCGCCTTCCAGGCGGACGAACGGTTCGCGTACGCCTCCACGTTCAAGGCGCTGGCGGTGGGCGCCGTGCTCCAGGAGTACGGGCTCGACGGCATGAACGAGGTCGTCACCTACTCGGACGACGACCTGATCGCCAACTCGCCCGTGACGGAGAACTTCGTCGACACCGGGATGAGCCTGCGCGAACTGTGCGCCGCCACCCTCTGGTACAGCGACAACACGGCGGCCAACCTCCTGTTCGACGCACTCGGCGGACCCGAGGGTCTTGAGGCGATCCTGGAGGAACACGGCGACGACGTCACCGAGATGGACCGGTACGAGCCGGACCTGAGCGAAGGACGGCCGGGCGACATCCGCGACACGAGCACCCCGCAGGCGATGGCCGGCAGCCTGAGAGCGTTCCTGCTCGGCGACGCCCTGGACAACGACGAACGTCAACTGCTCAGGCAGTGGATGGAAACGAACACCACCGGCGAAACCCTGATCAGCGCCGGTCTCCCGGACGACTGGACCGTGGCCGACAAGAGCGGCACCGCCGGCTACGGCGGACGCAACAACATCGCCGTGGTATGGCCGGACGACGGCGGCAACCCCATCGTTCTGGCGGTCATGTCCAGCCGCGACGAAGAGAACGCCGAACGCGACGACGCCCTGATCGCCCGAGCCGCCTCCGCGGCCGCGGAGGCACTGAACCGATAGCCGACGCGGCCCCGGCGCGGCACCGCTCCCGCATGCCGCCCGCCAGGGCGGGCGTCCGGGTCCACAGCCTGGAGCACATCGACGAACGGGCGTGCCGTCGACCACCTCGAAAGCCAGTGGCCGCTCGGCGAGCGGCACGACGCGAGCGGCCGGTCATTCGGCCCAGCGGACCACACGGCGAGTGGTGGGCGGCGCGGCGCCCGCCGCGGCGAGGCCACGGGAACGACCGGCCGGAACGGCGCGATCGCGGCCCCACGAGCGGATCTCCTCGATGCGCTCGGGATTGGTGCGGCTGAGCGGCGGCGTATTGGCGAAGGTGTCCTCCACGAACGAGGGGCGCAGCCGCTCGGCGCCACCGCCGAGCAGGACCTCGGCGCCGACCTCGTGCAGCGCCGACTCGATGTCCGCGCCGGCGAACCCCTCGGACAGGTCGACCAGCCGGGCCAACTGCTCGGGGTCGGGATCGGCTTTGACGTAGCGGCGGTAGTACAGCTCGATGATCTCCGCACGTTCCTGCTCTTCCGGCAGGTCGACGAAGAACAGCTCGTCGAACCTGCCTTTGCGCAGCAGTTCGGGCGGCAGGCTGCGCACCTCGTTCGCGGTGGCCACGACGAACGCCCGGGACGTGGACTCCTGAAGCCAGAAGAGGAAGTGGCCGATGACCCGCTGACTGACGCCGGTGAGGTCGTCGCGACCTGCCAGGCCCTTCTCGATCTCGTCGATCCACAAGATGCACGGCGCCACCCGGTCGGCAGTGTTCAGGGCCTCGCGCATGCGTCCTTCCGACTCGCCGAGGAACTTGCCGTGGATGCTGGCCATGTCGAGTCGGTAGAGCGGCAGTTGCCATTCCGTGGCGATGGCCTTGGCCGACAGCGACTTGCCGCAGCCGGGCACGCCGACGAGCAGCACTCCGCGCGGCGGGCGGAGCCCGGTGCCGCGCAGGTCGGCGTGCATCAGGTCGTGCTTCCTGCCCAGCCACGTCCTGAGGTTGGCGAGCCCGCCGACCTGGTGGTCGTTCCCCTCCAGGTTGATGCGTTCGAGACCGGCCAGATCGCTGAAGATGCGGTCCTTGTGGCGGGCCACGGTGAGAACGTCGCTCTTGTCCACCGAGCCCTTGGAGACGATGGTGGCGATGAGGTTGATCGCCTCCGCCTCGGTCACACCCCGCAGGAACTCCGCGGCGCGGCGCCGGTCCTGCTCGTCCCACTCGATGGGAACGACGCCCTCGTGGTCGTCGAGGAAGCTGCCGAGCGTGCCGTACATCTCCTCCGCGTCCGGCAGGTCGAGCTGAATGCTCATGCCGAGCCGCTGGAGGCCGCTCCAGATCGGCTTGTCCGTGATCAGCACGATACTGCCCGCGTTGGCGTCGGCGAGGCGTGCCAACTCCGCGATGTGCCGCGTGAACTGGGTGTCGTGGTCGAGATCGTCCGGATCGACCAGGATCAAGGTGGCCTGCTGGCGGCTGGTGAACTGCGCCGCCGCGAACTCCATGGCCCCGGTCAGCGATCGGTCGTCCTGCACCGTCGCGTTGGACCGCAGGTCGCGCAGGCCGGTGGCCCTGGTGTAGATCCAGAAGGGCATCGCGGAGCGGCGGCTGTCAGTGGCCGCCTCACGCACCAGGCGGAGCCCCCGCTGCTGCTCGATGGTGCGCACGCCGATCACCGGCACCCGCGCGTTGAGGAAGCTGTCCAGGTCGCGCCGGCTCTCGGCGTAGTTCGTCATCGCGGCCTTCGTTCTGCGTCACGTGTGGTGTCCGGCATGAGGAGGGGGGCGGGCCCGCGGGCGGGTCAGGGGCGTACCACTCTGCGGCGCGGCGGCGCCGCCGGGTCGTAGTCCCAGCCGGCCGCGTCGGGCTGCCGCCCGGCGTCCTCGGCGAGCACGGCGGTGAGCGAGTTGTCCCGCAGGGTTCTCAACCTGGCCTCGATCCGGTGGGGGTCCGTCGCCGCGGCCGCATCGCGCCTCACCATACGTTCCAAGTCCTGCTGTGCCTTCGCTACCTGGCCGTCGACCAGCTGGATGAGCCGCGCCCGCATATCGCCGGGCAGCCCCGGATGCCCGGCCAGGGCCCGGATACCGCGCAGCCCGTGGCGGGCCTGGGCCAGGGCCCGGCCGACGGCGAACTCGTCGTCGTTATCCGCGCTCACGGCCGCGGTCAACGCATCCGCCCAGGTCTGTAGTCCGGCCGAGAGTGCCGCCGTGAGCCGGGCCGCGAGCCGCTGCCAGGTCTCGGCCGAGAAGTCGGCGGGGGCGAGCGCGGGCAGTTGCCCGGGGGCGGGCTGTTCGCCACGCGCCCACCGTTCCAGGTGGTCGGCCCACGCCTGGTACGCCCCGCCGCTCCCCCACAGCCGGTTCACGCGTCATCCGTTCCCGGACGGCGGACGAGGATCTCGCCCGGCGGCTCGGGGGACCACGCGGGCAGATCCTCGACGACGCGTCGCAGCCGACTGGTGAGGCGTTCCGCCTTGTCGGCGGGCGGCGCCCCGGCGGCCCAAGGGTCCTCGGCAGCGGGGCGACGCGGGGTGGGCGAGGTCATCGAACGGCTCCTGACGGCGGGGTGACGGTGCGGCTGTCGAACGGTGCCGGTGCCTGACCGGCGGCCGACAGGCCGGCGATGAACTTTCTGGCTTCGCTGCTGAACGTCTCCGCGCTCCGGAAGGCGGTGTGCCAGTCGGTGAGCTCTGCCGCCGCCTCGGCGAGCTGCCGCAGCGACACCTGCTTGGCCTGCTCCAGGTGTTCCCTTGCCAGCCGCTGTGCCTGTGCGGCCCGCCGGAAGCGTATCCGGAGCACCAGACCCCAGACGGCGCCGACGACGACCGCGGTGACCACCGCGAATCCGAGGTCGATGCGACCGGCCACGAACAGGATCGCCAGCACCGTGCCCGCCAATGCCGCCGCCGTGCCCTGCCATTGGTACCCCAGCGATTGGACGAACGGCCGGCCGTGTGCATCCCAGTGGGCACCCAGGTCGGCCTGGAGCTCCTCCAGCGGCCGGGCGAACGACCCGCTCCAGGCCGGCAGGTCGAACGTCCGCGCGCCGATGGTGTGGGAGGAGCCGAAGGTGACCCGGACGTCGGCCGGGATGGAGCCGCGGTAGGCGAGGCCGAACTCGTCGTGGGCCTGGGAGAGGAAGGGCCGACATGCGGCGACTGCCATCCGCTGAGTGGCGGACGAGACACCGATGCTGTCCGGGGTCAGCGCCGATGTGGTCTGGAGGGTCAGGTAGTCGAGAGTCTCCTCCAGCGCCGCCGCGTCCCGGTCGGCCGCGGAACGTGCGTGGGCCAGGTCGCCGCCCGCCGCGACGATCGCCTCGTTCAACGCCAGGTCACGGAAGAGTGGCAGCTCGTCAGCGTCATGTGTGGACACCAACCGGTCGAGGATGTCGTCGACGGCATCCTCGATCCGGTCCTCGGGAAGCGGCTCCCGTTCCATTATGGTCCGGTACTTCTCCACCAACCGCTCGTGCGCCCTCGCACTGCTCAGCACGGCGTCCAGCGCGGGCCAGTCCGGGGACAAGGCGGCGAGGCGCGGGAACTCGGCGTCGGCGCTCGGCGTGCGCAGCGACTCGACCTCCGCGCGCCACCGGCCGATCTGCCTGCCCGCCGCCGCCCCGTCGGTGAGCATCCGCCCCCGCCAACTGGTCAGCCGTCTGCGCACCAGCTCCTTGCCCGCGCCGCCGAACGCCCCCTGAGCGGCGGATTCCAGGATGACGGCGAACTCACGGCCGAGACGGTTCGGGTCCTGAACGTTCAGGAAGTGCCGCAACCACCGGACCGCGACATCCGTCCGTCCCTGGCGGCGCAGCACCAGCGCGAAGAACAGCGAGGTGCGCCCCGGCGACCGCCGGAACGCCTCGCCCACCGCGCGCCCGCACAGGTCCTCCTCGTCGGACGCCCAGGAGGCCAGCGCGACCAGCACCGGCGCCAGCCAGTAGCGCGGGGTTCGGAGCATCAGGTCCTCGCTGATCGCGCGGACGGTCTGCTCCGAGACGAGGCCGATGTCGAACGCCTGGAGAATACCGACCGCGGTTCGGCGCACGGTCTTGTGATGCCCGAACTCGTGCTCCAGCTCATCCTTGATGACGCCGATCCGGGTTTCGGCCCGCTGCACGTTGTTCGCGCGCTGCGTCTCCTGCACGAAGGTGAGGAAGTCCTCGCGCAGTCGCCGAAGTGCGTCCTGGGTCTGGGCCTGCCTGGCGTCCACCGCGGACACCTGCCCCGAAACGACGGTGACGTGCTCGCCCAGGCGCAGCACCAAGTCGTTGATGTGGCGCACCTGGGCGCGCAGGACATGGTCCACGTCAGTCATCGATCCCCCATGCGCGTGTGATCCCGCTCGGCCCTGCGGAGCCGCGTCGCATCTCGACCACCTCGCCGTCCGCGTGCACCGGCAGCAGGTGCCCGTCGTCGAATACCTCGACCCACGCATAGGCGCCGGTGCGCACGAGCATCCGGGCCCGTGCGAAGGGTTCGGGCATCGGCTCGGCCGGTGCGTAGTGATGGACGATGCTCCGCGACAGGTCGAGGATGTGGTCCACGTGGGGCGGCCCCAGCCGGCAGACGGCGACGGAGCCGAGCGGCGCGCCACCGTGCGACGTGGCGTACTCGGCGCGCAGCCAGTCGATGAGCTCCGTCCGTGCCGCCTCGTCCAGGCCGGCGTCCAGGCGTTCCACGGCCCGGCGGATGCCGCCCCCGCGCGGGCGGCCGGCCTCGGCCGCCCGCGTGGGAGAGCCCCACCGCCTCCCCGTCGTCGGCGCCTCCGGCGTGGCCGGCCCCCCCGTGCCGGTCGGCCGCACGACCCGGCGTGGTCCTTCCGTGTGCGCCATGAATCCCCCACCGCCCCCGGACGGTTCACCGACGACGCTTCCTGATGAAGCGTCAGCTCCTCATCGCGCCCAGCATAGGCAGCGGCGGCCACCTCCGGGAGCCATCGGTCGAAGATGCCCCGAGGGCACCCGGAATCCGCCCGCCGACCGACCGGCACCGGCCCGGACCCTGCCCTGCCGGACTGTCAGACTTGCGGCCATGAGCACGGTGTATGCCCTCCTCGTCGGCATAGACGACTACTCGGCGCACGGCGAACAGTCGCTGCGCGGCTGCCTCAACGACGTCGCGGCCGTCGAGGGCTGGCTGAGGCGGCGGACCGGCGACCGCTTGCGGCTGAGGGTGCTGCGCGACGGCGAGGCCACGGTGGCGGCGGTCACCGACGGAATCACGCGCCACCTGGGCCGATGCCGGACGGGCGACAGCGCCTTGTTCTGGTTCTCCGGGCACGGCACCCGGTTTCCCGTGGAGTTGCCCGAAGACGTGCGAAAGGAGGCCACCGGCTGGTACCAGGCGCTTGCCTGCGCCGACCGGCCCCTAGTCGATCGGCAACTCGGCGCGCTGCTGAACGAGGTGGCCGCCGCCGGCGGGCACACCGTCGCCGTCCTCGACTGCTGCTATGCGGGCGGTGGGACGCGCGGGGGCCGGCTCGCTGCGCGCTTCCTGCCGCCGCCACCCGGCTGGGCGGTGCGGCGCGACGCCCCTGCGGACGGCCCGCACCCGGCCCCTGGTCAGCCGCGCCACGTGCTGCTCGCGGCAAGCCGCCTCGACCAACTCGCCCGCGAGGACCTGGTGGGCGGCAGGACCCACGGCCTGTTCACGCATGCTCTGCTCGGAGTGCTCGGTTCCGACGCCCATCGAACGGCCACCTGTCGCGAGGTGCTGGCCGCCGCGCACGCCCGGGTGCAGATCGCGACCGACGCGCAGCACCCGGTGCTCTACCCCCACCACCCGGGCGGCCCCGCCGATCGGCCGTTTCTGGGTGCCGCCGCGGCCGGCCCCCCGGCTCCGCACCTGCTGCGGTTCGGGCGGGAGGGCTGGGAGGTGGATTGCGGGGGCGTGCACGGACTGCGGCCGGGCGCCCGGCCAGGTTCGCCGGCCGGCACGGAGTTCACCGTGACCGGCCGTTCCCCGGCCGAGGTCCCCCGGACCGTACGAGCGGCCTCGGTCCGGCAGGACCGCACCCTGGTACGAGCGACCGGCTGGGTGCCTGACCCGGAGCGCACGTACCCGGTCACGCTGTCAGCCCTCGAACTGCCGCCGGCCGCGGTCACCGTGGAGGCGGAAGGGCCAGGCCCCGCCGGGCTGCTCGATGATGCGCTGCGCACGGCGGGCCCCGACGGCGGCCCGTCTCCTCTGCTGCGCCGGGCGACGCCGGCGGACCCGGCGGCCGGGCTGCTGCTGATCCGTCTCAGGGCAGCCGCCGGGCGCGTCGGGATTCTGCGCCGCGACGGCAGTGCGTTCGTGGCACCTCTGCCCCTCGGCGGGCCGGCGGATGCCCGCCGGGTCGCCGCGTGCCTGGTCCACTTGGCGCGCTGGCATCAGATCCGCGACCTGGAGAACCCGGCCGCCGTGCTCGGTTCACCGGTCCGCGTCGAGGTCCTCCCGCCGGACGGCGGCGAGGAGTCGTTGTATCCCGGTGACGGCTCGCGCGAGCTGGTGTGTGCCTACACCAGAACGGCGACCGGCTGGCGGGCTCCGCGCCTCTCGGTACAACTGCACAACCGGTCGCACCGCACCCTCTGGTGCGCGCTGTTCAACCTCACCGACAGCTACCGCAGTCACTCGGTGCTCTTCCCCGGCGACTTCATCGGACCGGGACGCACAGGTTACGCGCTCGACGGAGACCCGGTGCAGCTGTCCCTGCCGCCCGGACGCGCGCCGCGGCCGGGAGCCGCCGTCCGCGACTGGTTGAAGCTCGTCACGGCGGAAGGTGAGCTGAACACCGTTCCCTTCCATCTCGACGCCCTGGACCCGGATGCCGAGACCCACCGGGCGGCGGCAGGCACCGGCGCGGACGGGCTGCTCCGGCTCACGTCCCCCGACCGCGACGACCGCGACCTCGGGCCGGCTCCCGACAGGCGTGGCCCCGGCGAGTGGACGACGTACACCCTGTCGCTCCGCACAGTCGTGCCCTGATCACCAGCCGAGGTGGGTGAAGCCGGCCCACGCCGTGAGGTCGTGCGTGTCGCCGGCGCGGGCCCGCGCGGCGAGCGCGGCGGGCATGGTCTGCGGGATCTCCCGGGCCGGGTCCAGCATCCACAGCTGCGCCCGGCGCAGCGCTCGGCCCGGGGGCTCACCCTCCCGGCGCAGGAACCAATGGGTCATGAACATCAGCACCGAGGTGGCGTCGTCCGGTACCGGCCACAGGGAGCCCACCACCGAACGGGCCCCCGCGACCAGGAACGCGGTCGACAGGCTGTACGCCTCGTTGTGGCCACGCCCGGATACGTGGCTGCGGCAGGCGGCGAGGACGACCAGACCGACGCCGGCGGGACCGGCACCGTGCGCCTCGGTCAGCTCTTCGGCGGCCAGCTCACCGCCGTCGAGCGACAGGTGGGCGCTGCGACGGGCGCGTTCCGTCACCGTTCCGTGGCAGGCGAGGTGGAGCACGGCGCCCGCGCTTCCGGCGCCGCGCAGCCAGGCCAGCACCTCGGCGGGGGTGCCGGGCCCGGCCGAGGCGCCGCCGGCCCTTCGGCCGAGAAAACGTCCCGCCGGATAGAGCACGCGCTGTACCGCGTCCGCTTCCTCGCCCGCGTGCCGCAGGTCACCGGTCGGGTTGCCGACGATCAGCGCGGCGTCGCCCGGCGGCGCCGGGGCCCGGGCCGCCACCTCGCACAGCAGCCGGGCCGACGCCGCGTAGGAGATCTCGGCCGCTTCGACCGCGTAACGACGACCGCCTTCGCCCGCCGGACCCCACGCCGCGTGCCAGGGCACGACGCTCAACGCGCCCATCGGTACCAGCACGAGCTTCGGCGGACGGCCGCCCGCCACCTCCGGCGCGAGTGCGTCGAGCAGGGGGTCCATGGCCGCGTACCAAGCCCAGGAGCACAGGCGATCGAGCTGCCGCCGCAGCGTAGGTCCTGGCGGCGCTGCGGTCAGCGGCCCCAAGTCGCGGGCGCCCCCACCCGCGGGCCCGTAGGCGCGCAGCGGCGCGGCCTGTTCGCTCAGCCGCGGCAGCGGCATCGAACCGACCCGGGCGTGCGCGGTGACGATGACGGCGGCGCCCCCGCCGTCGGCCGTGGCAGGCATCAGGTAGACGAGCGCGTCGGCTCCGGTGGCCCTGAGGGCACGGGCGATCTCCTCGGGCTCCGGCGGGTCGAGCAGCGCCTGCCGCGTGGACGGCTCCCCGCCGTCTCCGGTGAGCACTTCGAACACCCGGCGCCGGAGATCGCTGCCGGGTCCCGCGGTGCTCGCACCGGCGTCGCGCCACTCGCGGACCAGGTCGGTGCGGCCCGCGGCCTCCAGCGACTCGGGCACGGAGGCCGAGGTCAGCGCCGAGTGGAGGACCAGACCGCGGCAGGCGTCGAGCGCCCGGACGGCTTCCGCGGGCACACCGTCGGCCAGGCACCAGGCCGCCACTTGGAGAGCGCCCGCGGTGGCCTCGCGGGCGACGTCTGCCGCATGCTCGGTGCCCGCCTGGAGCAGGGTCGACCAGGTCAGGCCGCGCAGCCCGCCCAGCCCCGCGCGACGCCCCCTGGACCGGTCGCCGTCGGCATCCCGGGCGCGGTAGGCGCTGCCGAGTGCCGCACTGGCGCTCGCCCACGCGGGATGGGCCGGGCCCGCGGCCGCCCGGGCCGCTTCTTCCAACAAGGCGATGGCCCGGGTCAGCCGCTCGGCGCGGCGGGACGACGACGGCTCAAGATCGGCCAGCGCGCAGTAGTTCACGCCGAGGGCGCCCGTGTAGCGGAGCCAGGCGTCGGCGTTGTCACCGGCAAGTTCGATGGCCTCTTCCAGCAGCCCGCACGCATCGGTCAACCCGTCCGCGTCCTCGCGCGCCAGCGCGCGAGCCGAGCGGACGATGCCGGTGGCGCCGAGCACCCAGCTGCGGTGGCCACGGGGGAACATGGCGGCCCCCCGCCGCACCTCGGCCTCGCTCCTGCGGTCCGCAGGCGATGGCTCGGACGGCTCACCGAGCGCTCGGGCCAGGCCCTCGCGTTCCAGGGCCAGGTTCTCCAGCGCCACCCACAGGTCCACGCGCGAGGGATCGTCCTCGGCCAGCTCCGCGACCACCTCGGCCAGACGGCCGACAGCCCGGTCCACCGCGGGCAGGTCGCCGCGCCGGACCGCGGCACCGCCCGCCATCACCGCGGCCTCGGCGGTCACCAAGCGGTTCAGATAGGGGTTGAGCTCCCCGGCGGCGAACAGTTCGTCAGCCGCCCTGAGCCCCGCTTCGAGGTCGTCGCGGCCGCCGAACAGCCGGCCGCGCTGCGTCGCCTCCTGCATTTCGAGGAGAAGGAGGTCCGGCCCCGACGCGCCCAGTTCGCGAGCACGGTCGAGGTGGTGACGTACCTCGTCGAGCGGATAGGCGCCACCCGTGATCCCCTCGCTGAACCTCGCGGCTCCCGCCGCGAGGTGCGCCCGTGCCCGCCAGGCGTCGTCCTTGCCCGTGGCTCCCACGGCGGCGCCGATCAACGCCCGCCGCCGCTCCTCGGAGACGTGTCCGCCCTTGGAGTCGAAGCGGAAGAGAACGCCGAGTAGGTAGACCGCCGAGTCGGCGTAGCCCTCCTCGCCCTCGTGTGCGGCCCAGTGCGCGTACATCCGGTCGAACATCGCGGCCGTGCGCCCGCCGTCGTACGCCAGATCGGTGCCCGTGGCGCCGTGCTCGTCCTGCTCGCTGAAGTCGAAGAACGCCCGCCCTTCGGAGAACATGTCCATGAACGCGCGCATCGTCGCCATCGCCTCGCCCTGCGCGGCGGCCTCGAAGGCGTCCTTGGAGATCAGGCCGAGCCCGACCTGTTCCTGCCGCGCCCACAGCAGAGCCGCCCGGCAGGTGTTCGACATGTCCGGGTCCAGATCCGTGCAGGTCATCGCCCGTTCGGCGCCGGCCACCACGTCGTCGAGCCTCGCCGGGTCCCGGTCGCCCAGGTACCGCTGCTGCTGGAGGGCGGTGAGCAGGGCCGCGGGCTTCCAGACGGTGGTGCCGTCCCGCGAGACGTCCCAGCTGTCCACCACGTGCCGCAGCAGGCGGAGCGCCCGCTCGCGCCCGGCCTCGTCATCGTCGGCCGCGGCGCGTTCGTACAGCAGGTGAGCGAACAGCTCCAGATAGACGGCGGGGATGTCCAGCAACGCGTTGTCCTCGGCCAGCAGTTGCTCGACCTCGGTCACGGCGAGCGCCAGCTGCCGCGCGTCCCGATGCCGCAGCCCCTGGCCCGCCCGCAGGTAGGCACGCCGAACCCTGGCATCCGGGACCCACCACGGCTCCTCGCCCTCGGCGGCCGCGTCCTCCAGCACCAGGTCGAACTCATGCCGTGCCGCCGCCAGGTGCTCCCCCTCCGTGGTGACGAGGGCGTGCAGCATCAACGACCGCGCGAGCAGATACCGCTGTGTCGGCGCGTCGGCCCCCGGCAGCCGGGCGTCGAGCAGCGCGCGGAAGTGCCCGGCCGCGTCGAGGAGGTCGGCCGAGTCCCCGGTGCGGCAGCCTCGCTCGTAGCACAGGTCGGCGAGATGAGCGTGGAGTTGGGCAACGACGGCCGCGCCCTCCGGGTCGTCCCGATCCCGCTGGTCGGCCAATGCCCGCTCCAGGGAAGGCAGCGCCGCCTCGGTCAGTGCGGCCCGGCGGTCCTCGTCCTCCTCGGCCGACTGGCGGTGGGCGGCGACGAACGCCAGTCGCAGCCGACCGGAACGGGCCTGCTCCGCGAAGCCGTCGAGACCTTCCAACTCGCGCAGCCCGGCCACCAGCGTCTCGTGCGCACGCCGAAGATGCTCGGGGTCCTGGCCCACGTCGTAGCGATGGGCGAGGGCCCGGCCGAGCAGGATCATCGCGTCGCCACGTTCCCCCGCTGTCCCCGCCGAGGCCACGGCGCGGGCCAGTGCGTCCTCGGCCCGGCGCAGATCCGGCTCGGCACCGTGGCGTTCGTACCGGTCCAGGTGCCCCCCGCCGAGCGAGGTCCAGGCGGGTCCGGCGGGCCCGGTGCCGTTCACCCGGCGTCGCCCCCCGGGGCCACGGCGGCCAGGTAGCCCTCCAGGACGGTGTTCAGCCAGGCGACGCCGTCCCGCCGGTCCAGGTCCACCGGCGGTACGTCGGCGTCCTGGAGCGTGCCGTCCGGGCAGCGGTCGGCGAACAGGATCAGCGCCCGGTCGGCCGGCTCACGCTTCGACGGCCAGAGGAAGCCCTGGACGTCGGCCCCGGCGCCGGCCCTGATCCAGTGCCCCCAGTCCCTGGTGTAGGGGTAGTCGGCGGCCTCCGCCTGCACCAGCCAGGAGTCCTGGCCCACCGCGGCCAGGTCGCGCCCGGACACCAGCGGCACCAGCCGTACCTCCCGGGCAAGGCGGAGCACTGAGACCCGCCGTCCGCGCACGGCAGCGTGCGGCAGGAGCCGCGGGCCACCGGACGCGTCGAACGGCATGGACCGCAGCAGCGTCTCGCAGATCGCGGCCTCGACCGTGAGCCCGGCGTACAGGTATCCGTACGCGTCGCAGCGCGTCGCGTCGAACCGGCCCCCGCCGTAGAGGCAATGGGCCGGCACGGGATTGAACGCGGCAGCGGCGCGCGCCGCCGAGTGAACCCGGAAGAGACGTGTGCCGGCCGCGAGTACATGCCGGCGCGGCACGCCCGGCAGGACTGACGGCGGCGGGAACCTCCCCATGCGATCAGTCTCCCTCCCCCAGGTAGCGGGCGGTGGCCGGCAGCAGACCCGGAGATCCCGTACCGACCACGTGAGCCGGGACCGCGCCCGCCAGCCAGGCGTTCGGCGAGAACCACCAGTCCGCCACGCCCCAGGGGTCACGGACCGCGTCCAGCACCTCGTTCACCTCGACGACCTCGGGCCAAGGGGTGCCGTCCGCCGCGAACTGAAAGGCAGGCCACCGGGGTTCGCCGCCGGGGCCCGGCAGTCTCAGCAGCCCCGGGGCAGCCGGGTCGCCACCTCGGCGCCGTAGCTCGTCGGCGGTCACCGCGGCGGCGGCGAGCAGCCGGTCGCGAACCGGGCCGAGTACCGGACCGGCCATCCCGTGGCCGTCGAGTAACAGGGCTGCCAGATCGGTCGCGGTGAAGCCCAGGACCGAGACTTCGGTGGTCGGACCGGTCCAGCGGCCGGCGGCGGCCTCGGCGAACCGCTCGGGCAGCAGGCGTGCCAGCGCACCTGCCGCCGACTCGGCGGCCAGGACTCGGCGGTCGGAGCCTGGCGGTGCGACCCGCATCTCGTCGAGCAGGAGCCGGAGTTCACCATCCTCGGCAACGCGGGCCCGAATGCCGTCCCAGTCGGCGGCGGCCGCGGCGAGAACACCGAACGGGTTCACGCGGCCAGCAGCCGTTCGATCAGATCCCCACGCGACGGGTCGCGCACCACCCAATGGACGTCCCAGTCGGCGCCACGTGCGATCTCGGCCTCCACCGCGGCCCACACAGCCGTGAAGCTCACCTCGTACGACAGGCCGCCGCGACCGGAGCCCAGCAGCGGCAGGCAGATGGAGCGCAGGGGCGGGTCGAACTCCCCGGACTCGCCGCGGAGCACCGCGAAGGAACGGCTGACCGCTCGTGTCACATCCGCCGGCAGCACGTCGTAGTCGTTGGTCCCGGCCCGCGGCACCGCGACCGCGGCGTGGTAGATGCGGCGCACCCCCTGCGCCGCCAGGGCACCCGAACCGGTGGGGACCACGGTGCCGGGCAGGGCCGGCCGGCCCTGGAGCCGATGCCTGGTCAGCCAGCCCTGCAACTCGTCGTGAATCCGGTCCTCGACCATCCCGCCACCGACATCGCGCGCTGCGCCGGCCCGCCGCAACGACGCCGAGATCGACGACTTGTAGGGCTCGGGCAGCGCGAAGAAGACATTGGCCGGGGCCACCACCACGTCGACGTCACGCAGGAGGTCCACCGGGTGGGCATGCACGACGACCGGCAGGGCTCGCCGACCCACCGCGACGCGAAGCGTCCGGTGCGGCACGGCACGAACGGGCGCCGCGTCACCGAGCGAGACGGCTTCCGGTTCGCCCGCGATCCGGACCGCCTCCTCGGCGACCTGGCCGAGGATCAGCACCTCCTGGTGCTTACGGAACCGCTCGACGCTCACCCCGTACAACTCGGCCGCCCGCCTCCGCCGGTCGGCGGCCGGCCAGTCCCGGGTGCCCATCGCGAGGCCAAGGCTGTACTCGGCCGCCTCGCGCAGCGTTCCGGGATCGAGACGCGCCACACAGGCGCGGAGCAGTCGTTCGACATCGCGGTGACCGGCCGCCGCGGCAAGCGACGGCACCGCGAGCTGTCGCAGCCGCGGCAAGCCGAACCTGCGGATCGCCCTCACCTCGCCGAGAATTGACTCGTAGTCGGGCAGTGCGGCGGACATGCTGATCAGCATGTCACCGTGCGTTCCGGCACGACAAGCATCGTGCCGTTCTCCCCTGCCATGACAGCACATGCGGTGGGCGAACTCCGGGCGTCATCTGGCCGGACCCTGGTCGGCCCCTGGCCGGCGCCCGCACCGGAGCGCGGTGGGCCGCATCCCGCTCGGCTCGCTCGGCGCGGCAAAAATCTTGAGCCGACTTATTGCCGTATAAGGGCCCCGGCTGGCATGGTCTAGACCTAGCGGAGAGTGAAGGCCGTTGACAGCCTCCGCGTTGATGGACTGCGCGGCCCACCACCTCCGCAACCCCCCCGATCCCCCCTCTCGCCGCCGCGGATCGCGCCGGACCTCCAGCTCGGCGCCATCCACACGGGCGGCACCAGGAGTTGTCATGCACAGGAAAACACGACTGGCCGCCGTGCTCGGCGCCGCCATCGCCCCACTCATCGCAGTGAGCCTCCCCGCCTCCACGGCGAGCGCCCACGGTTACATCAACTCACCGGCGAGCCGGCAGGCCCAGTGTGCCGCCCGCGTCGTCCCCTGCGGCGACATCCAGTGGGAGCCGCAGAGCGTGGAGGGCCCGAAGGGCCAGCGCAACTGCCACGGTGGCGTGGCCCGCTTCGCCGAACTGAACGACGACAGCAAGGGCTGGCAGCGCCACAGCGTCGGCGCCTCCACCACCTTCAGCTGGACGCTGTCGGTGCAGCACCGAACCAGCACCTGGCAGTACTTCGTCGGCGACACCCTGGTCGCCGAGTTCGATGACGGAGGCGCCGTCCCGGGCACGACCGTGACCCACAACGTCGACTTCGGCAACATCCGCGGCGACCAGAAGGTCCTCGCCATCTGGAACATCGCGGATACCGCCAACGCCTTCTACGCCTGCATCGACGTCAACATCCGCTGACACACTCCGGCGAGCCGCACTGCGGCCAGGGGTTCGTCCACGCACGAGGCTGACGTTCCGGAGCCGGAGTTCGGGCAATGCGGCGACACGGCACTCCCGTGCCGGTGGTACGGGAGTGCCCTGGAGGCGTTCCGCGGCCTGGCGGGTGGCCGGCCGTCCGCCAGGACAGTGGCAGCGGGGCCTCCCCGAGAACACGAGAACCTCCGGCGGCATCGGCACTGATCTCATCCTCCGCACCGATGCCGCCGAAGGCTCCCCCTCCCGCCCGCCGCGGCAGTCCGCGGCCGACCGACGGGGAACGCCTTCGCCCAGGCCCGGGTCGCATCGATCCGCAAGAAGCGGCGGTGGGCGTAGGCGGCGAAGCGTACGGGCAGGTGGCGAAGGCGCAAGCGAATGGCGTCCGGTATCGGCCTCGGCCGGATCGTCGTTGCCGTGCGGGGACAGGAGCCATAGCCACACGTCGAGGGCGGCAGCGAGGTTCGCGGCGAGCGTCAGCCGCGATCGGCCTTCCGGGAGGCGGAGGGCGAGTTGCGCAGACCTGTCGCGCCCTGGCTGCGCGTATCCGGCCTTCCACCACGGCGTACGGGTGCTGCCCCACATGCGGCGGGGGCCGGCGGCGGGGACCTGCGGCGGGGCGGACCGTCCGCGCGACCGCGGCACTGGCTTCTCCGCGAGCTGCGAAGCATCCGAAAGCCGGAAGCCACCCGCGTCGGCGCGGACGCGGCTCCCGCCTCGGCGGAACGCCATGGCCGTCCGCGGGTCACCGTCGCCGCCCTCCGCCAGGAGCAGCCGCTCGCCGACCCATTCCGCTTCCGGATGATTCTGATCCCGCTCAAGGGCGGGATACTGCCCGAGCAGTGACGCACACTCGCCACGAGGGAACGCCTCATGTGATGTGAGTCATGGGAACCGGCCCCGGCGGCCCGGACAGGGCTCGGAGTATGGAGACGACACTTCGGGCGCGCATACGCGACGGCGACGGGGACGCCTTCGGGCAGCTGTTCGACGCGTACGCACGCTCCGTTTACAACCACGCGTTCCGCCTGACGGGGGACTGGTCGACCGCCGAGGACATCGTCTCGCTGACGTTCCTCGAAGCCTGGCGGCTGCGCGGGCGCGTCGACGCCGAGGGCGGATCGCTGCGCCCCTGGTTGCTCGGGATCGCCACGAACACGGTCCGCAACACCCGCCGCGCCACCCGACGTCACGCCGCGGCGCTGACACGGCTGCCGCCCGCCGAGGCCGTGCGGGACTTCGCGGACGAGGTGGCGGGCCGGATCGACGACGCCGAGCTGCTGGCCGTCGTCCGGCTCGCCCTCGACAGTCTGCGGCGCAACGAACGGGAAGTCCTCGCGCTCTGCGTGTGGGCCGAATTGGACTACGCGGCAGCCGCCCAGGCGCTCGGCATCCCCGTCGGCACCGTCCGTTCCCGGCTGTCCCGCGCCCGGAAGAAGCTCGCGGCCGCGACACGAGATCTGGAACCGCGCCGCCGCTCAGGACAGGTGAGAGACAGCCGCGTACCAGCGGTCAGGCCCGCCCAGGAGGGAAAATGATGAACGCACTTCCGTCTCTCCCCGAGAGGGAGCTCCCGCCGGGCCGTCACCGACAGCTCAAGGAGCACCTGATGCAGGAAATCGAGCAGGACCCCGTGCGGGAGGAAGCCTCGTCCCGCCGCCGGTGGCGGCTGCGCCCTGCGATCGCCGTCCCGGTCGCCGCGGGCGCGCTGGCGATCGCCGTGACCGCGGGGATCACGTCGTGGAGTTCGGACGATTCCGAACGGCCGGTCGGCAGGGACGGCGAGGCGACGTACTTCTTCGCCCCCAACGTGAACGCGGACACCGAGGGCAGCGCCGCCGAGCTGCTGACCCAGGTGGCGGCGGCGGCGGCCGAGACCCCGGCTGCCGAGGACATCCGCGAGGACCAGTACGTGTACATCCGCAGCCTGGTGGCCACCGCGCCGGTGGGCGACGACATCGAAACCGAGCTCCCGGAGCCGGTCGAGAGCGAGGAGTGGCTGACCGTCGGCGGCACGGACATCCCCGCCGGCCAGACGGGGTACGAGCGGAACACCGGCTACGACCACCTCCAGACGCTGCCCACGGACCCCGACGCGATGCTGGAGTGGCTGCGCTCCCACCAGGACGTGGAGACCGAGGGACGGAACTACGACCAGGACGCCTTCGTGCTCGCCGGTGACCTCCTCCGCGCACCACTGATGCCGTCCGACGTCGGCGCCGCGCTTTTCGGCGCCCTCTCGCGGATTCCGGATGTGCTGGTGGTCCCGCACGCAGTGGACGCGGCCGGCCGGGATGCCATCGCCGTCGCCCGCTACGACTCCTACAACCCGGGGGTGCGCGACGAGCTGATGTTCGACAAGGACACGCTGGAGTTCATCGGCTCCCGCAGCGTCGCGACCCAGGCCACCGACACCATTGAGGCCGGCCAGGTCCTGCACACCATGGCCGTTCTGGAACGCGTCGTGGTGGACGAGGACGGCGAACGTCCGTAGCACTTGGCGGCTCGGCGGCGGGGGCCGGCGGATCATCAAGGGCACGGTCTACGCCACGGCCCGTAGAAAACGGCCCCCGCTCGCCTCCGCCGCTCCGTCGCACATGACGAGCGGAAACCTCGAAATCCCCAGCCGATGAACCGGGGCTGCCCTCACAGCAACGACGCCGCATCCCAATCACCGCTTCCGCGCCAGAAGGCGGCATTCACGTACCCCGGTTGCCGATCAGGAGCCACTGCCACGCCATACCCCAATCGGTGTCCCACTTCCCACGCCATTTCAGGGTCCATTCCCATTACCGAGGCTATGCCACTCCGAGCATGCGCCAATGTGGCATCGGCCGGCACAGCCTCCAATGACCTCGAAAGCTCCACCGCAGCGTAACTCCGCGCATCCGGCACGGACCGAATGATCATACGCCCACCATGGGCATGCAGCATGGACGACAGAACATCCTCCGCACTGTCGAACGGATGAGATCGGGGCCATGTCACTGTCGAAGGAGGGTCCCCGAGCGCTGCTCTGCACAGCCGTGCCTGTGAGAGCACAGCATCATAGCGAAAACGATTCATCTCAGTGGGTTCACAACCGCGGCGCACAAGAGCATGACAGTCCCAGTCAGGAGAAATCTGACCGACAGTTCGAAGAAGTTCACCTGGACTGACGAGAAGTGGCGTGTCACCGGCGAGCGACTGACCCACGGCCTTGAGTATCTGACTTACTGGCGCGGTACCAGGGAACTGTTCCGCGACGTGCGTCACGTGCATCGCATGATGCAGGTCCCGGTTCAATATGTCGCCAATAAATATGGAACCACTCGACTCCACGCCCTTCATCAATCCGGCCAACACCTCACTGAGGTATTCCATGTCCGGAAAATATTGGATCACCGAATTCAAGAGAACCAAGTCATAGCCTCTATCCATTCGATTGACCGCACCCCTTGCATCTGCCCTGAAAACATCTATTCGATCCGATTGAGGATTCGAGGCCAAGGATTCCCTGAGGCGCCTCACGGCCTCTCCCGAGAGGTCCGATCCAACGTACCTCTCGCAATGCTCCAGCATCTGGGACATGATCAGGCCCACGCCGCAGCCGATTTCGAATATTCTTCTCGGGTTCAACGAGAGCAAGCGCGCCACGGTGG
Organism: Streptomyces johnsoniae; assembly: GCF_031845565.1. Taxonomy (NCBI): domain Bacteria; kingdom Bacillati; phylum Actinomycetota; class Actinomycetes; order Kitasatosporales; family Streptomycetaceae; genus Streptomyces; species Streptomyces johnsoniae. Next base: position 216,482 of record NZ_JAVREV010000013.1, on the reverse strand, counting down.
ATTGCACCCATTCGCGCATGTGTGATTCAGGCATTGCCCGCAACGCCCGCTTGTCGTACCAGCCAGCCGTATTGAAGCCACCCACCTGCTGAAACCCGGAAAATCGGTATGTGCTGTCCCAGAAGGTCTCCCAGTACCCGCTGGCACGGCGATCCTCATCTCCGCTTTTCCGCTGAGTAAAGGTGCCGCCAACTGGCGGGTGCACGCCTTGTTCATGCAGAGCCCGGGCCAGCCGAGCAGGCGTCCTACTCAGGAAGAATTGCCGCAGAGTGAGTTGCGCACCGAGCCATTGATTGGTCAGCGTGACGATACGCAATGCCCGCTGCGCACCGATACGGAGATCGGTAAAATTGTCATTGGCGCCGATCTCGGACTTCTGTAGCACATCGGAGCATATTTCGACGATCGCGGTGATCAACTCGCTTACCGCGTCATTCCCCGCGTTGCCGTCTTCCATGAATTCACCTTTCCCGCGCGAACGAGGCGAGTCGACAGGTAGCGATCTTGATGTCGTGAGGACTCACATGGATGGGCGCATAGCCTTTTCGGTGACGCGGATAGCAACGTTCAGCATGAGGCCGAGGATGCCTCCGTGGACGCCGAGAGAGGTATCGATCCCCTCGGTCGTCATCCGGCCGGCCAGCGACGCACCAGCTGCGCACGGCCCGAACCCGCCGGACCTGCTGACCCTAACCGGCTGTATCCCGAGTCCGCGAGGTTGGTTTGCGCCGAAGGTGCCGGCGTTCGTCAAGTCTGCTGCCTGGCATCGGAAAGGGATCAACTTTGGGCAGCAGCAGCCGGATCAGGAGCGCGGACGTCGTCCGGGGCCTTTTTCTTCCGGGCCGGGTTGCCGATCCTGCGCACTCCGGGTGCGAACACGACCAGCGCGCGGACGACGAAGTTGGCCACGGCGGCGGTGACCAGAATGGTGGCGGGCCCCACGACCGTGACGAGCAAGCCGGTGACCGCCATGCCGAGAGGATTGAGCGCGAGCGAGCCAATCCACTCGTAGGAACTGACCCGGGACAGTGCGTCGGAGGGGATCTCACGCTGCAGAGTGCTGAGCCAGAGAGCGTCGGCCGTGGTCACTCCGGCGGCACCGAACACGGCGAGGAGGGCGAGCGGTCCGAATCCAAAGGTCAGGGCGAGCCCGAGGAGGAAGAGGGAGTCCAGGCCGACGAGGAGATTGGAGGCGAGGAGCGGACGGGAGGGGCGCCACCAGAACAGGAGCAGGCTACCGAGCAGCGAACCCACACCCTGCGCGGCGATGACCAGCCCCCAGGCAGAGGCCCCCATGCCGTCCTCACCGGCGGCAAGTACAGGGCCGACGACGAAGATGGCAGGGCGGACGACGCCTTGGTAGAAGCCGAAGCTGCTCACCATGGACCAGACCCAGCTACGCCCGGCGAACTCTCGCCAGCCCGTGATGAGGGACTGACGCAGGTTCTCCTCCGGTGCGGCGACTGGCCGCTTGAGCGGAAGACGAGCGAGCAGGGCGGCACTGACCAGGAAGAACAGGGCGTCGCCGAGCACGATGAATCCCGGGTTCCAGACCACGATCAGGCCGCCGGCGACCGCGGGCCCGCAGATGAAGGCGATGCTGCGGCTCAGGGTGACCAGAGCGGTCGCGTCCTGGATGCGTTCGGCGGGCACGAGGTCCGGTACGACAGCGGTGTTGGCTGGAGTGAAGAAGGCGCGCGCTATGCCCCAGATCGCCTGCAGGATCATCAGCAGGACCAGATCGGCGTCACCGAGAACCAGCAGGCAGGCCGTGGCCGCCTGGCTTAAGGCCATGACGAGGTTCGTCGCGACCATGATGGTCTTGCGCGAGGCGCGGTCTCCGATCGCGCCTCCTACCAGCAGGAACACTACCTGCGGAGCGGTTTGCGCGGCGAGCACAAGGCCCAGGGAGGAAGCCGAGGCGGTGGTGTGCAGCACGGCGAAGGCCAGTGCCACCGGCGCCATGGTGGCACCGAACATGGTCAGGGCCCTGGAGAGCAGATAGGACGGGAATCCGGGGAGGTCGAGCATTGCCTTGCGGCGCAGTTCGTGCATGCGGTCCGTCCTGTTCTGTGGGTGCGCGTCTCTGCGCGCCGCGTCGCGATTGGGTGTGAGGGCGTTCAGGCAGGGCTGATCGCCCATGCCGTGCCGATGGCAGCGCCCCTGCGCTCCTTTACGGTGGGGGAGTCCAGGCCGAGGTCCACGCTGCGGCAGCCGTGCTTGAGTGCGTATTGGACCGGCCCGTGGATCATGGCCTGGAGATAGCTGTACTCCCGACCTGGCATCTCGTCGACGAGGCCGATCTCGTAGCTCTCCAGGACCGTGTCCTGTATGGCGAAGAAGGACACGGCGAGCAGTTCGCCGTCCGTATCGCGGACGATTGACGCCCGGCAGGTGTTGGGGCCCAGCGCCCGGGCCCACTGCCGCAACCGGTACTCGCACAGACGGGGATGGTCCGCGGCGCCGTATTTGCGCTTGACGGCGCACACCAGCGGGGCCGCCTCGGTAATGACGTCTTCGGCGGGGACGCAGTCTGCGAGGTGACCCAGCTCGGCGAACTTCCGGCGGTCGCGCCGGCACCTGGCGCGTTGGCTGGAGGGGAGCGCGGCGGTGTGTTCCTCCTCGTCGCTGCCGGTGAGGTGCAGTTCGGCGGTGGTGGCGAGTGATCGTACGGTTGCCCGGCCGGCGAGGCCGGCGGCGAAGGAGTCCACCTCGCGGTCACGTACGAACAGAGCAACCGGGTAGTTCCCTGCGTCCTCCGCCTGCCCGAAAGCCTCTGCCACCAGGGCGGCGCTCAGCTCGGCCGCCTCGCCCGGGGGCAGTTCGGCCGATATGAGGGCCCCTGCCGCGAGTTCGCCGCTGCTGCCGACGAACACCCAGCGTCTCGGGTCGTCGGGGACGACACCGCCGAGCAGGTCGGCATGTCCGCCGAGGTCGTATGCGTTGTTGATGAAGCGTTCGCTGCGAGGGGTGCGACTGGTCACGGCGCCGAGGATGCGGTCGTGTGACCTTGCCACCGACCACCTGGTGAGCCAACGGGTGTCGTCCGCGGCGGAGATCATTCGGCCCGGCGCGAGGGCCGGCGCGCTGAACCGCCAGGCGCCGCTGCGTAAGCCGTCGGGCTCCCCTTCGACGGTCTCGATGATCATATTCATGACATGGAAGCTACCAAGCGCCTCTCTCCACGGAAACGCACGTTTCGTACGCCAAGATGATCGGTCGGTACGCTCGTGACGTGAGGCGGCCTCACGCCCATGCCCCAGTACCGCGAACCGGTATCGCTTGTAGAAGCAGTCCGCTTCCCGGAACTCCGCTTCCGTCAGCCATTCAAGGTACGTGGCGACTGGCACCGGACGGTCATACGCCATACGTATCCGGGCCTCTGCTAGTTCGTCCGTACCTACGCCCCGGGCCTTCACATCGCGTAGCCACATCTCGCCGTAGAGGGCGTCCCATCGAGTGGTGGGTCCTGCGACCTGCTCGGCGGGAATGAAGGCACCGCCCGGCGCCAGGGCCTTGTGGATACGCGCGTACCGGGCGCGCTGATCCGCATGCGGCCCGCGGTGCCCGCACCCAAGTCGGGAACGCGCACGGCCGGACCGGTGGCAGCGCGGACGGCAAGGTCGACGGCTGCTTCGTAGCGGGAAGTCAGATCCGGCACGAGCCGTGGCCTGGCTTGGTCGTACCTCTCGGCGCTGTCGTCGAACAGGTGGGACGCGTCTCGCACGGCAGGGTCACCCGTCGGTCGGGGGAAGGAACCGCACATCCCGCTGAGAGCCGATTGGGCCGCCGTTGCGGTCGTCAGCCTGCGTAATTTCGTTACGCAGAAAGGCTGTTGCGGGCCGCGACCAGCGTTCGTAAGCTGACGGTCAATCAGATCTCTCGCATACAGGCAAGTTGGGCGAACTCTCGCTTGGAGTTTTCATGACGTCTGCGCTGTCTTTCGAGTCGATCGTCCGAGCCCACTGGTGTGAAGTACTCGGAGTGGAGGAGGCCCTGCCCGAGGACTGGTTCTTCGAGTTGGGAGGGCATTCGCTGCTGGCGATCGAGCTGCTCGAGCGGATCGAATCGGATCTGGGCGTTGAGATCCCGGTCGACGTTCTGTTCATCGAAGGAACGCTGTCAGCTGTCCTCGATGCGGCCGGGAAGGCGACGGCGCGTTGAGGCCCCGGGTAGGGGTGCTGTTCTCGCCCCGAGGCGCCGCCTCGGCCCGCGACGTGCTGGTGGCGGCGGGCGAGGACATCGAGATCGTGCCGCTGCTGCGTACTGGCTCCGGGGAGCGGTGGCCCGCCCTCGCCCCGCTGATCGGGCGATTATTCGGCAAGCCGCGGGAGATCGACGAGGACGCTCTGGAAGGCGTCGGCCGGTCACTGGCGGGTGTGGTGACCTTCGCCGACGCCGAGCTCGAACTGGCCGCCGCGATCGGCGCGCACCTGAACGTGCCGCACCGTAACGCGTCCACCGCGGACAAGTACCGCCAGCGCACGGCCCTCTTCGAGGCCGGCCTGACCCATATCGCCGCCCACCCCCTGGACGACGCGGAGGACTTGGAGAAGGCCGCCGCCCACCTCGGTTATCCGCTCGTGGTCAAGCCACGGCGCGGCGTGGGCGGCACTGACGTCACCGTGGTCCGGGACGCGGCGCGGGCCGCCGCCCTGAAGGGGTCCTGGCGCTGGGGCAGTGGCACGCTCTATGCCGAGCAGTTCATTCCCACAGCCGACCCCGCCTCGGGGGCCTGGCGTGCCGACTACGTCTCGGTGGAGGTGCAGAGCGCAGACGGCACGCACGACGTCATCACCGTTTTCGACAAGTTCCCCGTCTACGCCCGGAGTCCCGAGAGTCAGGGGGCCGGCCAGATGGCCACCACGGGCGACATCCTGCCGTGCGGCCTGCCATCCGGCCTGCGTCGCGAAGTCGAGGAGCTGGTTCTCGGCGCGCACGAGGCGCTGGACATGGACGACGGCATCACGCACACGGAGGTCAAGCTCGGCGCCCATGGCCCGGAGATCATCGAGGTCAACTGCCGCGTAGGCGGCCATCTGAACCGGGTACTCAAGCGCCGCTCCGGCTTCGACCTCGTGCGCCAGGCCCTGCTCATCGCCGCCGGACTGCCGCTGCAGCCGCTGCCCGACAACACCGGACAGCGCCACGTTGCCGGGTTGTTCGTGCCGTTCGCAGACACGGAAGGCCCAGTGCGCTCGCGGGTCTCGCCGGCCGATCTGCGCGTACCGGGCGTGGCGACCATCGACGAGGTCGCCCGGGCGGGCGCGCCCAGGACCTATACCGACGCGATCGCCTGCAACGTCGTCCTCGACTGCCGGGACGAAGAGGTACTGCGCCACACCGCCGCCCAGTTCCTGGCCCGGGTGAGGGGCCTGTTCGCCGAGGACGGCGTCGGTCACCACGACTGGACCTCGGACATGACCGCACGGCTCGGCGAGAAGGCGCCCGCGGCCCCCGCGACGAGCCCCACCTCTCTGGCAGGAGCATATGAACGCCGAGGACGCACAGGAGTCCATGGAGGTCGTGCTGATCGAAGCCCTGATCCGCAGGGACGGCGGTGACCCGGCGAGCATCAGCACCGCGCGCTCCTGGGCGCAGAACGGCGGTAGTTCCCTGGACGCCTACGCCGCGATCATGCGCATCGAGGAAGAACTGGGTCTTGTTGTGCCGGTGGCGCGCCTGCTCGGCCCGAGCCCGCTGAGTGAATTCATCCGGCAGGCCACTGCCGCACCCGCGTCCGCCCCTCCGGAGACGACAGCAGCCGCCGGCGCGGTGGCCGCGACAGCGTCGCAGCGGCGCCACTGGCGGCACGCCCAGGGCGAGGGATCGGCCGCCTTCCTGCACATCGGCCGCGCCCTGCGATGCACCCGCGGCTTCGACGCGGACCGCGCCGAGGCCGCATTCCGCGCCCTTGTCGCCCGCCACGAGTCCCTTCGCAACCGCTACGTCTCCACCCCCGACGGCCTCTTCCTGGACGAGGTCGCCGACTGGCCGGAGCGGGCCGCGTTCGTCCGCCATCCCGAGGCGCCGGACGCCGAGGCCGCCACCGCACCGATCCGCGAGGAAGTGGGCCGCGCCTTCCCACTCGCAACGGAACCGCCGGTGCGTGGCGGTTGCGTCCCGCTGGTGGATGGCACCGCCGTGGTGTACTTCGTCGTCCACCACATCACGGCCGACGGCTGGACCGTCGACCTGCTCGCGGACGACTTCCTCGCTCTCTACACGAAGGCGGGCGACCCTGAACTCGACGAACTCGACGAACTCGACAAACTCGGTGAACTCGACGAACTCGGTGAACTCGCCCCGGCGGCCCCGTTCAGCCGGTACGCGGCAGCCCTGGACACAACGGCCCGTGCCGGTGCCTATGCCGACGACATCGCGTACTGGCAGAAGAAGTTCGCCCGTGTCTCACCCGACTTCACCATCGCCCGGCGGCACGGTGCCGCGAGCGGCCAGCGCGCCGGTACCTCCCGCCTGGTCTGGGACGGGCCCGGCGAGGCGAACGCCGTCCGCGACCGGGCCCGAGAGCTCGGCGTCACCACCTACAGCCTGCTGCTCTCCGGACTCCTGGCCGCCGCCCACGTGCTGTCCGGCAAGGACGATGTCGTGGTGATGAGCGGTGTCGCCAACCGCAACCGCGCCGAGTATCGCCACACCGCTGGACTCTTCACCAACCAGATCTTCTTCGTTGGTGACTTCCGGGCTACGGGCACCACCGACAGCTATGTGCGCCAAGTCCATGATGACGTCATCGAGAGCCTCGCCCGCTCCCAGCTCCCCATCGAGGTCGTTCTGGACGAGATGGGTGCTTATGACATGGCCCGGACCCTCGCCCCGTACGCCAACATCCTCTTCCAGGCTGCCGAGGCGCCCATCGCCCCGCCCCCGATACGCGACGGCACCTGGCAGCCCCACCCGCTGGGCACTGGCAGCATCAAGCGGCACTGCAACATTCACCTTGAGGACGATGGCGCCGAGGGCCTCGCCCTGGAACTGGACTACAGTCTCGCCCTGGTGGGCGAACACGACGCGGCCCGGCTGCTGCGTGCCCTGAGGGCCGCCGCCGACCACATCGTCCAAGGCGGCGACGGATCAGTGAGTGAGCTGCTGGCCGTGGTCCGGGAAGCGGCCGGAGACCCAGCGCCTACGTTGACCATCTTCTCCGTGGACTACCCCGGCGCCCGAGCCGAACCGAGCCTGGCCGCCATCGTGCGCGACAGCCTCCCCGGCGCCAAGATCGTCGAACTCCCGGTGCCGCTGAGCCTGGACGCCGAGGAGATCGAGGAGTGCCTGCGCCGGGGGCACGCCCTGATGGGGCGTGATTCCTCGGGCCCGGCAGCCGTTCTCGGCTACTGCTCGGCCGCGGCCTGGGCCCGGCACCTCGTCGCCACTCTGCCCGGGCCGGACGCCGCCCCTGCCCTGCTGAGTGTGAACGACAATGCTCTCACCGAGACCGACTGGTACGAGGAGTTCACCGATCTCATCGGAAGGTTGACGCCGGGTGCCGACCTGGCCGAGGTGGCGCCCGCCCGTATCGCCCTGCCGCGCGACGGCGACCTGAGCAGCCGATGCGCGGCTGCGCGGGACGCCCTCGCGGTCATGCGCCGAATCCTGGAAGGGGCGCTGGAGGAACGTTTCGGCACTCCGCTCGGCCGGGTCGCCCGCGAAACCCTGGCAGTTCAGCTCAAGTGGCTCTCCTATCTGGGCAGTTGTGTCGTCGTGGGTGCCGAGCCCGGCCCCGTCGACGAGCGCGGATTACCCGGCGTCCGACTGGACCAGGGCCCTCGGATCTTCGCGTGGATACGCGCCGAACTCGATCCCGAGGGAACCCTTTCGTGACCGAGGACGCCTTCGTCCAGCGCACCCTGGCGGCCCACCGCGTCCAGCGTCAGTGGTGCCGCGAGCCGCATCGGGTGAGCCGCCAGGTGTTCGCCGACCTTATGGGGCAGGCCCGGGACACTGCCTTCGGGCGTGACCACCGGCTCGGCCGGGTGCGTACGCCGGACGACTTCAAGGCCGCTGTGCCGGTGGGCGGTTACGAGTCTTTCCGGGGCTACGTGGAACGCATCAGGGAAGGCGAGCTGAAGGTGCTCACGGAGAGCCGCCCGTACGCGCTGCACACCACGTCAGGCACCACCGGCAAACCGAAGTACATTCCGACCACCCGGCATTGGCGGAACCACTACCGGGGGCCTGCTCTGTATGCGCAGTGGGGCCTGTACTTCCAGCGTCTCGGCCTTGAGCACTACCGTCCTGGCGATGTCCTGGACATGTCGTGGGAGAGGTGCGTCATCGAGCACCTGCCGGGGCCGGACGACACTGTGCCCGTTTACAGCATCACCAAGCGGCCGTCCACGGTCGGGCCCCGCGACTGGACGCCTCCCTGGTACGGGGAGCCGTGGTTCCTCGACGACACCGGGGAGTTATCCCTCTACACCAAGCTGCGCCTTCTCGCCGACTCCGATGTCCGCATCGTCGTGGCGGTCAATCCGTCCCGCATCACGGCTCTTGGTGGGCTGCTCAACGAGGAGCTGGAGACGCTCCTCAAGGACTTACATGACGGCACCCTTCGCGGTCACCCCTCCCCGCAGCTTGCTCCTGCCCGGGACACCGCGTACCGCTTGGAGGCCGCGCACTTCTTCGGCGGGCGGGTCACCCTTGTCGACCTGTGGCCCCGGCTCTCCCTCCAGGTGTGCTGGAACTCCGCCTCCGCCCGCTACTACCGAGGGTGGCTGGAGCGCCTCGCGCCCGGCGTCCCGCTCATGCCGTTCAGTACGACGGGTACCGAGGGCATCGTCACGATGCCGGTCGACAGCCACCCGTCCGCCGGTCCACTCGCCATCGACCAGGGCCTGTTCGAGTTCGTGCCCTGCGAGCCGGGGGACCCGGGGAAGCCGCTCCCGCCCGACGTCGCCACGCTGGACCCCGACGAGCTGGTCAACGGCGGCACCTACCGCCTGGTGATGAGCCAGGCCAACGGCCTCTACCGGTACGACTCGGGCGACATCTACCGCGTGGTGGGCCGGGTGGGCCGCCTGCCCCGGCTCGAGTTCGAGGGGCGCGGCGGATCGGTCAGCTCCTTCACGGGGGAGAAGTTGACCGAATCCGACGTGCACGCGGCGATCCGTGCCGCTGTCGGGCATGCCTCCGTGCCCAACGTCTACTGCGTGGTGCCGTCCTGGGGACACCCGCCGGGCTACGTCCTGGTCATGGAGTGGCCGGACGGGCCAGGAGCGGCAAGTGACGCGTTCCGTGACCGCGTGGACGCCGAACTATGCCGCGTCAATATCGAGTACGCCGAGAAGCGCGGCTCCGGGCGGCTGGCCCCGATCCGTGACCGCGCCGTCCCGCCGGGCACCTTCCGCGCGCTCGCCGAGAGCCAGGTCGCCCGGGGCACCTCGGCCGCCCAGGTCAAGCACCGCTGGCTGCACACCGATGACAACTTGCTGAACGCCCTGTCCCAGCGCACGCGTACCGCGTGACGTCGTCGCTTCGCGAAGGAAGGCACATGACTTCTCTGGACACCCTCGCCGAGGACTTCCACCGCGACGGCTATGCCGTGGTGCGGGGGGTGCTCGCCGAGGACGACTTTACCGAGGTGCGTAAGGAGTACGCGCGCCTGCTGACAGACCGAGCCGAGCGGTGGCGCCGGTCAGGTGCGCTCACCGGCGGTGAGGAACTCGCGGGCAAGCCCTTTGACGAGCACCTGGTGGCACTCGCGGCGCTGCCCGGCTTCGACACTTCGCTCCTCAGCGAGCTCGACATCACCCTGCCGCACATGCCGTTCACCTCGCTTCAGCCGGACAGTCAGGTGCACACCGGGCCCGGCGTTCTCGGGCTGCTGCGCAACCCCAAGGTCCTGGAGGTCGTGCGGCATCTGGTCGGCGAGGAGATATCGGCGAGCCCCAACCAGCATGTGCGGCTCAAGCTGCCCGCTCCCGAGCAGGGCCGGTTCGGCGCTCGGCGCGGTGAGACCATGCACGCACCCACGATGTGGCACCAGGACGCGATGACTCAGATCCCGCAGTCCGACGGCACCAGCCTGGTGACCTGCTGGATTCCGACGATGGACGTCGACGAGGAACTCGGCTGCTTGCTGGTCGTGCCCGGCCGGCACCGTGAGGAGAAGCTGCTGCCGTGGCCGATGGACCCCGGCACTGTCCACGAACTGGAGGCCGCGGCCGTGCCGTTGCCAGTCTCCAAAGGCGATCTCGTCCTGCTCCACAAGCGCACCCCGCACGGCTCCACCGTCAACCGCTCGGAACGCCTCCGGTGGAGCTTCGATTTCCGCTTCTACCCCACGCATGAGCCGTCCGACCGGCCCTGGTTCCCTTCCGTCGTGGCCCGCAGCGATGCCGACCCCGCCCTGGCCACCAGCGACGCCGCGGACTGGCGTGAGCAGTGGGAGCGGGCCCGCGCCATGTTCGTCTCCTCGGGGCAGATGGTGCCCGGCCGCCGGGAGTTCTCCCAGCTCGTCGCCGACTCGCTGATCACCCGCTGGGAGAACGGTGACATCCCCCGCCTCACGCCGGCCGGAGCGGCAGCCGATGCGTGAACTGGACACTCGCCGGTGTCCGGTCGTCGAAGGGGTGCCGGCGGACGAGGAAACCCTCGCCCTGCACACCTGGGACGACGGACGGCCCGGCCTCGCCGACCTGTTCTACGTCCACGGCCTGCAAAGTCACGCGGGCTGGCTCTTCGAGACCGGCCCCGCACTGCTGAAGCGCGGCGTCCGCCTGACGGTGCTCGACCGCCGGGGCTCCGGTGCCAGCACCGGCCCGCGCGGTCACTTGCCGGACGCCCGCACCGCGCTCGCCGACTATGGCGCTGCCCTCGCCCGCCTCGTCGCCACGGCGTCCCGCCCGGTCACTGTTCTCGGTCAGAGTTTCGGCGGCGGCCTGGTGGCCGCCATGGTCGCCTCCGGCAGGGTCCCGCACGGCTCCCGCATTGTGCTGTGCGCCCCGGCTCTTGGGCAGCAGCGCGCCCGCTTTGACGAGGCCGCCCGCGCCCGCGTGCTGAGCGAGCGCGGCCTCGATCCCTCGGTCGTGCGGATCGAGGACGAGCAGTACACCAATCTGCCCGGCTACCTCAGGCTGATGGCCAACGACGGGCTGATGGTGCGCTCCGTGACCAAGTCATTCCGCGCCGCCATGGTTGAGACGGAGGATTTGTACGTGGCCGCGGGTCCCGGCCCTTGGGTGGACCGTCACGTATGGGTGGCGTACCCGGAACAGGACTCGATCATCGATCTCCGCGCCTCCGAGAGCCTGCTCGCCGCGCTCGCCCCGCAGGCCGTGTCGCGGCGCTTCCCGGTTTCCTCCCACTACCTGGAGTTCACCGACGCCCAGGAGCAGTACTGGGACTGGGTGGCTGCGGTCGTCCGGGGCGGGGGCGAGCCGTGAGCGCCGCATCCGATGAGGCAAGAGGGGGGTTCGCATGGTGACCCTCACACTCCACGAGGCGCGGATCGACATGAAACGGCCGTTCCGGCATGCGCGGAAGGCTCGCCAGGAGACAGCGTCCGTCCTGGTTGCCGCAGAGCACGGTGGGGAGACCGGCTGGGGGGAGGCAGCACCTCGAGAGTACGTTACCGGGGAGTCGGTCGCCTCTGTCCTTGCCGCCTTGCGCCGCAGGGAACTGCCCGCCGGTATAGCCGAACTGGCCGGGGCACCGCTCGAGGAGGCCCTCGCCGGCTTGGCCGCACTTCAGCTGCCCGGACTTCTCGGGGAGCGAGGCCGGCCCGCCCCGGCCGCAGCGGCTGCCCTCGAGACGGCGCTGTTCGACCTGGTGTGCCGTCTACACGGGGTGGACGGTCTGCGGGCCCTGCGTCTGGCCGGTTACGGAGACGTCCTGGCCGCCGAACCGGCCCCGATGCCGGTAGCGACTGTCCTGGACCTGGGCGGTGATCCGGTGGCCCGCCTCGCCGCGCTGCCCAGTCCCGTACGAAAGGCGATCCCGCACGTCAAACTGAAGGCTGGCCACGAGGTGGCCCCGGTGGCCGACCTCGTGGCGCGGCTCGGCGCTCTGGTGCCCGACGCCACCGTGTCAGTGGACGCCAATGGTGCCTGGCACGCCGAGGACGTTCTCGCACAGGCTCCGCGCCTGCTGGCAGCGGGAGTCTCCTGGCTGGAAGAACCCCTGGCCCCGCGGAGCTGGGCGGACTTGGCGCGGCTGCGCCAATCCGGACTGAGGGTGATGCTTGACGAGTCCTTCTCCTCGGCCCGCGACCTCGCCGACTGCACTGCCCACCAGGCGGCTGACCTGATCAACCTGCGCGTCTCCAAATGCGGCGGCCCTCTGCGGCTGCTGGCGCTCGCCCGCGCCGCGAGCGCTGCGGGCGTCGGCGTCCAACTCGGTGTCCAAGTCGGCGAGGTCGGGCCGTTGTGGGCCACGGGCCGCCTCATAGGCACGGCCCTGCGGGGGACGGTCGCAGTGGAGGCAGGTCGGCAGGACGAGTGGTTCCCCACCCACCCCCCGCTCACCGACCCCGCCTACCAGGTGGACCGCACCGCCTCCCGGGCCCCCGCCCTGTCCGGCCCCGGCATCGGACTGCGCCCCACTCGGGCACTGCTGGACCTCTGCGCCCTCACGTACGCGGAAGGACAGCGGTGAGAACGGACCCGAGCAGCCCACCCCCGACGCGTCGCGCCTGGGTCACGGGGGGCGCCTCCGGTATCGGTGCCGAGGTTGCCCGCCGTCTCTCCGACCAGGGCGTCGACGTCGTCATCGTTGATCGGGACCACGCTGCCCTGGATGCTGTCCAGCGCCTCGTGCCCCGGGCACGCCCGCTCCACCTGGATGTCACCGACACCCAGGCCGTCATGGCATGCGTCGAGGCAGCCGGCCAGGACGCGCTCCCCGACATCCTCATCAACGGCGTCGGCGGCGACACCCGCCGCATCCCCTACGAGGACCTTCGCGAAGCCGACCTCACCGACGCCATCGCCCATAACCTTCTCGCCTGCTTCACCCTGACCCGGCTGTGCGGGCCTGTCATGCGCGAGCGCGGCTGGGGACGGATCGTCAATCTCGCCTCCATCGCCGGTCGTACGTACTCGATCTTCAGCAACGCCGCCTATGTCGCGGCCAAGGCGGCTGTCCTCGGCTACACCAAGCAGTGCGCCTACGAACTCGCCGCGCACGGCGTGACGGCGAACGCCGTAGCCCACGGCCCCATCGGCACCGAGCGCCTCGTCGCGGCCTGGCAGGACCTGTCGGCGGACAGGAAGGCCGAAGTCCAGGGCCGCCTTCCCATGGGGCGGTACGGAACGGTCGACGAGGCGGCCGCCGCCATCGTCCATCTCTGTGGCGAGGACGCCGGGTACACGACCGGCGCGCTCGTCGACGTCAACGGAGGGCTCCACATCGCATGAACGATCACGCAAACCGCGCGCCCGGTGGCGAACTCAAGGACGCCGTCGTCATGGTCACCGGCGCCGGCAGCGGCATCGGCCGTGCCACGGTGGCCGCCCTCGCCCGCGCCGGTGCTCTCGTCGTCGCTGCCGGACGGCGCGAACGGCCTCTGCGGGAAACCCTGGACTTGGCCGCGCTCGGCCGCGCCCGCGGCCTGGCGGTGACCTGCGACATCACACGTGAGGAGAGTGTCTCCGCTGCAGTTGATACGGCCGTCTCGGAGTTCGGACGTCTGGACTCGGCCGTGAACACGGCTGGTACGTTCGGCCCAACTGGGCTCCTGCCAGTGTCGCTACAGGAGGACGCCGCCTCGGTCATGACCACCAATCTCATGGGCATGTGGCTGTGCCTGAAGCATCAGTCGCGCGCGATGATTGAGACGGGCGGAGGCGCGATCGTCACGACCGGTTCCGTGGCCTCCTTCCTCGGACACTCGGGCAGCCCCATGTACGCAGCGACCAAGCACGGTGTCGTGGGCCTGACCAAGGCCGCCGCGCTCCAGCTCGCCCCGCACGGGATAAGAGTGAACGCGGTCTGCCCCGGCTCCACCGACACCCCCATGCTGCGTGAGCTGTACCCGGCGGAGGGGCAGTTGACGGCAAGGGCCCGGCGCGCGCCCCTCGGCCGGCTTGGCGCCCCGGAGGAAGTCGCCGCGGCAGCTGTGTGGTTGGCGAGCCCGGCATCCAGTTACGTGACCGGCCAGGCACTCGCCGTCGACGGGGGCGTAACCGCTGGGTCCGCCGCTCCCACCAGAACCACCAAGTAACGACGTTCGTCGAGGCTAGAGGCAAGGAAGAGAAGACAATGGGGTCAACGCTTTACAACAAGGTATTCGATCTGCATACGGTGCGTGACTACGGAGACGGCCGGGCACAGCTCTTCGTCGGTCTCCACCTCGTGCACGAGGCGACCAGCCCGCAGGCTTTCGCCATGCTGAGGGAACGCGGCCTGAGTGTCGCTATGCGCGAGCGCAACGTCGCCACCGCCGACCACGTCATTCCCACCGACACCATCGCCCGTCCTTTCCTCGACCAGCTGGGCGAGGACATGCTGGCGCAGCTGGAGACCAACACGCAGGACTTCGGGCTGCGGTTCTTCTCACCGACTGGCGGCGAGTACGGCATCGTGCACGTCATCGGCCCGGAGCAGGGGCTCACCCAGCCGGGCATGACCATCGCCTGCGGTGACTCCCACACCTCCACCCACGGTGCTTTCGGCGCGGTCGCCCTCGGAATCGGCACCTCGCAGGTCCGCGATGTGCTGGCCACCCAGACCGTGACCATGAACCGGCTCAAGGTGCGCCGCATCCAGATTGACGGTGAACTCGCCTCTGGCGTCACGGCCAAGGACGTCATCCTGCACGTGATCCACGAACTCGGTGTTGTCGGAGGCGTCGGCTACGCCTACGAGTTCGCGGGCACGGTCATCGAGAGCATGTCGATGGACGAGCGGATGACGGTCTGCAACATGGCCGTCGAGGGCGGTGCCCGCTGTGGCTACGTCAACCCTGACGAGACGACCTTCGCCTACCTCAAGGGCCGCCCCGCCGCTCCCGCCGGCGAGGCATGGGACCGTGCGGTGGCATGGTGGCGCTCCATCGCCTCCGACGCGGACGCCGCGTACGACGATGTCGTTGTGATGGACGGCGGCGCCATCCGGCCGATGGTGACCTGGGGTATCAACCCCGGCCAGGCCGTCCCGGTGGACGACGAGCTGCCCGACCCGGAGAGCGTCTCGCGGGATGTCGCCGACTCCTACGCCGAGGCTTACGCCTACATGGGGATGAAGCCTGGTACCAAGCTCGGCGACTACCCCATCGACGTTGCCTTCATCGGTTCCTGCACCAACGGGCGGCTCTCCGACTTCGTGGAGGTCTCCGAGGCACTCAAACGCAGTGGCGCCCGGGTCTCGCCCGGTGTGCGCGCTCTCGCGGTGCCCGGTTCCAACGCCGTCCGCGAGGAACTGGTGCGCCTGGGCGTGGACAAGGTGCTGGAGGAGGCCGGCTTCGAGTTCCGCCTCGCGGGCTGTTCGATGTGCCTGGCCATGAACACGGACAAGCTGGTGGGCCGCGAGCTGGCGGCGTCCTCCTCGAACCGGAACTTCAAGGGCCGGCAGGGCTCTCCCACCGGCCGAACGATGATCATGTCCCCGCTGGCGGTGGCCGCCGCCGCCGTCAACGGCTCGGTCTGCGATCCGGCCACCGTTTTCGGCCCCGCCCCCGTCGCCTCTGCCTCCTAAGGAGCTCCCCAGTGACCAGCACTATCGATCAGCGCATCGCCACCGTGTCCGGCACCACGGTAGTCCTCAGCGGTAACGACATCGACACCGACCGGATCATCCCGGCTCGTTTCCTCAAGCACCTCACCTTCGACGCGCTCGGCGAGCACGTATTCGAGGACGACCGCAAGCAGAAGCACGCCAACGGTGAAACTCACCCCTTCGACGTGCCGGAGCGTTCCGGCGCCAACGTCCTGTTGGCGGCCAAGAACTTCGGCTGCGGCTCCTCCCGGGAGCATGCCGCGCAGGCCCTGTACCGGTGGGGCGTGCGGGCCGTCGTGGGCGAGAGCTTCGGCGAGATCTTCCGCGGCAACTGCGGCACGATCGGCCTGCCCTGCGTGACTCTCTCCGGTGAGGACGCGGAGGAAGCCCGGAGCATCGCCCTGGCCGACCCCGAAGCCGTCGCCGACGTCGACCTCGGGCAGGGCGTCCTGAGGATCGGCGGCCGTGAGTACGCGATCGAGATCCAGCCGTCGCTGAGGGACGCCTTCCTGCACGGCACCTGGGACACGCTCACCGAACTGCTCAAGAGCTCCGATCAGGTGGGCACGGTTGTTGCCAAGCTCCCCTATCTGAACGGGTTCTGACCGAATGCCCCCCTTAGGTCCGCCGTCCAGTCACCGCGTCTTCGTGGGCACCGACCGGGTCCTCGGCGAGCTGCTCGACGAGATCGCCGGGCAGCTCGCCGCCCGTGGCCACCGGGTGGTCCGGGCGGCGGACCCGCGTAACGTCGAGGACGGTCCCCTCGACGCCCTGGTCCTCACCTCCCGCACCCCCGTCGGCCCGAGCTTCCTGGACCGGCACCCGGAGCTGCGGGGCGTCGTCTTCGCCTCCAGCGGCGTCAACTCCATCGACGTCACCGACGCTACCCGGCGCGGGGTCGTCGTCGCCAACGGGGCGACTCCGGAGAATTACGGAAGCATGGCCGAAGCCACCATCATGCTCGCCTTGGCCCTCCGGCTCCGCCTGCCCGACCGTCTTGCCGCACTGGCCGAGCGGCGCCCCCGCCCCCGTCCCGCCGAACTCGACAGCCACTCACTGCGCGGCGCCACCCTGGGCCTCATTGGCTTCGGCCGGATCGCCCGTGAGGTGTGCACCCGCCTGGCCGGCTGGGGCACGGGCCCCATCCTCTCCCACACCAGAACCCCGCGCCCCGGCGCCTGGCCCCAGGTGGACTTCTGTTCCCTGGACCGCTGCCTGACGGAAGCGGACATCGTCAGCATCCACCTGCCCCTCAACGACGCCACCCGCGGTTTGATAGGCGCTCCGGAACTGCGCCGCATGCAACGCGGCGCCGTCCTGATCAACACCTCGCGCGGAGGCATCGTCGACGAGGTAGCCCTGTCCGATGCCCTGCATCGGGGGCACATCGCCGGTGCGGCCATCGACACCTTCGCCGTGGAGCCCCTCCCCGCGGACAGCCCCTTGCGCGGCGCCCCCAACGCGATCCTCACCGATCACGTGGTGGGCCACACGGTGGAGATGTACGGCTCGTTGGTGCCCGCGGCCGTCGAGAACGCCGAGTGCATACTGCGCGGAGAACGCCCCCCGTATCTCGTCAACCCGGACGCCCTCTCCTACTCCAAGGAAGGAGTCACATGAGTGGCAGCACCGTGCCGCCGTCCCCCGCGCCGACCCGTCTGCACGAACTCGTCGAGACCGCGGCTGCCCGGCATCCCGATGCCGTTGCTCTGGAAACTCCCGGCGAAGCCCCCCTGAGGTATCGGGAACTGACCAGTGCGGCAGACCGCTTGGCCCACTGCCTCACGGCCAACCATGCTCCGGTCCCGTCCAGGATCGGTCTGATCGGCGCGAAGTGTGTCCGTTCCTACGTGGCATACCTCGCTGTGCTGAAGCTCGGCGCCACGATCGTCCCGATCAGTAACTCCGCCCCCGCCGACCGCATCCGCACGATCGTGGACGCCGCGGACCTGACCCTCGTTCTCACGGACGATCCCACCGGGGCTGCCGCTGCCTTGGCTACGGAGTCGCACTCCCGCGTGGTGCGGATACCCGACCTTGAACCCTCGTCGGCCGATGCCCAGTTCGAGGCTTCGGCCCCCCAGTCGACGGCGTACATCCTCTTCACCTCCGGCAGCACCGGTCGCCCCAAGGGTGTGCCCATCTCGCACGTCAATGCGCTCAGCTTCGTCACCTACAACCTCGCCCGATACGGCGTGGGCCCCGGCGACCGCATGACGCAGAACTTCGACTTCGCTTTCGACGTCTCCGTCTTCGACCTCTTCGTCGCCTGGGGCTCGGGCGCTACCCTGGTCGCGCCGTCCCCCCAGGACCTGATGCACCCGGTTCGCTGGGTCAACTCGTGTTCCCTGACCCACTGGGCCTCGGTACCGTCCGCCATCACCACCGCGCTCGGCCTCAGCGAACTCTCCCCGGGCTGCATGCCGGCCCTGCGCCTGAGCCTCTTCGTCGGTGAACAGCTCACCGTCGAGCAGGCTGAGACCTGGCACGCCGCCACCCCCAACGGCGCTATGGAGAACGTCTACGGACCTACCGAACTAACCGTCTACGTCTCTGCCTATCGGTTGCCCGACCGCACCGATGACTGGCCTGCCGTCTCCAACCGCACCATCCCGATCGGGCCCATCTACCCCCACATGGAGGCCATCGTCGTCACTGACGGGCGCGACACCGACGAGGGTGAACTCTGTGTCCGCGGCCCCCAGCGCTTCCACAGCTATATCGCCCCCGAGGA
Source organism: Streptomyces johnsoniae (assembly GCF_031845565.1). Lineage (NCBI taxonomy): Bacteria > Bacillati > Actinomycetota > Actinomycetes > Kitasatosporales > Streptomycetaceae > Streptomyces > Streptomyces johnsoniae. The sequence goes on along the minus strand of NZ_JAVREV010000013.1, from coordinate 198,073 downwards.
CAACACCGGCCGCTTCTTCGCCACCGACGAAGCCGGTCTCATCCCGGTCGCCGGCCGTGCTCCGGTCCCCTCCGACTGGTACCGCACCGGCGACCTCGTCCGCCGATCCCCTGACGGCACTCTTACTCACCTCGGTCGTCTGGACTCCCAGGTCAAGATTCGTGGTCATCGCGTCGAACTGGGGGAGATCGAGGGGGTATTGCGTTCTCATAGGGGCATCGCGGACGCCGTGGTCATCGCGGTGCCCGGCCAGGTCGGCAGCCTTGATCCAGTGGCCTTCTATACGGGCCAGGAGACCACTTCCCGCGCTCTGCGGAGCCACTTGTCCGCCGTGCTGCCGGCGTACATGATTCCCCGTCGCTTCGTGCATCTGGACACCTTCCCCCTGAACGGAAACGGCAAGACCGACCGCCAGGCCCTGGCCCGGCGGAGCGAACCCACAGGAGGCAGTTCCTCATGACGGCGCTGTTCGAATGCAGCTACGGCGACGAGCGGTACTTTGGCTTCGCCCCGCCGACGGACCGTGCTGGATTGCGTCTGTATCCAGGATCGGGCGACGAACTGGCCGCGCCCATACTGGAATCCGGCGGAGACATCGATGCCCTGACAGCTGGACGAGAGCCGGTGGACGTGCCGGCCGGGGACCGGGACAAGGTGCGCACGCGCGTGCCGCTCTTCCCTGATCACGTGGGTGACGCCCTCGTCAGCGGCTTCATGAAGACCCACAACGTCAAGGTCGACGCGGCGACTCCGGATCAGCCCAACTGGTTCTTCAAGGGCCTGGGCGAAGTGCTGAAGCTTCCGGGCGAGCCGCTTTCCGTGCCCGGCGAGGCGGTTGCCGTGTGCGAGGAGGCAGAGGTCGTCCTCGTCTACGTGGGCGATGCCGAGGACGGCCGGCCCCGCTACGTGGGGTACACGTTCGGTAATGACGTGACGGACATCGGCCGGTTCAAGCGACACAACGGCCACTTGTCGTACGCCAAGCTCTGCGACTCGGCCATCTCACCTGCTCTGCATTTGGGCCCGCCGCCGAGCCTGGTGACAGGTGAGACGGTGATCGAGCGAGGCGGTGCCCTCGTCTGGAAAGGCCCGTTCACCACCGGAACCAGCGCTCTGCACTACGACCTCGACACCATGATGGCGACGCTGTTCGCTCACGAGTCGCTGCACTGGCCCGGGCGCGTGCACTACGTGTACATGGGGGCCGACCGCAGCAGCTTTCATGGCGGGCATGCCATGGCGGACGGCGACCGGGTCACTCTCGACTTCCGGAGTCACGGCATCCAACTCACCAACCCACTCGTGCGGATGCCTGAGCCGCGCCCCGCCGCGTGACGACGCTTCCGCCGGCCCTGCGGGCCTCGCCTCCTGCCCAGCCCGCCCACGACGTGGTCCGGAACCACCACCCCGGACGTTTGCCCCATCGCAGGCCCCTCGATCAACCGCGAGAGAACAACCCTGCGGGCCAATACGCCTAGCACCCGCCGCGCGCAGAACGCGGATGCGCGGAGGCCCGCGTACGCCAGGCACGCCCGGCGCGGACAGCCTCACAGCGCAGATCCGGCCACTCGGCCTGCTGAAGCTCACGGACACAACAAAGGTCCAGGTCATGGGCTAGATGACCTGGACCTTGTCCGAGCCGCCTAAGGGAATCGAACCCTTGACCTACGCATTACGAGTGCGTCGCTCTGGCCGACTGAGCTAAGGCGGCGGGCGCGTGCGTCCTGCGGGGGCGCAGCGCTCGTCAGTCTACACAGGTTTGGGGGGTGCTCCCGAACGCCTTCTGCGGAGGAGGTCGTCGGTTGCCTCGCGCAGGGCGCGGAGGCGTTTGGACCAGCGGGTGCAGTCGGGGCAGGCGTTCAGGTGGGTGAGCAGTTCCTGCTCGGTGACCCCCGGTGGGAGGGGGTCACCTTCGGTGTGCGCCGATATGGCGGTGCGGTAACGGATGCATGGCATGCCGTTATCATTGCAGGTCGTTCAGCAGGTGGTGCCGTCCTCGGGGCTGACGTTTTCCAGGAGGTAGTCGTTGACCGCCGAGTCGACGCACTCGCTCGCGCCGCCGTACGCGCCGTGGCCGTCGCCGTCGTAGGTCAGCAGGATGCCGGTCTCCAGCTGGTCGGCCAGGCCCTCGGCCCAGGCGTAGGGGGTGGCCGGGTCGCGGAGGGTGCCGATGACCAGGATGTCCGTGGCGTCGGCGGCCGGGATGCTGACGGGGGCGCCGGAGGGGTCGACCGGCCAGGCGGCGCACAGCAGCGTGGCCCAGGCGAAGTCGCGGCCGAAGGTGGGCGACGCCTCCTCGTACGCGGCAAGTGCGGAACGGACCGCGTCGGCGTCCTCGTTGCCCGCGGGGCTGTCCAGGCAGCTGATCGCGGGGAACGCGAACATGGTGGTGCCGTACGTGCCGTTGGCCTCGCGCTCGTTGTAGGCGTCGGCCAGGTCGAGCAGGGCCGAGCCATCGCCGTCCTCGATGGCGGTGGCGAGGGCGTCGCGGAGCATGGGCCACAGGTCCTCGGCGTACAGCGCGTAGGAGACGCCGGTGCTCGCGAGGGATTCGGTCAGGGGCCGTTCCTCGTCACCGGTGGGCAGAGGCTCGGCATCGACCTCGGCGAAGAAGTCCAGCAGGGCCTGGGAGGCACCGTCGGCGCCGTCGTTGCCCAGCGCGCAACTGTCGCGCGGGGTGCAGTCCTCGGCGAAGGAGCGGAACGCCGTTTCGAAGCCGCCGGCCTGCTCGCGGTCGGTGTCGAGGGTGGAGAGCCGCGGGTCCATCGCGGCGTCGAGCACGAGCCGCCCGGTGCGCTGGGGGAAGAGGCCGGCGTACGTGGCCCCGAGCTTGGTGCCGTAGGAGAAGCCGACGTAGTGCAGCTTCTCGTCGCCCAGCGCGGCGCGCAGGACGTCCATGTCGCGTGCGGACTCGATGGTCGAGATGTGCTCCAGCAGCGCGCCGGACCGCTCCTGGCAGCCCTGGGCGAAGTCGTCGTAGGCCGCGAGCAGTTCGTCGACCTCAGCCTCGGAGTCGGGGGTGCGGTCGGTCAGCGTGTAGTCGTCCATGGCATCGCCGGTCAGGCACTCGACGGGCTCGCTCTGGCCGGTGCCGCGGGCGTCGAGGCCGACCATGTCGTAACGGGCGCGGACCTCGGGCGGGTAGAGGTAGGTCGCCGCGTCCTGCGCGAAGTCGACGGCGGAGGCGCCAGGGCCGCCCGGGTTCATCAGGAGGGCACCGATCCGCTCCCCGGACTCGGTGGCGCGGGCCCGGGTGACGGTGAGCTGGATGTCCTGGGCCGGGTCGACGTTCTCGTAGTCCAGCGGAACGGCGAGGGTGGCGCACTGGAAACCGACCGCACCACACGAACTCCAGGTCAGCTCCTGCTCGTAGTAGGGCTGGAGCTCGGCCGGGATCTCCTCGGGCAGCGGCTCGAGAACGGGCGCGTCCGGTGCTGGAGAGGAGGCGTCGCTCTCCGGGTCGGACGGCGAACGCTCGTCGGGGCTGTCCTCCGACGAACAGGCGGTCAGGAGCAGGGTGGTCGCCGTGAGAACGGCGAGGGCGATGCGGCCTGTGGTGCGCATGGGTCCCCCGAGACTGTGCGGTGCCGTGTGGTCCTGTGGAGCGTAGCCTCTCAGCGCAGGGCCATGGTCATCGCCTCCACGGCCAGCAGGGGGGCGACATTGCGGTCGAGCGCGCGGCGGCAGTCGAGGATCGCCTCCATGCGGCGCAGGGTCTGCTCGGGCCCGGTCGCGACGGCGACCCGCTCGACGGCCTCGGCGCTCTCGCCCCCGGCGAGGGCCACCGATGAGCCGAACTGCCGGGCCAGCACGTCCCGGTAGAAGCCTGCGAGGTCGGTGAGGGCCAGGTCGAGGGCGTCCCGCTGGGTGCGGGTGGCGCGCCGCTTCTGGCGGTCCTCCAGCTCTTTCATCGCCCCCGCGGTGCCGCGCGGCAGCCGCTTGCCCTCGGCGGCGCCGAGGGCGGCGCGCAGCTCCTCCGTCTCCTTCTCGTCCAGCTCCTCGGCGAGCTGCTTGGCGTCGGCCGCGGCGGCGTCGACCAGCTCCTGGGCGGCGCGCAGGCAGCCGCCGACGTCCGTCAGCCGCTCGGGGAGCTTCAGCACAGCGGCGCGGCGGCCGCGGGCCTCCGCGTCGGTGGCCAGCCGCCTGGCGCGGCCGATGTGGCCCTGCGTGGCGTGCGCGGCGGCGCGGGCGACGTCGGGCTCGATGCCGTCCCTGCGTACCAGGACGTCGGCGACGGCGGCGACCGGCGGGGTGCGCAGCGCGAGGTGGCGGCAGCGGGATCGGATGGTGGGCAGCGCGTCCTCGCCCGAGGGCGCGCAGAGCAGCCAGACGGTGCGGGGTGCGGGCTCCTCGACGGCTTTGAGCAGCACGTTCCCCGCGCCTTCGGTGAGGCGGTCGGCGTCTTCGAGCACGATCACCTGCCAGCGGCCGCCGGCCGGGGACAGCTGGGCCCGGCGCACCAGGTCGCGCGTCTCCTTGACGCCGATGGTGAGCAGGTCGGTGCGGATGACGTCGACGTCGGCGTGGGTGCCGACGAGCGTCGTGTGGCAGCCGTCGCAGAAGCCGCAGCCGGGCCGGCCGCCCAGGGCGAGGTCGGGGCTGGTGCACTGGAGCGCCGCCGCGAACGCGCGGGCCGCGGTGGCTCTGCCGGAGCCGGGCGGGCCGGTGAACAGCCAGGCGTGCGTCATCGCCGAGCCGGACAGGTCGGGCTCGGCGCCGCTGTCCACGGCCGTCACGTACGCGTGGGCGTCGCGCGCGGCGGCGGCGAGCTGCTCCGTCACCCGGTCCTGGCCGACCAGGTCTTCCCAGACCGTCATGCCCCCGCTCCTTCCAGCCGGTCCCGCGCGGCGACGCCGCGGCCGCGCGGCAAGGCAACACCACGTCCGTCCGGCAGCGCCGGGCCGGCCGTTGCCATTCTGCGGCACGCCACTGACAACGACCGACCTGCGAGGGCGGAACGGCCCGCGGGAACGCCGTTCAGCGCCGCCGGCCCTGCCCGCCGTCCTCGCCCTCGTCCCCGTCGGCGTCCCGGCGCGGGCCGAGCAGCTCGTCCGCGAGCGTCGGCACGTCGTCGAGCGGCGTCTCCTCCGCCCACTGCGGGCGGGCCCTGCGTCCTTCGGCCGCCGGGTCCTCCCGGCCGGGCTGCGGCAGCTGGCGGGTGTCCTCCGAGGTCTCGGGGCCCTCGCCGCGGGGAATGATCGCGGTCTGCTCGTTGTCCGGGTTGTTCACGGGCAGCGGCACCTGCACCGTGTCGGTGTTGTCGGCCGCGGCGAGGCGCGCCTGCTCGGCGCGCAGCAGCGCCTCCTCGGCCTTGCGCTGCTTCTCGCGGCGCCGCTCCTCGGCCTGGGCGCGCAGCCGCGCCTCCTCCTCGGCCTCGCGGCGGAGACGTTCTTCCTCCTCGCGGCGCAGCCGCTCCTCGGCCTCGCGGCGGCGGCGCTCCTCCTCGGCGGCCCTGCGGGCCTCCTCGGCGCGGCGCCTGGCCTCTTCGGCCTGGCGTGCTTCCTCGGCCCTGCGGCGTTCTTCCTCCTCGCGCCGCTTGCGCTCCTCTTCCTCGGCGCGCAGGCGCGCAAGCTCCGCCTGACGCTCGCGCTCCAGGCGCTCTTCTTCCTCCTTGCGCCTGCGCTCCTCCTCCGCACGCCGGCGTGCCTCCTCCTCGGCGCGCTTCCGTGCCTCCTCCTGGGCGCGGATCTCGGCCTCGGACAACGGCAGCATCTGGTCGAGCCGGTGCCTGGCGGCGGTGGTGACGGACTCCGGGTCCTGGCCCGCGTCGACGACGAGGTAACGGGCCGGGTCGGCGGCGGCCAGCGCCAGGAACCCGGCGCGGACCCGCTGGTGGAACTCGTTCGGCTCGGACTCCAGGCGGTCGGGCGCCTCGGTGAACCGTTCACGCGCCGTCTCGGGCGAGACGTCGAGCAGCACGGTCAGGTGCGGCACGAGCCCGCCGGTCGCCCAGCGCGAGATGCGCGCGACCTCGGTCGCGGACAGGTCCCGGCCCGCGCCCTGGTAGGCGACGGACGAGTCGGTGTAACGGTCGGAGATGACGATGGCGCCGCGTTCGAGCGCGGGGCGGATGACCGACGCGACGTGCTCGGCCCGGTCCGCCGCGTAGAGCAGCGCCTCGGCCTGGTGCGAGACCCCGCCGGATGCGACGTCGAGCAGGATCGTCCGCAGCCGCTGGCCGACGGGCGTCGCGCCCGGCTCGCGCGTGACGACGACCTCGTGGCCCTTGCCGCGTACCCACTCGGCCAGCGCCTCGACCTGGGTCGACTTCCCCGCGCCGTCGCCGCCCTCGACGGCGATGAAGAACCCGGACCCGGTCGCGACCGGGTCGGGCTCGCCGCCGCCGCGCACCGCCTCCACCAGGTCCCGCCGCAGCGGCACGCCGCGCCGGTCGTCGGTGCGGCCGAGCACGACGGCGGCGACGGGCAGCAGCAGCACGCCGACGATCATGAGCGTGAACGCCGCGCCGCCGTGGTCGATGACGAAGTCGCCACGCTCCACGCGGTGCGGGCCGATGAGCGCCGCGGTCAGCGGCGCGGCCATCGCCATGAGCGCGACGGCGACGCGCACGACCGCGTGCAGGTGCCGGGTCAGCCGCGGCCTGCGGAACTCCTCGGCCTCCTGGTCGAGCAGAACGTGCCCGGTGTGCGCGGCGATACCGGCCGCGATGCCCGTGGCCGCCGCGGTGAACAGCACGGTCGCCGGATCGGAGATCAGCCCGGTGCCGAACAGGCCGAGGCCCGTCAGCGCGAGCGTCAGCGCGAACAGCCGCCGCCGCGACAGCGCGGGCAGCACCGCGGGCGCGAGGCGGATGCCCCCCGCCACGCCGCCGGTCAGCGCCAGCACCAGCAGACCGTAGGCAACCGGCCCGCCGCCCAGGCCCGCGACGTGCAGCACGCCGAGGGCGACCGCGGCGACAATGGCCGCGGCGACCGCGGCGCAGCCGAGGACGAGCACCGGGATCGCGCCGGTGCGCCCCTTGTCAGGAGCGGTGCCCGCGGACGGGCGGCGCAGACCTTCCAGCGGGGACACGGGACGCCGCGGCTCGCCGCCGGGCAGCCGCAGGAAGTACAGAACGGAGATGGCGGCGGCGAAGAACCCGGCCGCCACGTAGGAGGCCATCGCCGCCTGGTGGTCGGAGAACCAGTCGAGCCTGGTCGCCAGCACATTGCTGATCAGCGAGGCGGCGACGAGCGCGGCGGCCGCCACCGGCACCGCGATGTACCCGCTGCGCAGCCAGAGCCGGCGCAGCGCGTCGTGGTGGTCGGGCAGGGGGCGCACGGCGGCGCCCTCCGGCGGCGGGGCGGGCAGCAGCGCCGGTGCGACGCCGTCGCGGCCGACGGTCCACACCCGTTCGGCCAGACCGGTGACGAAGATGGTGAGCAGGATGTAGACGTAGGCGCTGTCGGGCACCCAGTCGATCCACAGTGGCGCGACGATCAGCAGCGCGGCCCTGAGGCCGTCGGTGCCGATCATGGTCCAGCGGCGGTCGAGCGGGCCCGAGGGCGCCAGGAGCCCGGCCACGGGGCCGAGCAGCAGCACGCCGCCCAGCAGGGTGGCCAGCAGGCGCACGGCGAGGGCAACGGTGACGGCCAGGGCGACGCCGCGGTACTCGCCGCCGAAGACGGGCTCGCCGCCGACGGGGACGTGGAGGGCCGCCTGCACCGAGAGCAGGACCAGGACCAGCAGCGCGAGGGCGTCACCGATGCGGCCGGTGAACTGCGCTTCCCACAGCCGCCGCAGCTCGGGTACCTGCAACAGTGCGCGCCTGGCACGCTCGCGGGAATCCGCGGCGAGCGCCTCGTCGGTGGCGCCGCGGGCGGGGTCGACAACCTCTGGTTGCTCTGCTCGCGTCATTCGGCCAGCGTAACCGCCACCCCTGCGGGCGGCGCCACCCGCCCGAACATTTGCGCGGGGAACGGGCGGTGCCGCCGCGGGGGGTTACTCGCCCTCCGCCGCCGCCGACTTCCTGGCCGCGGTTTTCTTCGCACTGGTCTTCGCGGTGGTGCTCTTCTTCGCCGACGTCTTCTTTGCAGTCGCCGCAGGAGCCGCAGAAGCCGCAGAAGCCGAAGTCGCCGACGCCTTCTTGGCCGTCTTCTTCGCGGCCGTCTTCTTGGCCGGTGCCTTCTTCGCGGCCGTCTTCTTGGCGGTGGCCTTCTTCGCGGTCTTCTTGGCCGGGCCCTTCGCCCGCTTCTCCGCCAGCAACTCGTACCCGCGCTCCGCCGTGATCGTCTCCGGGTCGTCGTCGCGGCGCAGCGTCGCGTTCGTCTCCCCGTCCGTGACGTACGGGCCGAACCGGCCGTCCTTGACCACCACGGGACGCTTCGTGACCGGGTCCTCGCCCAGCTCCTTCAACGGCGGCTTGGCGGCGGCGCGCCCGCGCTGCTTGGGCTGGGCGTAGATGGCCAGCGCCTCGTCGAGCGTGATGGTGAAGATCTGATCCTCGCTGGTCAGCGAGCGCGAGTCGGTCCCCTTCCGCAAGTACGGGCCGTAACGCCCGTTCTGCGCGGTGATCTCCTGGTCCGACTCGGGGTCGGTGCCGACCACGCGCGGCAGCGACAGCAGCCGCAGGGCGTCGCCCAGGGTCACGCCGTCCAGGGACATCGACTTGAGCAGCGACGCGGTGCGCGGCTTGACCGCGTTCTTCCCGGTCGTCGGCGTGCCCTCGGGCAGCACCTCGGTGACGTACGGCCCGTACCGCCCGTCGCGCGCGACGATCTGACGGCCCGTCTCCGGATCGGTGCCCAGCTCGAAGTCGCCGCTCGGCTTGGCGAGCAGCTCCTTCGCCAGGTCGGTCGTCAGCTCGTCCGGCGGCAGGTCGTCCGGCACATCCGCGCGCTTGGCCGATGCGTCCGGCCCCGCGTCCGGCTCGGGCGGCGCCTCGACGTACGGGCCGTAGCGGCCGACGCGCAGCACGATGCCGTCGCCGACGGGGAACGACGAGATCTCGCGCGCGTCGATCGCACCCAGGTCCGTGACCAGCTCCTTCAGCCCGCCGAGGTGATCCCCGTCGCCGTTCCCCGCGTCGGCCGCGGCGCCCGCGCCCGGGGCGGCACCGCCGTCCGCGCCGAAGTAGAAGCGGCGCAGCCACGGCACCGCCTCCGCGTCGCCGGTGGCGATGCGGTCGAGGTCGTCCTCCATGCGGGCGGTGAAGTCGTAGTCCACCAGCCGGCCGAAGTGCTGCTCCAGAAGATTGACCACGGCGAAGGAGAGAAAGGACGGGACCAGTGCCGTGCCCTTTTTGAACACGTAACGGCGGTCCAGGATCGTTCCGATGATCGCCGCGTAGGTGGAGGGGCGGCCGATCTCTCGTTCCTCAAGCTCCTTGACCAGCGAGGCCTCGGTGTAGCGGGCCGGGGGCTTGGTCGCGTGGCCGTCCGCGGCGATGCCGCGCGCGGTGAGCGGGTCGCCCTCGGTCACCTGCGGCAGCCGCCGTTCGCGGTCGTCGAGGTCGGCGCCCGGGTCGTCGGCACCCTCCACGTATGCCTTGAGGAAGCCGTGGAACGTGATGACCTTGCCGGTCGCGCTGAACTCGCAGTCCCGTCCGTCCGCGCTGGTACCGGCGACGCGGACGGCGACCGACTGGCCGACGGCGTCCTTCATCTGCGAGGCAACGGTCCGCTTCCAGATCAGCTCATACAGCCGGTACTGATCGCCCGTCAAACCCGTCTCGGCGGGCGTGCGGAAGCGGTCACCGGAGGGGCGGATCGCCTCGTGCGCCTCCTGCGCGTTCTTCACCTTGCTCGCGTACACGCGGGGCCGGTCCGGCAGGTAGTCCGCGCCGTAGAGCTGGGCGACCTGGGTGCGCGCGGCGGCCACCGCGGTGTCCGACAGGGTGGCGGAGTCGGTCCGCATGTAGGTGATGAAGCCGTTCTCGTACAGCCGCTGCGCGACCTGCATGGTGGCCTTCGCCCCCATGCCCAGCTTGCGCGACGCCTCCTGCTGGAGTGTGGTGGTGCGGAAGGGCGCGTACGGGGAACGACGGTAGGGCTTGGACTCGACCGAACGGACGGCGAAGGCCGTGTCCGCCAGTGCGGCGGCGAGCGCCCGGGCGTTCTCCTCGGTGAGGTGCTGCACCTGCGCCGGGTTCTTCAACTGCCCGTCGGGCCCGAAGTCGCGCCCCTGGGCGACGCGGCGGCCGTCCACACTGGTCAGCCGGGCGTCGAACGTGCCCTCCGCGGGCACGGTGGCGAACGTGCCGACGAGGTCCCAGTACTCCGCGGACCGGAACGCGATGCGCTCCCGCTCCCGTTCCACGACCAGCCGGGTGGCGACGGACTGCACCCGGCCGGCGGACAGCCGGGGCATGACCTTCTTCCACAGCACGGGTGAGACCTCGTAGCCGTAGAGCCGGTCGAGGATGCGGCGGGTCTCCTGGGCCTCGACGAGCAGCTGGTTCAGCTCGCGCGGATTGTCGACCGCGGCGCGGATCGCGTCGCGGGTGATCTCGTGGAAGACCATGCGGCGCACGGGGACCTTGGGCTTCAGCACCTCCTTCAGGTGCCAGGCGATGGCCTCGCCCTCGCGGTCCTCGTCCGTGGCGAGATAGAGCTCGTCGGAGTCGGCGAGCAGCGCTTTGAGCTTCCGGACCTGATCCTTTTTGTCGCTGTTGACGACGTAAAGCGGCTCGAAGTCCGCCTCGACGTTGACGCCGAGCCGTGCCCAGGGCTGGCCCTTGTACTCGGCGGGCACCTCGGCCGCGCCGCTCGGCAGGTCGCGGATGTGCCCGACACTGGCCTCGACCACATAGCCGGGGCCGAGGTAGCCCTTGATCGTCTTCGCCTTGACGGACGACTCGACGATGACTAGTCGGCGGCGTCCGCCGTTCGCGGTCTCGCTGGTCGGGGACAACTTTTCGCTCTTCTCTCCAGCCCGGGGGAAAGTACTGACGATGCGGAGTGTGACGGTACATCCCTGCTGCGTGTCAAATGGGAAAACCCCGCAACGCATCTCGAACGGTAACCCGAGATCCGCCATTCCCGCCGCCCGACTGCTCCGGGGACGTTGTCGGTGAACAGTCACCGACAGTGTGTCCGAGGCGGTCGCAGGCGGTCACGGCTCACTCAGCGGGCAACAGAAACCCCTGCTCAACGAGCGGTCGCAGCCACTCGCCCGCCCGGTCACGCAACGCAACCGCATCCTCGCCGAGCAACTGCGCGATCGCGTCCAGGATTGCTCCGGCGACGAGCGTTCCGTCACAGCTTCCCGCAAAGCCCGCGCTCACCGTGTCCATGGCGCGGGCCCGCCGCATGCCCGCCCGCCGCCGCAGCACCACGTGTTCGGGGTCCTCCGCCCCCGGCGCGCCGATCTGCTCCTGCACGATGTCGCCGGCCAGCACGTAGCGGGCGCGCAGCAGCGCGGCGTCGTCCCGGGCGCGCAGGAAGTCCTGCCGTTCGAAGTGCGTCCACACGGCCTCGCCGAGCGGCTGTGCGACGGCGTGCGGCCAGTCCTCGGCGAGCACGTGCGGGCGTTCCGCGCCGCCGCGGCGCACCGCGATCCAGCCGAATCCGACCGCCTCGGTGCCGCGCGTCGCGAACTCCGCGAGCCACGCGCCGTACGCCGCCTCGTACGCGGCCGGGGAGCCGCGGTGCAGTCCCGCGTCGCGCAGCCACAGCTCGGTGTACTCGGTGACGTCCTGCACCTCGCGCTGCACGATCCACGCATCGCAGCCGGGCGGCACCCAGGAGGTGACCCGCTCCCGCCAGTCCTCGCCCGCGACGTGCTCCCAGTTCGCCAGGATCTGGCACAGGCCGCCCTCCGCGAGGTGCGCGGCCGAGCCCTGCACCAGCCGACGGCACAACGCGTCGCCCGCCAGGCCGCCGTCACGGTACGTCAGTCCCTCCCCGAGCCCCGCCGGCGAGATGACGAACGGCGGATTGGACACGATCAGCCCGTAACCGTTCCCGTCCTCGCCGGTTCCGGAATCCTCACTGTGCTGTTCGTCCGAGATCGGTTCGAAGAGGAAGCCCTCACGCAGCTCGGCCTCGGGAGCGCCGGAGAGCGCGAGGGTCAGCGCGGCCATGCGCAGCGCACGCGGGTTCACGTCGGTGGCGGTGACGGACCGGGCGTGCGTGGTGGCGTGCAGGGCCTGGACGCCGCTGCCTGTCCCCAGGTCAAGGGCCCGGCCCACCGGGCGGCGCGCCGTCAGCCCCGCCAGCGTCGCCGAGGCGCCGCCGGGGCCGAGGACCACGTCCCGGCCGGGCTCCGCGGCACCGGGGGCGCCCGGGGCGGCGGGGGCCGGGCCCGGCCTCGCGTCGCAGACGATCCACCAGCTGCGGCCGTCCTCACCCGCGTAGGGGCGCACGTCCACGGTCGCGCGCACCTCGTTCCCGTCGCGCTCCAGCCAGCCCTCCCCGAGCGCCGCCTCGAACGGCAGGGCACGACCGGCCGGGCCGCACGCGACCGGCTCGCGCAGCAGGAACAGCCGTGCCAGCACGGCCGTCGGGTCGTCGTCGCCGAGCAGGGCGCGCCGCGCCGGCACGCTCTCGCCGCGCGCCAGGGCGGCGTCGGCGGGCGCGCCGAGGCGGGCGCGGAGCCCCTCGTGGGTGAACGAGGCGGTCAGCAGGGCCTCTTGCAGCCGGGCGGTGCCGGGGCCGGGAACGGGGAGTCGGGGGTAGCTCACGTCCCCATTGTGGTCACTCCCCCTCGTCGGCCGCCCCGCCGGCCTCCTGCTCGTCCTCCGGTGCCCCGTCCTGCTCTCCCTGACCGCCGTCGGCGCCCTCCTGCCCGGCACCGTCACCGGAGTCGTCACCGGAGTCGTCACCTGAGCCGTCACCTGAGCCGCCGTCGGGCGAGGGGGACGGGGGCTGGCAGCCGTCCTGGCGGCCCAGGGCCTCGCCCAGCTCGCCGGACTCCAGCTGGTTCAGCGCCTCGTTACCGCTCTGGCCGAGCTCCTCCAGACGCGGCACGATCTCGCCGAGCCCTTCGGCGAAGGCCGCCTGGTCGGAGGTGTCCAGGGCGTCCACCTCCTCCTTCAGCCCGGCGAACGAGGTGGAGAGGTCGTTCAGCGCGGCGACCGCGTCCTCGCGTACCTGCTCTCCCTCGTCGACCGGCGGGGCGCCCGCCTCGTCCACGACGTCGGCGATGCCCGCATAAGCCTCCGAGATGTCCTGGTACGCCGCCGAGTCCGCCTCCTGGACCTCTTCGGGCGAGCGGTTGCCCTCGCTGACCTCGGCGATGGCGGCGTACGCGGACTGGATGCGCTCCACCTGCGGCTGGAGCCCGTCACAGACCGACGCGGCCCACCGGTCGACCTCCTCGTTGTCGTCGCCACCGCACGCCGTCAGCGTGAGGAGGAGCGCCGCACCACCGGACAGTGTCACCGCGAGCTTCTTGTTCACCGTTCCTCGTCCCGTTCCTCGACCCGTTCCTCGACCTTCGTGCCGCTAGGGCGGGAACTTACACGCCGGTCATCCCTCTTCCGAGTGATGGCCGAGACCCTTGTCCCGGATTGCAGCCATTTGCACCAGCGGGTGCAGGGCTTCCCGCAACTGGGCGACACGCCGGTAGTGAAGGCCCGTCATGCCGACCTCGCGGGCGGCCGCCACATGCCCCTCCGTATCATCGACAAAGAGACAACGCGTCACCTCCACCCCGGCCCGTTCCGCCGCGAGGCGGTACACCCGGGGGTCCGGCTTGGCCACGCCGATCCGCGAGGAGTTGACCACGGCATCACACACGACCGGCGCCGCGCCGCCGGTGGCGTCCACGCCGCCCACACCGACCATGCCGTCCACACTGCCCGCGTCTGCCGTGGCGAGCCCCAGGGCCGTCAGATCCGCCTCAAGACGCGTCGTGGCGTTCGACACCAGCACCACGGGCACCCGCCGCCGCACCCGCGCCAGCAGCGCCGCGACCTCGCGGTCCACACGCGCGCCGACCGCCGACCACTCCGCGACCAGGGCGCGCGCCCGCTCCGCACCGCCGCACGCCGCGGCCAGGTCGGCCGCCACCGCCGCCCGCCACTCCCCGTCCGCCACAGCGCCGGTCACGGCGGGCAGCAACAGGTCGGGACGGAACGCGGCGCCCGCCAGCGCGCCCGGCGGCAGCCCGTACGCCAGGTCGAGATCCGTCATGGCCGCCGGGTCCCATATCCGCAGCACCCCGTCGATGTCGCACAGCACCGCGTCGAACACGATCCCACTCCCCTCCCCGTCCGGCCGTCAGGCGACGGCCGCGCCGTTCTTGAACACCTCGGCGCCGTGCCAGGCGACGAACTCCGGTGCCGGCCGCGGCTTCCCGCGCCCCGGCGCGGCCAGCGGCCGCCCGGCCAGCTCCTCGACGGCGCGGGCGGCTCCACCGCCCGCCACGAAGAGGCCGGACACCCGGATGGCGCCCTCGCCGGTCAGACCGAGCACACCGAGGTCGAACAGCCGGTGGTGCAGCGCGCACAGCGCCAGCCCGTTCCGCACCTCGTCCGGCCCGTCCTGGCTGTGCCAGCGGATGTGTGCCGCGTCGATCCCCACCGGATGGCGGCCGAGCCGCCCGTCGAAACCGCACATCGCACACGCGTACGCGTAGGCGAGCAGCACCGACTCGGCGAACCGCGCGTCCCGGCGGCGCGCCGCACGCCGCTGCTCGACCAGCAGGAACGCCGACGCCTCGATCGCCGTCAGCTCCAGCCCCGCGGCCTCGCAGATGGGCACGTCGAGCGTCGGTGTGAAGTGCTCGTCGAGCAGCACGCGCGCCGCCGCGGCCAGCGTGCCCGCGTCCGCGAGCAGGCTCTCGACCTCCGGGCGCAGCCGGCCGTGCGCGCCGCGCTCCCGCAACTGCGGGCCGCTCTCCGCGGCGCCCGGCCCTATCGGCTCCCCGGCCGCGTCCCGCACATCCCACAGGGCGCGCTCCAGGTGCACGAACGGCATCGCCGCCCGCTGCCTGGCCGCCGCAGCGCTGCTGACCGGCGGGCCGAAATCGTTGATCATGCGGCTCACCGGCTCCTCGGCCTCCGCATAGCCGACGGCCGTGGTGCCGTGCCGCGCGAACCGCCCCAGCAGCCACAGCACGAGCAGTGGCTTGTGCGGCGCCCGGCGACCGCGCACCCGGGCACGCCGCAGGGTGGTCAGCGCCGTCAGCAACTCCTCCCGCGTCACACCGACCACCCTGCCACACGCCTCTGACAGCGCGTTCGCCGCCGGACTCAGGCCCCGGGCACCGGCGTTGCCCGCTGCTTGCCGCCCGCGTCCCCGGTGTCCCCGGAATCGCCGGAATCGCCGGAGCCCCCGGCGTTCCCCGCGTCGTCGGCCGCATCGTCGTCGTCCTCGACGGCGATGCCGCGCCGCTTGGAGCTGTAGACGGCGCCGACGATGATGAGGATGGCGGTGATGGCGATGGCGGCGCGCGCCGGGGCGCTGGCGTCGTCGCCGTAGGACAGCGTGATGACGGCCGGGGCGATCAGGAGCGCCACCAGGTTCATGACCTTGAGCAGCGGGTTGATCGCCGGGCCCGCGGTGTCCTTGAACGGGTCGCCGACCGTGTCGCCGATGACGGTCGCGGCGTGGGCTTCGCTGCCCTTGCCGCCGTGGTGACCGTCCTCGACGAGTTTCTTGGCGTTGTCCCAGGCCCCGCCGGAGTTGGCCAGGAACACCGCCATCAGGACGCCGGCCCCGATGGCGCCCGCCAGGTACGAGCCGAGCGGGCCGATGCCGAGGCCGAAGCCCACCGCGATGGGCGCCATCACGGCGAGCAGCCCCGGCGTGGTCAGTTCCCGCAGGGAGTCCCTGGTGCAGATGTCGACGACCTTGCCGTACTCGGGCTGCTCGCTGTAGTCCATGATCCCCGGCCGCTCGCGGAACTGGCGCCGCACCTCGTACACCACGGAACCGGCCGAACGCGACACGGCGTTGACCGCGAGCCCGGAGAAGAGGAAGACGACCGCCACGCCGATGATCAGACCGACCAGGTTGTTCGGCTGGGAGATGTCCAGGCTCAGCCCGGTCTCGCCCAGCACCTCGGCCGCGCTCATCTCCACATCGGCGATGGACTCGGCGATGGCGTCCCGGTAGGACCCGAACAGCGCCGCCGCGGCCAGCACGGCCGTGGCGATGGCGATGCCCTTGGTGACCGCCTTCGTCGTGTTGCCGACGGCGTCCAGGTCGGTGAGGACCTGCGCGCCCTCGCCCTCGACGTCCCCGGACATCTCGGCGATGCCCTGGGCGTTGTCCGCGACCGGACCGAAGGTGTCCATCGCGACGATCACGCCGACCGTCGTGAGCAGCCCGGTTCCGGCCAGCGCCACGGCGAAGAGGGCCAGCATGATCGTGCTGCCCGCCAGCATGAACGCCCCGTACACGCTGAGGCCCACCAGCAGCGCGGTGTAGGTGGCCGACTCAAGCCCCAGCGAGAAGCCGGAGAGCACCACCGTGGCCGGTCCGGTGCGCGACGTTCGGCCGATATCCCGGACGGGCCGCCGGCTTGGCTCGGTGAAGTACCCGGTCAGCTGCTGGATGACGGCGGCGAGCACGATGCCGATGGCCACGGCCGTGAGCGCGAACAGCCGCGGGTCGGAGTCGTGCGACGCGATCTCGGTGTCGGTGACGCCGTCCAGTTCGGCGAAGCTGTCGGGCAGGTAGGCGTAGGCGGCGACGGCGACCAGGACCAGGGAGATCGCCGCGGAGAGGAAGAAGCCGCGGTTGATCGCGGTCATGCTCGTCCGGTCGCCGCGCCGTGGCGCGACCAGGAAGATGCCGGCCATGGCGGTCAGCACACCGATGGCCGGAACGAGCAGGGGGAACGCGAGCCCGGCGTCGCCGAACGCGACGGCTCCCAGGATCAGCGCCGCGACGAGGGTGACGGCATAGGACTCGAACAGGTCGGCGGCCATCCCGGCGCAGTCGCCCACGTTGTCGCCCACGTTGTCCGCGATGGTGGCCGCATTGCGCGGGTCGTCCTCGGGGATGCCCTGCTCGACCTTGCCGACCAGGTCGGCCCCGACGTCCGCGGCCTTGGTGAAGATGCCACCGCCGACGCGCATGAACATCGCGATCAGGGCGGCGCCGAGGCCGAACCCCTCCAGCACCTTCGGGGCGTCCGCCGCGTAGACGAGCACCACGCAGGAGGCGCCGAGCAGGCCGAGCCCGACGGTGCACATACCGACGACGCCGCCGGTACGGAACGCGATCCGCATGGCCTGGTCGCGGCCTTCCTCACGCGCCGCGGCAGCCACTCGGACATTGCTGCGCACCGCCAGCCACATTCCGAGGTATCCGGTGGCGGCGGAGAATGCCGCGCCGACCACGAAGAACAGTGAGCGGCCAATGCGCTGGCCCCAGTCGTCCGCCGGCAACAGCAGCAGCAAAAAGATCACTGCGGCGGCGAAGACGGAGACGGTGCGCAACTGGCGCGCGAGGTACGCATTCGCGCCCTCCTGAACCGCGGCAGCGATCTTTTTCATGTTCTCGGTGCCCTCACCGGCCGCCAGGACCTGTCTCACCAGGACGACGGCGAGGGCCAGGGCTGCCACGGCAACCACGGCGATCACCAGGATGAGGCCGCGGTTCCCACCGGTGAGTTCGGCGGCCTCGGCTGCCTGCGTGACATATGGATGAGCCATTCGTCCTCCTTGACGCTCCGGCGCTGATCCGAAACAGACAGACGTGGCCGGAGTGTAGAGAGGTGCAGGGCATCGAAAAAGGGGCCGGGGATGACATTTAACCGGTCTGAGTAAAATACGCAGACGAGGGATGATCTTCGGCATCCCAGGGAATCATCTCGGAATGATCAGGCGCGGAAAGATCACCGGGAGCGGGAAGGCCGCGCCGACTCAGGAAGATCAAAAAGATCGGGAAGATCGAAAAGGAGATTACGGTCG
Organism: Streptomyces johnsoniae; assembly: GCF_031845565.1. Lineage (NCBI taxonomy): Bacteria > Bacillati > Actinomycetota > Actinomycetes > Kitasatosporales > Streptomycetaceae > Streptomyces > Streptomyces johnsoniae. The sequence continues at coordinate 180,267 of NZ_JAVREV010000013.1, read as the reverse complement.
GCCGAAGTCCGAGCGGGCGAAGATCAGGAAACCGAAGATCAGGAAAGGGAAGCGGTGGCCGTCGGCCAGCTCATCCGGATCTTCCCGCCCCGGGAGTCGGAGATCACCTCGACGTCGTCGACGAGCCCGCTGATCACGGCGAGCCCCAGTTCGTCGGTCTCCTCGGCGGCCTCGGCGGCGGACTGGTCGCGGGGAGCGGGCACGGCGCTCGGCGCGTCATCCCCCACCTCGATCGAGAACGACTTCTCCCCCTCGGTCAACGCCACCCGCACGGGCGTCGTCAACCCGTGCACCGCATGCAGGCCCACCGCACGGCTGCACGCCTCGCCCACCGCCAGCCTCAGCTCGTCGAGCACCGACTCATGGACGCCGGCGCGGCGGGCGACCGCCGCGGCCACCAGCCGGGCGGTGCGCACGTGCTCCGGCGACGCGCTGAAGCGCAGTTCGACGGTGGCCATTGCCATCCCCCTCGATCGTGCGGGCACGCCGCCCCGGCCGCGGTACCGATGCTCTCGGGACCGACGGCGCTCGGGACGGCCGCGGTGATGATGTGACTCTATTCCCCGGCTCTGCTGACAGAGCACGGGGCTTGTCAGTCGTTGGCCGCGATGGCCTCGTCCACCGATTCGTGGATCGGGAACACCTTGGTCAGGCCGGTGATCCGAAAGATCTTGAGAATGCGCTCCTGGTTGCACACCAGGCGCAGCGAGCCCTCTTGGGCCCTCACTCGCTTCAGGCCGCCGACCAGCACACCAAGCCCGGTGGAGTCGAGAAAGTCGACGCGCTCCATGTCCACCACGAGGTGGTGGTTGCCGTCGTTGACCAGCTCGACCAGCTGTTCGCGCAGCTTGGGCGCGGTGTATACGTCAATCTCGCCGCCTACCTCGACAACCGTACGGTCGCCAACGGTCCGGGTCGACAGGGACAGGTCCACGGATCCTCCAGCACCTTGCTAACGAGCGGTCGCCCCCCATGGATCGGCAGCCGCCAGGGCATTCAACCACTTGTCGCCTGCCCAGGACGACGTCTTACAGCCATTGTCCGTCGGACCAGTGACAGACTCGGTGCCGATGTCCCATGAGTGTGCACCGCCTGAAGCGGTCGAGACCGACGCACACCGCCCGCCGCCACGGGCGGTACTCGAACGTCTGCGCGGACGTTCGGAACGGGCCGCGCGCCTCACCCACATGGAGCAGCTGCCCGCGCGCCCGGGACGTCATGCCTCCTGGCCGGAGGGGATACGCCCCGAGGTGGTGGCGGCCGTGCGGGCCACCGGCATCGAGCGGCCCTGGACGCATCAGGCACACGTCGCGGAGCACGCACTGCGCGGCGAGTCGGTCGTGATCTCCTCGGGCACGGCATCGGGCAAGTCGCTGGCCTACCAGGTGCCGGTCCTCAGCGCGCTGCTGGACGGCGCGGCGGCCCCCAACCGCCGCGGCGCCACGGCCGTGTACCTGTCGCCGACGAAGGCCCTGGCCGCGGACCAGCTCCGGGCGATACGCCGACTGGCCGCGCCGCTCGGCACCGACGTCCGCCCCGCCGGGTACGACGGGGACACCTCATTCGAGGAGCGGACCTGGGCCAGGGACCACGCGAACCTCCTTCTCACCAATCCCGACATGCTCCACCGCGGGCTGCTGCCCGGCCACCGCCGCTGGTCCTCCTTCCTGCGCTCCCTGCGCTACGTGATCGTCGACGAGTGCCACGTCTACCGGGGCGTCTTCGGCTCGCACGTCGCCCAGGTCCTGCGCCGCCTGCGGCGCCTCTGCGCGCACTACGGAAGCGAGCCGGTGTTCCTCCTCGCGTCGGCGACCACGGCCGAGCCCGGCGTTTCGGCATCACGGCTCACGGGACTCCCGGTCGTCGAGGTGACCGAGGACGCCTCGCCGCGCGGCGAACTGGTCTTCGCCCTCTGGGAGCCGCCGCTGACCGAGGCCCGCGGCGAGAAAGGCGCCCCGGTCCGCCGCACCGCCACCGCCGAAACCGCCGAACTGCTGACCGACCTGGCCGTCCAGGGCGTCCGCACCCTGGCGTTCGTCCGCTCCCGGCGCGGCGCCGAGCTGATCGCGCTGATCGCCCAGGAGCGGCTCGCCGAGGTCGACAGATCGCTCGCGGGGCGGGTGGCCGCCTACCGCGGCGGCTACCTGCCCGAGGAACGCCGCGCCCTCGAACGCGCCCTGCACAGCGGCGAGCTCCTCGGGCTGGCCGCGACCACCGCCCTGGAGCTGGGCGTGGACGTCGCGGGGCTCGACGCCGTCCTGCTCGCCGGCTATCCGGGCACGCGCGCCTCGCTGTGGCAGCAGGCGGGCCGCGCGGGTCGGCAGCGACAGGGCGCGCTGGCCGTGCTCGTCGCGCGGGACGACCCGCTGGACACGTATCTCGTGCACCATCCGGAGGCGCTGTTCCAGCGGCCGGTGGAAACGACGGTCCTGGACCCGGGCAACCCTTACGTGCTGGCCCCGCACCTGTGCGCCGCGGCCGCGGAACTGCCCCTCACCGCGACCGACTTCGACGAGAAGCCCGGCCTGTTCGACCCCGCGGCGGGGGAGCTGCTGCCCAAACTGGGGGCCCGCGCCCTGCTGCGCAGGCGCGGCGAGTCCTGGTACTGGACACGGCGCGAGCGGCCCGCGGACATGGTCGACATCCGCGGACAGGGCGGCGAACCGGTCCGGGTCGTCGAGCACGGCACCGGCCGCCTGCTCGGCACCGTGGACGCCGGCCCGGCCCACAGCACCGTGCACGAGGGCGCGGTCCACCTGCACCGGGGCCGCAGCTACATCGTCAAGGAGCTCGACCTGGAAGCCTCCGTGGCCCTGGTCGAGGAGGCCGACCCGCCGTGGTCCACGTCTGCTCGCGAGGTCACCGATCTCTCGGTGCTCGAAACCGACATCGACGTCCCGTGGGGCGAGGCCCGGCTGTGCTTCGGCTCCGTCGAGGTCACCCATCAGGTGGTCTCCTTCCTTCGGCGCCGGCTGCTGACCGGCGAGGTGCTCGGGGAGACCCGGCTGGACCTCCCCGCCCGTACGCTGCGGACTCGCGCGGTGTGGTGGACGCTGACGCAGGACCAGCTGGACGCCGCCCGTGTCGGCCCCGACGTGCTGCCAGGAGCGCTGCACGCGGCGGAACACGCCTCGATCGGCATGCTCCCGCTGTTCGCCACGTGCGACCGGTGGGACATCGGCGGCGTCTCCACGGCCCTGCACCCGGACACCCTGCTGCCCACGGTGTTCGTCCATGACGGGCACCCGGGCGGCGCCGGCTTCGCGGAGCGGGCGTTCCACACCGCCGGACGCTGGCTGACCGCCACCCGGGACGCCATCGCGGCCTGCGAGTGCGCGAGCGGCTGCCCATCGTGCGTGCAGTCGCCCAAGTGCGGCAACGGCAACGAGCCGCTGCACAAGGCCGGTGCCCTCCGCATCCTCACGGAGCTGCTGCGTCACCAGGGCCCGCCCGGGCTCTGACCCGGACGCTGTAGGGACCGGCCCTGGCCTCGGCGGTGAGATCGGAGATCTCACCGCCGACGTGACAGCGGACCAGCCGGGCCCCCTGGGCCCCGGCGACCCGCCGGGCCAGGGCGCACGCCGCGTCCGCGCCGTCCGGCGCCACGTCGGCGGCGGCGAGCGCCGCGAGATCGGCGGCAGCGGCGGCGCGCTGCCTGGCCCCGGTCACCTGCCCCAGCGCGAGCACCGCGGCGAAGACCAGGCAGAGCAGGGTCGCGCACAGCGCCGCCCAGACGGTCGCCGACCCCCGGTCCCCCGCGCCTGCCGCGGCGCGCCGCTCAGCCGTCCTCGGCATGGGCCACCGCCTCCCCGGTGACCGGCAGGGTCAGCGCGCCGGGGCCCGGGGTGGCGGCCGACACGGCCACCCGGTACAGCTCGCCCTCGCGCGTCACCCGCACCTCGGCCCCGTCGGGGGCCACGGCGCCCGCGATGCGCTGCACGACCGCGGACGACTCGCCCCGGGCCGCCGCCCGGGCACCGGCGCGGGCGGCGTCCCCGCACTGGGCCGAGACGGCGACCGCGGCCAGGCCCCACAGCAGCAGACCGAGCAGCAGGACCAGCGAGGGAATCACGAGCGCGCTCTCGGCCGTGACGTAGCCGCGGTCGCCCGCACGGTCACGGCTCCGTGTCCAGCGCCCGTTCGACCAGCCCTTGCAACGCATCGCTCACCGCCCCCGAGGTCACGACCTGGTACAGCACCACGGCGAGCGCGGCGGCCGCGATCGTCCCCACGGCGTACTCGGCGGTACTCATCCCTTCGTCGCGCAGCCACGGGCCCCGGCGGCTCCCCGGGCACCCCGTCACACTGTTGATCGGCCACATGAACGGTCATCTCCTTCGTGCACATCGCTCGACATCGCTCGTACGTACTTGCTCCTGGGCGCCGCGCGTAGGTTCGCGCGTCGTTCGCGCGTGGGTGTCGCTCGACCGGGCCAGGGCTTCACAGCAGCTCACCGGCCATGCCGATGACGACGGGGGCCACCCCGATGAGCAGGAAGGCCGGCAGGAAGCAGAGCCCCAGCGGCCCGGTCACATGAACCGCGGCCCGTCTGGCACGGATCTGCGCCGCTCTGCGGCGCCGGGCCCGGCTCTCCGCGGCCTCGGCCGTCACGGTGGCCACCACCGGCGTGCCGCCGGCCTCCGCCAGCTCCAGCCGCCGGGCCAGCCCCGCGGCGCCCGGCAGCCGGCCGAACCCACCCCATACGGCTCCCGGCTCGCCCCCGAGCCGCAGCTCGCGCGCCGCCCGCCGCAGCCGCTCGCCGAGCGGCCCACCCAGTGCCGCGCCCACCGCATCCGCCGCGGGGCCAGGCGAGGACCCGGCGATCAGACACGCCGCCAGCAGCTCGGTCGCCAGGGCCAGCCGCGGGTCCTCCGGCTCGCCCGCGCGCCGCCACGGCGGCCGCCAGGCGGGCCGGGAACGCCGTGGCACCGTGGCCGGCTCGCCGCGCAGCACGGCCAGTCGGTCGTCCAGCGCCCGGCCGTCGCGCAGCCGCCGTGCGGCGGCCAGGGCCACGAGTGCGAGCAGCACCGCCAGACCAACCGCCCACGTGTCCCCGGCGGTCATGGCCCGGCCCGTTCCGCCGCGGCGACGATGGCGCGCACCCAGGCGAGCCCGGCCCACTCCAGCGCCGCGCCGATGGCGAGACAGAGCGCACCGGCCGGGGTGCCGAGCAGCACGCGCAGCGGCTCCACCCCCATGGCGGCGCCGAGCAGCAGGCCGAAGACGGGCAGGGTCGCGAGAACCACGGCAGTCGCCCGCGGGCCCGCCAGCTGGGCGCGCAGCTCCTCGTGCTGATGCCGCTCCGCCCGCAGCGCACCCGCGACGCGCTCAAGACCCGCGGCGAACGAGGCGCCCCCGTCCACCGCGACCGACCAGCAGGCCGCCACCCCGCGCAGGCCGTCCGCGCCGGGCCTGCGGGCGGCCGCCCGCAGCGCCGCCGGCACGTCACCGCCGTACCTGGCCGCGGCGAGCACGCCGCCGCCCGGCGGCCCGAGCCCGGCCGTGCCGATGGCCACGACCGCCTGCGCGGGCGGCCGACCGGCGCGGACCTCACCCGCGAGCCCGACGCAGAACGCGATGACCTCATCCCGGAGCAGCTCCGCCGCACGCACGGCAGCGCGCCTGCGCCACCAACGCACCGCCGCCGGGGCGAGCAGCACGGCCACCGGAAGCGGTAGCGGAGAACGTCCCCACAGGGACAGCAGCGCGCCGACCGCAAGGCAACCGAGCACGATGCGCAGGGTGGTGCCGTCCGGCGCGCGCGGCACCGGCCGCCGGGCCGGGCGGACGACCGCCCCCGGGTCGCCGCCCGAGGAGAGCGCACGGGACCGGCCCCGCCCGGGCACTCCCGCCACCAGCAGCCAGGCCCCCGCCCCCGCGCACAGGGCCGCAGTGAACGGAACGAGCTGCCCAATCACAAGGCACCACCTCCCCCGCCCTGGGCGCACAGGGCGGCCAGCCGCGGCCACCCCGGCCCGCGTCCGAAACCGTCCGGAGTCCAGCGGGCCGCGGGCAGGGTGTGCACCAGGCCGGTGTCGTCCTGCCGCAGAACGTGGATCTCCGCGAGCCTGCGCTGTCCGGATTCGCGGTCCCTGACCAGGTGCAGCACCACGGACAGCGCTGCCGCGAGCTGACTGTGCAGAGCGGCCCGCGGCAGCCCCGCGGTGCTTCCGAGCGCTTCCAGACGCGCGGGCACGTCGGCCGCCGCGTTGGCGTGCAAGGTGCCGCAGCCGCCGTCGTGGCCCGTGTTGAGCGCGCTCAGCAGCTCGGTGACCTCGCTGCCTCTGACCTCGCCGACCACCAATCGGTCGGGCCGCATCCGCAGCGCCTGGCGCACCAGGTCGTGCAGCGTGATCCGGCCCGCCCCTTCCTGATTGGCCGGCCGGGTTTCGAGGCGGACCACGTGCGGATGGCTCGGCCGCAGCTCCGCGGAATCCTCGACCAGGACGATCCGCTCGTCCGGCGGCACCAGACCGAGCAGAGTGGCGAGCAGCGTGCTCTTGCCGGAGCCGGTGCCGCCGGTGATCAGGAACGACAGCCGCGCGGCGAGCATCGCCCGCAGCAGCCGCTCCCCACCGGGCGGAAGGGTGCCGGCCTCGCACAGCTCGCCGGGCGTGAACGCGCGCCTGCGCACCACGCGCAGGGACAGACAGGGCGAGCCGACGACGACGGGCGGCAGTACGGCGTGCATGCGCGTGCCGTCGGAGAGCCGAGCGTCCGCCCAGGGCCGCGCGTCGTCGAGGCGGCGGCCCGCTGCGGCGGCGAGCCGCTGCGCGAGCCTGCGGATGGCGGCGCGGTCGGGGAAGCGCACCGCCGATCGTTCCAGTCCACGGCCGCGGTCCACCCACACCTCGGCGGGCCCATTGACCAGGACGTCGGTGATCTCGGGCTCGGCCAGCAGCGGCTGCAACGGGCCGGCGCCGACCAGCTCGGAGCGCAGCGCGCGCACCACCGACAGCACCGCGCTGTCGCCGAGCAGCCGGCCGTGGTCCCGCAGTGCCGCCGCCACCCGGCCGGGCGTCGGCTCCGCACCCTCCTCGGCCAGCCGCAGCCGCACCGCTTCGAGCAGCTCCGGGAGATCGGCCGGCTCGACCATGTCGGGAGGAGCGACGGGCGCGGCGGGTACCGACGGCGCGGCGGCAGACGCGAGCACGTCCCGCTGCGCGGCCCGGGGCGCCGGCGCCCCGGGCGCCTGCCGCCCGCCTGCGACGGTGGGCCGCCCGTTCACGGCGCTCATGCGGCGGCCCCCGCGGCGGGCAGGGCCCGGTCGAGCAGATCGCGACAGAACCTGGCCAGGGCCCCCTTGGCGTCGGCGCCCGGCGGCTCGCCCGCGTCCGCGGCGGCGGGCAGGCCGGGCTCGTCCGGCAGCTCGCCGGCGAGCGGCAGCCCGAGCAGCCGGGCCAGCTCGGCGCCCGCGAGCCCGCCGCCGGATGAGGCGCGGGCCACCACGCGCAGGTCCCGTACCAGCGCGCCCGACATCGCGACGACGCGCTGCGCGCCGGCCGCCGCGCGCAGCTCGCCCGGCACCACCAGCAGGCCGAGATCGAGCTGGGCGAGCGCCTCGGCAGCCGCCGGGTCGGCCGCTCGCGGCAGGTCGAGCACCACGACGCCGCCGCGGCGCCTGGCCGCCGTCAGAACCGTGCACATCGCCTCGGCGGGCAGCCGCGGACCGTCCGCGCGGTCCCAGCTGAGCAGGCTCACGCCGTGCAGCCGCGGCAGCGAATCCTCCAGCGCGGCACCCGAGAGCCGGCCACGGGCCGAGACGAACGCCGGCCAGCGCGGACCCGGCGTGCGTTCGCCGCCGAGGAGCATGTCCAGGCCGCCGCCGAGCGGATCGCCGTCGATGAGCATGGTCCGCCGTCCCTCGGCCGCGGCGGTCACGGCCAGGGCGCACGCCAACGACGAGGTCCCGGCACCGCCGCGTCCGCCGAGCACGCCGATGGTCAGCGCGGGCGGGCCCGGGCGTTCGACGGCATCCGCGATGCGGTCCGCCAGCCAGGATTCGTCGCTCGGCAGGTGCAGCACCTGCTCGGCGCCCAGGGCGACGCCGCGCGCCCAGACGGTGTGATCGTCGAGGTCGCGCCCGACGAGGAGCACGCCCGGCCGCCGCCCGGGCCACTGGCCCGTCGCGGTCTGTGCCGCCGCCCGGTCGTCCCCCACCAGGACGAGCGGGGCGCGCTCCCATTGGCCGGCCGCCACCGGGGCGGCGTGCAGCACCTCGGCCTGCGCGCCCGCCGCGGCGCACAGGCGCAGCAGGTCGTCGAGAAGATCCTCGTCTTCCGTGAGAATCAAAATGGATTCGGGCACGGCCATCCCCCTTCGCACTGCGCGTTCGGTCAGTCGCCGAACGCATCGACAGCCACGCCATTCACGGTGCCGTCACTCGTCGCATTTCGGGGGCCTCAACGGAAATCTGTGGATAACTCCGCGATTGTGGAAAACTCGATCACCCTCGCTGCACGCCGTTGACGAACACATACTCGACAGTTACTTGGGGTTACATACAGTCACGAGCTGGGGTAGGATGGCCCTCGTGCCCGGCTCTCCCGGGGCGCGTTGCCGCGCTGCGCTCGGGAAGCGGGGTGATGCCCCCGGACATGCGACGACCCCCGCCGGGGGGGAGAGCGGGGGTCGTCTTCCTCGGCCGACTCGGGGGGGGAGGAGTCGGACCGGGTTAGCACGGTCGCGAACGATCCGTGACTTCCATGGTGTACCCGAGAGCCCTCGGAGGCAAACCACCGCGCCCCAGCGTACGCCGAATGGCGGGCCTTATGCTCGGGGCGTGAAAATACTCGCCCAGCCGCGTACCGCCGCCTTCTTCGACCTGGACAAGACGGTCATCGCGAAGTCGAGCACGCTCACCTTCAGCCGCTCCTTCTACCAGGGCGGCCTCATCAACCGACGCGCGGTCCTGCGCTCCGCCTACGCCCAGTTCGTTTATCTGCTCGGCGGAGCGGACCACGACCAGACGGAACGGATGCGGGAGTACGTGTCGTCCCTCTGCCGCGGCTGGAACGTCAACCAGGTCAAGGAAATCGTGGCGGAAACCCTCCATGAGGTGATCGACCCGATCATCTACGACGAGGCAGCCTCCCTGATCGAGCAGCACCACGCCGAGGGCCGCGACGTGGTGATCGTCAGCACCTCCGGCGCCGAAGTGGTCGAGCCGATCGGAGAGTTGCTCGGGGCCGACCGGGTGGTGGCCACGCGCATGGTCGTGGCGGACGGCTGCTACACGGGCGAGGTGGAGTACTACGCCTACGGCCCAGCCAAGGCCGAGGCCATCGCCGAGCTGGCCGTCTCCGAGGGCTACGACCTGGCCCGCTGCTACGCCTACAGCGACTCGATAACGGACGTCCCGATGCTGGAGGCCGTCGGCCACCCGCACGTCGTCAACCCGGACCGTGCGTTCCGCAAGGAGGCCACCGCGCGGGAGTGGCCGGTCCTGACGTTCGAGCGCCCCGTGCGGCTGCGGCAGCGGCTGCCGTCGCTCGCCATGCCGCCGCGGCCGGCGCTCGCCGCGGGTGCGGCGGTCGCCGCGGCGGCCTGCGCAGCCGGGCTCGTGTGGTACGCCAGCCGACGCAGGTCCGCGCGCGCCACGGCCGCCCGATTCACCACTGTTTGACGCTGAAAGCAAAATCTCGCCCGCGAGGTTGGCGTTTCGATCCGATCGGAGTACAAAAGGACGTAACGGTCCTCAGGGGCCGGACACATGACCGCCGGGCACCCACGCGCAGCCGACCCGCCAATCGGGCCGCCGCATCAGGAACGGGCAGCGGTTCCCGACCTGATCGGCTCTGTACGGTGCACGCTCTGATCACCCGACGGCCATGCCCGGCGGCGGCACCGCGCAACGGCGGCGCCGCCGTCTCGTGCGCCCCCGGCGCGCACCACGCGCCGTCAGGCGGCGCCCCGCTGCAACGCCTCGCAGACCGCCACCGATTCGCGCGCCCCCAGCTCGACCGCCCGACCGCAGTGGGCGATCCAGCCCGCGACTCCCTCGCCCGTGCCGGAGGCGTAGCCGCGCAGCGCCGACAGATACGCCTCGTTCCCCAGCTCCGCGTGCCCGACCTCGGCAGGCGTCACGCCCTTGGGATCGAGCCCACTGCCCACCAGCACGAGGCGCTCCGCCGCGCGCGCGACGAGCCCGTTGCACGTACCGAACGGCCGAAGCGCGAGCAGTTCGCCGTGCACGACGGCGCCGGTCACCAGCGCGGGCGCGCGCGAGCCGGCCACCACCAGGCGACCGAGCCCGTCCAGCCGCGCCGCCACCTCGTCGGGCCCGGGGAGCGGCAGGCCGAGCGCCGCGAGTCCCGGCTCCGCCACCATCTCACCTGCGGTCCGTGGCCGGCCCACCGTGTCCTGCGGCGCGATACCGCCCGCGGCCACCAAGTGAAGTCTCGCCAGGACCTGCAGCGGCGACTCCCGCCAGACGGCGAGCAGCTGACCGGCCTCCGCCGTCAGGCGCACGGCCGCGCCCAGCGTCCTGGCTTCTTCCGAGGCTCCGAAGTCGCTCCGGCGTCGCACCTCTTCGAGCGCCCAGTCGGCGCCGGACAGCGCGGCCGAGCCGCGCGCGCCCCGCAGTGCGCCCTCGGCGGCGACCTCCGGGCTGCGGCGGCGCATCACCCGGTGCCCGTACACGCCGTCCACGGCCTTGCGCACGGCCTCGACGGCCGCCTCGACGCCGGGCAGCGCGGCCAACCGGGCGAGCGGATCTGTTGTCGTGTCGGCGTTCATCGCGCGCCGTTCGGCGGAGCCATCGAAGCAGTCAGAGCCATAACACCGAGCCTAGGCCCGGTCCAGCACGCGCCGTCGACACGTTCGAGTGGACTTCTTCACTCGCTGTCCGCGGCCATCCCCCGGACGCGGGTACGCTATTGAACATGAAGATCGCTTTCGTTGGCAAGGGTGGCAGCGGCAAGACGACGCTGTCCTCGCTGTTCATCCGGTACCTGGCCGCCCGGAGAGTCTCGGTGACCGCGGTGGACGCCGATATCAACCAGCACCTCGGGGCCGCGCTCGGCATGGATGAGGCGCAGGCGGCGTCGCTCCCACCGCTCGGCGGCAGGCTGCCGCTGATCAAGGACTACCTGCGCGGCGACAATCCGCGCATCGGGTCGGCCGAGACCATGATCAAGACCACGCCGCCCGGCGCGGGTTCCCGGCTGCTGCGGCTCGACGGGGCGAATCCGGTCTTCGACGCCTGTGCCAGGACGGTGGCCCTCGGCGAGGGCGCGTCCGCTCGGCTGCTCGTCACCGGGCCCTTCACCGCGGACGATCTGGGCGTCGCCTGCTACCACTCCAAGACCGGCGCCGTCGAGCTGTTCCTCAATCACCTGGTGGACGGGCGCGACGAGTACGTCGTGGTCGACATGACGGCCGGCAGCGACTCGTTCGCCTCGGGGATGTTCACCCGCTTCGACATGACCTTCGTGGTCGCCGAGCCGACCCGCAAGGGGGTGTCGGTCTACCGGCAGTACCGTGAGTACGCGCGGGACTACGGCGTGGCCCTGCGCGTCATCGGCAACAAGGTGCAGGGGCCGGACGACATCGCGTTCCTGCGGGCGCAGGTGGGCGACGACCTGCTAGTGACGCTGGGGCATTCCGATTGGGTTCGCGCGCTTGAGCGCGGCGAGCGACGGCCGTTCACCGGCCTGGAGGAGGGCAACCAGGAGGCGCTGGGCGCACTGCACCGGGCCGCGGACGCGGCGTACGAGCGCAGGGACTGGGAGCGGTACACGCAGCAGATGGTGCACTTCCACCTGAAGAACGCGGCGAGTTGGGGGAACGAGCGGACCGGGATCGATCTGGCCTCGCAGGTCGACCCCGGCTTCGTACTCCGCGAGGTGCCGAGCACGAGTTCCAGCCCGAGTCCGCAGCCCGCCTGAGCTTCACACGGCCAGGCGCACGCGCCGACCTCCGCGCGGGGCGCTCACGCCCCGCGCAGGAATGTCGCCCAGCCGCCCTCGGGCCGCTCGCCGACGCCCAGGGTCCGCAGCCGTTCGAGCACGGCCGGATTCTGGGCGTCCAGCCAGTCGACGAGCTGCCGGAAGGACACGCACTGCACGTCCTCCCGAGGGCACAGCTCCTTGATCACCGCCTCGATGGCCCGCATGTACGCGCCACCGTTCCAGTCGTTGAAGTGGTTTCCGATGATGAGGGGCGCACGATTGCCGTCGTACGCCCGGTCGAACGCCGCGAGCAGCCCGTCCCGCATCTCCGCCTCGCCGGCGCCGTTGACCATGAAGTTGTAGTCCATGGACAGCGTCTCGAACGACCGGCCGGGCACCGGCACGGACTGGAGCGGGATGTCCCAGACCCCCTCGCGCCGCTGCGGCCACACCTGAAGGCCGTTGCCGCTCGAGTCATACCGGAAGCCGAGCCCCGCGGCCGCGGCGAGTAGGTTGTCCTGGCCTTCGAGGCAGGGCGTGCGGCCGCCGATCAGCTCCTTGTCGTAGTCGAACGGCAGAGGTTCGAGGTCGGCGAACCCGGTCGTCGTGCGCCAGTTCTTCACCATCCACTTGGCCTGTTCGACCTCGCTCACCCAGTCCTCCGGCGTCCAGGACCCGACCCCGGAGGGCCCGCAGAAGTGACCGTTGAAATGGGTGCCGATCTCGCTGCCGTCCAGCCACGCGGCGCGCACCTGCTCCAGCGTCGCGGCGATGTTCTCGTCCCTGAGATAGCCGATGTCCGAGGCGCCGGGGGCCTTGCCCGGCGGGTGGTATTCGGTGCGCCTGCTCTCCGGGAGGAGGTAGACGCCGGACAGGAAGTACGTCATGTGCGCGTCGTATTTCTTGCCCAGTTCCCTGAAGTGGGAGAAGAGGCGGTTGCCGTCCTCGCCCGCGCCGTCCCAGGAGAAGACGACGAATTGAGGGGGCTCCTCACCGGAGGCCAGCCGGTCGGTTCGCGGCTGGTTGGGCTGCCGCCCGGTGACGGCCGTGGAACCGTCGCCGATCAGGCGCGGCGCCCGCTCGGGCGCCCGCTCGGGGGCGCCGGGCGCCGCCGCGGCGGCCTCCTTCCCCTTGTCCTTCCCCTTGTCCTCCGCCGCCGGTCCCTCCTCGCCGCCTGAACAGCCGGCGAGTCCCAGCGCCAGAACGGCGATCACCGCACACGTTGCCCTTCGGCCGCCAGGTCCAGCCGCCATCGTTCCTCCTGCCGCTCGTGAAGTCGTCTTGTCGGTGCTGTGCGTTGCCCGACAAACGTCTCCTCCGGTCAGGAAAGATGGTGGGACGACAAGCCTTTCAAATGACTATTTCCCTCGAAAGGTGTAATTAGAGGGCCAAAAGAGTCTGCGGACTAGTAACGGGCTTTACGTGGCATTACCGTTCATTTACTAGCGCTTGAGAGATGCCATACCGGCCCTACGGACGGAGACGGAAATGTCCGCCCCCCACCGCGCCGATCTGTCCGCCTCGATTTCGGTCTTCCTGATCGCTCTGCCGCTGTCCCTCGGTATCGCGCTCGCCACCGGTGCCCCGTTGCAGGCCGGACTCGTTGCGGCGGCGGTCGGCGGGATCGTGGTCGGCGCACTCGGCGGAGCGCCCTTGCAGGTCAGCGGCCCCGCCGCCGGCCTGACCGTGGTCACCGCCGAGCTGATCCACGAGTACGGCTGGCGCACCACCTGCGCCATCACGGCACTGGCCGGGCTCGCCCAGCTCGGCCTCGCCGCGCTGCGCGTGGCCCGTTCGGCGCTCATGGTCAGCCCGGCCATCGTGCACGGGATGCTCGCCGGCATCGGCATCACCATCGCGCTCGCGCAGTTGACCATCGTTCTGGGTGGCAACGCGGAAAGCTCGGCCCTCGACAATGCGGCGCAGCTCCCCGAGCTGCTGGCCGACCCGCATGTGACCGCGATGACGGTCAGCCTGCTCAGCGTCGCCGTCCTGCTGCTCTGGCCGCGACTGCCAGGACGCGGCGGCGCGACGGTGCGCAAGGTGGCTCCCGCGGCACTCGCGGCCGTCTCGGTCGCCACGCTCCTGTCCTGGTCGGCCGACCTGGAGCTGTCCCGCGTGGACCTGCCGTCCTGGAGCAGCCACGCCCTGCCGGAGATGCCCGACGGTCCGGTGCTCGGTCTCCTCGCCGCCGTGCTCACCATCACCCTGGTGGCGAGTGTGGAGTCGCTGCTCTCGGCGGTGGCCGTGGACAAGCTGGCCGCCGCCAGGCAGCGTTCCGGCGGCCAGCGGGTGCCCAGGGCGAACCTGGACCGCGAGCTGCGGGGGCAGGGCGCGGCCAATGTTGTGTCAGGTGTTCTCGGCGGCCTGCCCGTCACCGGCGTCGCGGTGCGCAGCTCGGCAAACGTGGCGGCCGGCGCCGTGAGCCGCGCCTCCACGGTGCTGCACGGGTGCTGGGTGGTGATCGCCACCGGACTGCTGGTGGCCGTGCTCGAGCTGATCCCCCTGGCTGCTCTGGCCGCACTCGTGATGGTCGTCGGCATCCAGATGGTCAACATCACCCATATCCGCAGCGTCACGAAGCACCGGGAGGTGCTGGTGTACGGCGCGACGGCGGCCGGGGTCACGCTGCTGGGGGTTCTGGAGGGCGTTGCCATCGGTGTCGCCGTGGCCGTCGGAGTCGCATTGCACCGCCTGACGCACACGCGAGTCGTGCACGAGCTGCTGCCGGACGGCACCCATCAGGTGCGGGTGAGGGGCCAGTTGACGTTCCTCGCCGTGCCGAGACTGAGCCGGGTGCTGGGCGAGATCCCGGAGAGCGCGCCGGTGAGCATCGACCTCGACGGCACGTTCATGGATCACGCGGCCTACGAGACCCTGCACGACTGGCGAACGGCGCACGCGGGGCAGGGGGCATCCGTGGAGATCACCGGGCGCGCCGGGCAGCAGATCGGGGAGCCGACCGCACACCACTGCCGACCGTGGCAGTCCTGGCACAATCATCAGTGCACGGCAGCCATTCCGAACGGCGAGCCCGCAGGGGCGGGAGCACGGCCGGACGACCAGTTGCTGGGCGGCGTGCGAAACTTCCAGCGCACCACGGCTCCTCTGGTGCGCCGCGAGCTGGCCCGCCTGGCACAGGAGGGACAGCGTCCCGGGCAGCTGTTCCTGACGTGTGCGGACTCCCGGGTGGTCACCAGCATGATCACTTCGAGCGGACCGGGGGATCTGTTCACCGTTCGGAACATTGGAAATCTGGTGCCGCCGCCCGGCACCGAATCTTCGGACGACTCCGTTGCCGCGGCTATCGAGTACGCGGTAAACGTGCTGCGCGTCACGTCCATCACCGTGTGCGGACACTCCGGTTGCGGAGCCGTGCAGGCCCTCAGCACCACGGACGTCACCCGACGCGGTGCGCCGGGGCCGACGGGGCAGGCCGGGTCGTTGCAGCGTTGGCTGCGGCACGGCCATCCGACGCTGGACCGGCTGGCGCGGCTGGCGGGTGCGGCCCCCCGCATCGACGTGCGTCCGGCCACCAACGCGCTGGAGACACTGTGCCTGACCAACGTGGTGCAGCAGCTCGACCACTTGGCCGCGCACGAATGCGTGGCGGAGCGGATGGCGGAGGGCACGCTGGCGGTGCGCGGGATGTACTTCGACGTGGGGGAGGCCCAGGCTTATGTGCTGCATGGCCGTGAGGGGGCGGCGCCGGTGTTCACGCCGGTCCAGCCGGACGTCGGATCGGAGATGCTGGCAAGCTGAGCGATGAGGCGGCTGACCGGCCGTTCGGCGCCTCCACAGCGCGCCGATTGCCCGTTCACCGCGGCGCGCGGCCGTTCAGCGCAATAGGTCTACACCAGTCGCCCCGTTGCCCTTGTCAAAGAGGCAACCAGACTGATGAGGTGTGCCGTGGGACACAGCTGACGCCGCGAGGAGATGCCGTGAGTAACGAAAGTCTGGCCAACCTCATGACGGAGACGCGGAAGTTCGCGCCCCCGGCCGAGGTGGCCGCCGATGCCAATGTCACCGCCGCGGCCTACGAAGCCGCTGCCGACGACCGGCTGGCCTTCTGGGCCAAGCAGGCACGCAGGCTCAGCTGGGAGACGGCGCCCACGCAGACCCTCGACTGGTCGAATCCGCCCTTTGCCAAGTGGTTCGCCGACGGCCGGCTGAATGTTGCGTACAACTGTGTGGACCGGCACGTCGAAGCGGGGCACGGCGACCGGGTGGCCATCCACTTCGAGGGCGAGCCCGGCGACTCGCGGGCCATCACCTACGCCGAGTTGCAGCGGGAGGTCGCGCGGGCCGCCCATGCCCTGACGGAGCTGGGCGTCCGGACCGGCGACCGCGTGGCGATCTACATGCCGATGCTGCCCGAAACCGTCATCGCAATGCTGGCCTGCGCCCGCATCGGAGCACCGCACTCCGTGGTCTTCGGCGCGTTCTCGGCCGACGCCCTCGCCACCCGCATCGAGGACGCGGATGCCCGCGTCGTCATCACCTCGGACGGCGGCTACCGCCGCGGGGCGCCCTCCGCCCTCAAGCCCGCGGTCGACGAGGCGCTGACCCGTCCGGGCGCCGCCAATGTCCGCCATGTCCTCGTCGTGCGACGCACCGGTCAGGACATCCCCTGGACCGAGGGCCGCGACGTGTGGTGGCACGAGCTGACCGAGCGCCAGCCCGACGAGCACACGCCCGAGGCGTTCGACGCCGAGCACCCGCTGTTCATCCTGTACACCTCGGGCACCACCGGCCGCCCCAAGGGCATCCTGCACACCTCCGCGGGATACCTCACGCAAGTGGCCTTCACGCACCACGCCGTCTTCGACCTCAAGCCGGAGACGGACGTCTTCTGGTGCACCGCCGACGTCGGCTGGGTCACCGGCCACTCGTACATCGTGTACGGGCCGCTGGCCAACGGCGCCACCGAGGTGCTGTACGAAGGCACGCCCAACACGCCGCACAACGGCCGATGGTGGGAGATCGTGCAGAAGTACGGCGTCACCATCCTGTACACCGCGCCCACGGCGATCCGCACCTGCATGAAGTGGGGCGACGACATCCCCGCGCAGTTCAATCTGGAGAGCCTGCGCATCCTCGGCTCCGTCGGCGAGCCGATCAACCCTGAGGCGTGGATCTGGTACCGCAAGCACATCGGCGGTGACCGCACGCCGGTCGTCGACACCTGGTGGCAGACCGAGACCGGCGGCATCATGATCAGCCCGCTGCCGGGGGTCACCGCAGCCAAGCCGGGCGCCGCCCAGGTTCCGCTGCCGGGCATCAGCGCCACTGTCGTCGACGACGACGGGGCCGAGGTGGGCAACGGCTCCGGCGGCTACCTCGCGCTGACCGAGCCCTGGCCGTCGATGCTGCGCACCATCTGGGGCGACGACCAGCGCTTCCTCGACACCTACTGGTCGCGGTTCGAGGGCAAGTACTTCGCCGGCGACGGCGCGAAGAAGGACGCGGAGGGCGACATCTGGCTGCTCGGCCGCGTCGACGACGTGATGCTGGTGTCCGGGCACAACATCTCGACCACCGAGGTCGAGTCCGCGCTCGTCTCCCACCCGCGGATCGCCGAGGCCGCGGTCGTCGGAGCCACCGACCCGCAGACCACGCAAGCCATCTGCGCGTTCGTCATCCTGCGGGGCGGAGCCGCCGAGGAAGAGGGGCTGGTCGAGGAGCTGCGGGCGCACGTCTCCAAGGAGCTGGGCCCCATCGCGAAGCCGAAGCGCATCCTGCCCGTGGACGAGCTGCCCAAGACCCGTTCCGGCAAGATCATGCGCCGTCTGCTGCGCGATGTCGCGGAGAACCGGGAGCTGGGTGACGTCACCACGCTCACCGACTCGACGGTGATGGACCTGATCCAGCGCAAGCTGCCCACCGCGGCCGGCGAGGACTGACACCGCCCGGCAGCGGCAGACTTCAGGGGCGCCCGGCCCGCGGCCGGGCGCCCCTATAGCATTTGCGACATCACTCCCCAGAGCGACGGCGAGGTGTCGCCAACTGACGCCCCACCACCGCAGCACTACTGTCACGTGCACCAATGACATCCGCCCAGGGAGAAGAAAGAGGGAGATCGCGATGAGCGCAGCCGAAGAGGGCCGCAGCCTCGGGGAGCTGGTCGCCTCGGCCACCGCCGAACTGTCCGGACTGGTGCACGACGAGATCGCGCTTGCCAAGGCGGAGATCCGGCAGGACGCCAAAAAGGCAGTGCTCGGCAGTACCGCGGGCATGGTCGGGGGCTTCCTCGCCCTCTTTGCGGTGCCGTTGTTCAGCTTTGCCCTGGCGTTCTGGCTGCGCAACTGGTGGGACATCCCGCTCGCCGTCGCGTGCACGATCGTCGGCGGCCTCTACATCGTTCTGGCGCTGATCCTCTTCGTGCTGGCCAAACGCAAGTTCGGCGGAGTGTCCAAGCCCGAACGGTCCATGCGCTCCGTCAAGGAGTCGGCCGCCGTTCTGTCCAGCGTCAAGCCCCATCCGCGTCCCGTCCCCGCCGACAAGGCAGGCTCCTCGACATGACCGCAGCCGATCAGTCCGGGATGCGGTCCTCGGTCATCCTGCGGGACGGCCCGTGGACGCACCGCGACGTCGCCGCCAATGGCGCCCGCTTCCATATTGCCGAAATGGGCGAGGGTCCGCTCGTGCTGCTGCTGCACGGCTTCCCCCAGTTCTGGTGGACCTGGCGGCACCAGCTGACCGCCCTGGCCGAGGCCGGATACCGCGCCGTTGCGATGGACCTGAGGGGCGTGGGCGGCAGCGACCGCACCCCCCGTGGCTACGATCCGGCCAACCTCGCGCTCGACGTCACCGGAGTGATCCGTTCCCTGGGCGAGCCGGACGCCGCCCTCGTCGGCCACGACCTCGGCGGCTACCTGGCGTGGACGGCATCGGTGATGCGGCCCAAGCTGGTCCGCCGACTCGCCGTCGCGTCCATGCCGCACCCGAGGAGCTGGCGCGCCTCGCTGCTCCGCGACCCGCGGCAGACCGCGGCCAGCTCCTACATCTGGGGCTTCCAACGCCCGTGGCTGCCCGAGCGGCATCTCGTCGCCGACGATGCCGAGGCAGTGGAACACCTGCTGCGCAGCTGGTCCGGCCCGCGGCAGCCGGAGGACGAGGACATCGCCGTCTACCGCCAGGCCATGGCCATCCCGTCCACGGCGCACTGCGCGGTCGAGCCGTACCGGTGGATGGTCCGTTCGATGGTGCGGCCGGACGGCATCCAGTTCAACCGGCGGATGAAGCGACCCGTGCTGGTGCCGACGCTGCATCTGCACGGCTCGCTCGACCCCGTGATGCGCACCCGAAGCTCAGCGGGCTCCGGCGAATACGTCGAAGCGCCGTACCGCTGGCGCCTCTTCGACGGCCTGGGCCACTTCCCGCACGAGGAGGACCCGGCCGCGTTCAGCACGGAGCTCATCGACTGGCTCCGGGACCCGGAGCCCGACCGCTAAACCCGGCCCGGAACGCCGCGTCGTATCGCTCGGGGCCGAGCGCCGCGCGCGCCCTCGACTCGATCCGGTCCACGTCCCCGCGCTCCGCCGCCGGAAGCGGCGCGCCCAGCCCGGCACGGCACCCGGCCGCGGCGCCCAGCAGCCTCGCCGCCCGGTCCGGCCGCCCGCCCAGCGCGTAGGCGCCGGCGAGCCCCTCGGCGGCGAGCGCCACGGCCCGCGGGTCGCCGGTGAGACGGGCGGCTCTGAACCCCTGAACGTGCAGCGTGAGCGCCTGACCGGCGTCGCCGCGCAACTCAGCGATGAAGCCAAGCTCGGCCAGCGTCAGCGCAATCGGCGTGTGGGCCTCGACCCGCTTGTTCCAATCGAGCCAGCGGCGCAGATACCGCTCCGCCGCCTCGAAATCTCCGCGACGCCGCGCGCTGAGGGCCAGCCCGATCTCGGCGAACTGCTCTCCGTTGGTGTGGGAGTAACGCGCGGCCAGCTGTCTCGCCCGTTCGTGCAACTCGTCCGCCGCCGCGTAGTCCCCCCGCAGCAGCGCTATGCGGCCGAGGCTGGACAGCTTCTCCGAGACGTGGGGCCGTATGTCCAGCTCCTCGGCGATGCACAGCGCCTCGTGGTGCAGCCGCTCGGCGCGCCCGTAGTCGCCGACGATCTCGGCCTCGGAACCGAGCGCCTCGGTGGCCTGCAAGCGGCCCCAGGCATCCCCGAGCTCGATGAACACGGCCAGACTCTCCCTGCCGTTGCGGCCGAGCGTCGTCAGGTCGCCGCGCATCAGGGCGACGGATGCCTGGGCGGCGAGCGCCGCGGCCGTGCCCCAGCGGTCGTGCGCCGCACGGAAGGCGGCCAGCGCGCTCGCGATCCGCTCCTCGGCCGAAGTCAGATCGCCGAAGCCCCACTGGGCGAAACCCACGAACCACTCCGCCCAGGCCCGGCCGCGCAGCCCCGGGCGGGTGGGCTCCGGCGGTGACGCACCGAGCCGGTCGTAGCGCGCCAGCGCGGCTGCGCCGCCTTCGAGCGCGCCCGCCTCGTCGGTGATGAGCATGGCGATGCCGGCCCGCCACACCGCGGCCTCGGCGCGCGCGGCGTGCGGCGCGGCGCCGGTGACCGCGAGGGCGCGGTCGAGCCAGCGGCGTGCCTCCCGCACCCGGCCGCGCAGGAACCAGTACCACGCAAGGGCGTTGACCAGCCGGAGCGCATCGCCCGCGGCGCCGCACCGCACCGCGTCGCCCAGGGCGGCCCGCATCCCGGCCGACTCGCGGTCCAACCGTTCCAGCCACTGCCGCTGCCCGGGGCCGTACAGCTCGGGGGCGATCCGCTCCGCCAGCGCGACGCAGAACCGCCGCTGCCGCTCGTGCACCGCCGCCAGCTCCCCGGCGCCGCGCAACTGCTCCAGGCCGTACGCGGCAACGGACTCCAGCAGCCGGTACCTCGGGCCGTCGGGGTCCTCGGTGGCCACGAGGAGGGAACGGTCGACCAGCCGGCCGAGCAGCCGCACGACCTCGCCTGCCGGGACATCGGTACCGGCGCAGACGGCTTCCGCCGCCGGGAGGCCGCACCCGTCGGGGTGGACGGCGAGCCGGCGCAGCACGGCGCGCTCATCCTCGGGCAGCAGCTCCCAACTCCAGTCGATCATGGCCCTGAGGGTCTGCTGGCGCGGCGGAGCACCGCGGTATCCGGAGCCGAGCAGCGCGAAACGGTCATCGAGGCGCGCGGCGAGCTCCCGCACGCCCAGGGCACGGACCCGTGTGGCGGCCAGCTCCAGAGCGAGGGGGATGCCGTCGAGGCGACGGCACACGGTGGCCACCGTCGCCTCGTTCTCGTCCGTGAGCACGAAGCCGGGCGCAGCGGCGGCGGCCCTGGCCGCGAACAGCTCGACGGCGTCCGCCTGGGCGAGCGGGGGCACCGGCCGCAGCTGCTCCCCCGCGATGCCGAGCGGCTCCTGTCCCGTGGCGAGGATGTGCAGCCCCGGTGCGGCGCGCAGCAACCGCTCGGCGAGCGCGGCGGCGGCCTCGACGACGTGCTCGCAGTTGTCCAGGAGGAGCAGCAGGCGCCGCTCGCGCAGGGCGTGTGCGAGCGGGTCGTCGGGCGGGCCGGACGGCCTGCTGGCAAGTCCGCGGGACGCGGTCTCGCGAATGCCGAGCGTGGCGGCGATCAGCTCGGCGAGCGAACTTTCGGTGCCTGGCCCGGCCAGTGCGGACAGCTCGACGAGCCACACGCCATCGGGAAACTCGCCGCCGGTGAGCTGCCGGGCGATCTCGAGCGCGAGCCGCGTCTTGCCGACGCCGCCGGGCCCGACGAGCGTGACGAGCCGGGCGCCGTCGGCAATCTGGGTGCGCGTCTCGGTCGCGGAACACTTCCTGCCGATGAGCGCGGTGACGGGGGCGGGCAGATTGGTCCCCGGAGAGGTGGGCGGCTCGGCCCTGGGGCCGGCGACCAGGCGCGGGTCCTGAGTGAGGATCGCGCGGTGCAGCGCGCTCAGCCGGGGGCTTGGATCGAGCCCGAGGTCCTCGGCCAGGCGGCGCCGCAGACGGTCGTACACCTCCAGTGCCTCCCCCTGCCTGCCGGAGAGATAGAGGGCGCGCATGTGCAGGCCGTGCAGCCGCTCGCGCTGCGGATGGCGCTCGGCCTCCTCCCGCAGCTCGGCGGCCAGAGCGGTGTGGTCCCCGAGCTCCAGACGGGCTTCCGCGTGGTCCTCCAGAGCGTCGAGCCGCTGCTCGGCGAGCCGGTCGGCGGCGGCACGGGCAGCCGGATGCCCATGGAAGCCGGCATAGGCGTCGCCGCGCCACAGGCCCAGTGCGTCGGACAGCAGGGCGGCACGGTCCCTGGGGTCCTTGGCGGTGCGGGCGCGGTCGGCCAAGTGCCGGAAGCGGCCTGCGTCCACGGCCTCCGGAAGAACGCGCAACTGGTAACCGGCCGGTCCCAGCACCACCAGCTCCCGGCTGCCCGGCTCGGCCCGGTCAAGGGCACGGCGCAGTTGGGAAACCTTGGTCTGCAGGCTGTTGCCCGGCTGCCGGGGCTGGCGGGCACCCCACAGCTCGTCACAGAGCCGGGAGACGGAGACGGGCTGTCCCTCGCCTGCGAGGAGAACGGCCAGCAGGGCGCGCACCTTCAGCTCCGGAACCTTGACCGGGCTGCCGTCCGCCCCCCGGACCGTGAGCGGACCGAGCACACCGAAAAGCATGCGTACACGGTATCCGGGGCCACTGACAACGGAGAGTAACGGCCGCTCTCCGGCCGGGTACCGGGCACGGGCGCAGGAACGGACCTCACGCCCGGTACGCGCACGGTTCACGCACGGCGGCTTTGGGGCGGCCGTGCGCGAACCGTGCGTGAACCGTAAGCGGCCTTCGGCACGGTGGTTCCAGACAGGCACGGAAGCCGGGACGAGGCGCCGCGAGACCGGGCCGCTCAGGACTCCTCGCCGCGGCCGCTCGTGTGACGTGCGCTGCCGTGCCCGAGACCAGGACCCCCAGGACTCCCAGGAAGACCAGGAAGAAGGACACATCCTCATGACCGTCAGTGCCCCGGCCACGGCCGTTCCGCGGGCAGGCCGCCGAGAGTGGGCGGGGCTGGCCGTGCTCGGCCTGCCCACTCTTCTGCTGTCCCTCGACCTCAGCGTGCTGCACCTGGCGGCGCCCCACCTCAGCGCCGATCTGGGGCCGAGCACCAGCCAGTTGCTGTGGATACTCGACATCTACGGCTTCATGATCGCCGGCTTCCTGGTGACCATGGGCACGCTCGGTGACCGGATCGGGCGCAGACGGCTGCTGCTCATAGGCGCGACGGCGTTCGGCGCCGCTTCCGTCCTCGCCGCCTACGCGACGAGTCCGGCGATGCTCATTGCCGCCCGGGCCGTGCTCGGTATCGCCGGGGCGACGCTGATGCCCTCCACCCTGGCCCTCATCCGGAACATGTTTCAGGACGCACGGCAGCGGGCCACCGCCGTCGGTGTGTGGATGACCTGCTTCCTGGCCGGCAGCGCGCTGGGACCTGTGCTCGGTGGCGTGCTGCTGGAGTGGTTCTGGTGGGGATCGGTCTTCCTGGCCGGTGTGCCGGTGATGGTGATACTCCTGATCTCCGCACCGCTGCTGCTGCCCGAGTACCGGGACCGGGAGGCCGGGCGGCTGGACCTGTTCAGTGTTCTGCTGTCCATGGGCGCGATGATGCCGGTGATATACGGCCTCAAGAAGTTGGCGGAGGACGGCGTGCGAGCCGGTCACCTGCTGGCCGTGGCCGTCGGCCTGCTGGTAGGGCTGCTCTTCGTCCACAGGCAGCGCCGTCTCGCCGCGCCGCTCCTCGACCTCCGTCTCTTCCGCAACCCGGTCTTCGGCGGCACGCTCGCCTTCACGTCGCTGACCGTGTTCGCGTCGGGCGGCATGCTCATGTTCCTTGTCCAATACCTCCAGATGGTGGAGGACAAGTCGCCGCTGGAGGCCGGTATATGGATGCTGCCGGCGACCGCGGTGATGATCGTGGCCACGCTCCTCGTCCCGGCGATGGCCCGCCGAACGGCCCCGGTCCGGCTGGTGGCCGGTGGGATGGCGGTGGCCGCGCTCGGCTACCTGCTGGCGACCCGCACCGGCGGGGATCATGCGGCGGTGATCGTGGTCACCGGCCTGGCGTTCGCCTACCTCGGTGCCGCACCGATGATGGTGCTCGGCACGGACATGATTCTGAGTTCGGCGCCGCAGGAGAAGGCGGGCTCGGCCTCCTCGCTCTCGGAGACCAGCGGTGAGTTGGGGATGGCGATGGGCATAGCCGTCCTCGGCAGCGTGGGCACCGCCGTGTACCGCCGTGAGATCGACAACGGGCTGCCCGACGGTCTGCCGGCCGACTCGGCGGACGCGGCCGCGGATTCGCTGCCGAACGCTCTGTCGGTGGCGGGCCAACTGCCGGACGGGGTGGGCGCCCTGGTGTCGGAAGCGGCACGCGCCGCGTTCACCAGTGGAGTCACCACGGTGGCCTGGGTGTCGGCCGGGCTGATGGCCGTGCTGTCCCTCACCGCCTGGGTCCTGCTGCGGCGGCTCGGCGTGGGAACGGAGGCGCGCACGGAGGATACGTGACATGTGCCGGATGCATACGCCGATTGACTTCGCTTCTGGGAGGTTACTGACCTTGCCCCCCGGGCAGGGACGAAGGTATGGGCTGGACGCACGACTACCGTGACGTGGCACGTGATCGAAGCGGCAATGGAGCCGCCACCCGGGCGCAGGGCGCCGTGCGGCGGCTCCAGGGCGGCCCCTTGGAGGATTCGCATATCGGTTTCCCGGATATTCTGCGCCGCCGAGCGCGCTGGGTGGGTGCGCGATTGCGGCACCCGCGAGGGTGAAGCCCGGCCCGCGCGGTCGGGCCGGGGGCTCACCTCGTTCACATGGCACAGGTCTGGCTGTCGACCCGTTCGTCCGCGGCACGGCCGCGCGTGACCGTTTCGCGCACCTCATCCGCGGTGAGCGCATAGCCGGTGCGGTCGTCGTCGAGTGACTTGGCGAAGACCACGCCGAAGACCTCGCCGTCGGGTGTGAGCAGCGGGCCGCCGGAGTTGCCCGGCCGGACCGTGGCGTAGAGCGAGTACACGTCACGGCTGACCTCGCCGCGCCGGTAGATGTCGGGCCCGTCCGCCTGGAAGCGCTCGCGCACGCGGGCCGCGCCCGAGTCGAACGGGCCGCTCTCGGGGAAGCCGACGATGATCGCGTCATCACCGGTGATGGCGTCCCCCTCGCTGAACTCCAGCGGCGGGGCGGGCAGGTCGGGCACGTCGAGCACGGCGATGTCGCGCTCCCAGTCGTAGAGCACGACGCTCGCGGTGTAGAGCCGGCCCTGCCCGCCGATCTGCACGGTGGGTTCGACGACGCCGCCCACGACGTGGGCGTTGGTCATCACCCTGCCCTCGGAGAAGGCGAAACCGGTGCCCTCCAGGATCTTGCCGCAGCCGGCGGCGGTGCCGACGACCTTCACGATGGACCGTTTCGCCTCGGCCACGGCCGGGCTGTCGGCCAGTTTCGGGTCCGGGCGCGGCACGTCCGTGATCGGCTCCGCCGTGAACGGGGAGAAGACCTGCGGGAAGCCATGCTGCGCCAGGACCGAGCTGAAGCCGGTGAACCAGGTGTTGGCGCTGTCCGGCACCACCTGGGAAACGCCCAGCAGCACCCGCGAGTTGCGGACCTCGCGGCCGACCGAGCCCAGGGTGGTCATCGCCAGCGCCGATCCGAGCAGCCAGGCGACCAGCAGCATCGCCAGCACGTTCACCAGGGCGCCGCCGGTCGCGTCCAGGGCCCGGGCCGGTGACCAGGTGATGCGGCGACGCAGCCGGTTCCCGAGGACGGTGGTGAGCGCCTGCCCGACAGAGGCGCACAGGATGACGACCACCACCGCGGCGATCACTCCGGCCTGCCCCGGCTCCGCATCGTCGCTCAGCTCGCGCCACGCCACCGGGAGTCCGTACACGGCGAGCAGCCCGCCGCTGATGAAGCCCGTGACGGACAGGACGCCGACGACGAAGCCCTGCCGGTACCCGACGAGGGCGAACCACACGGCGGCGAGCAGCAGCAGGACGTCGAGCGCGTTCATGCCCGCTACGGTCTCACGCCCCGTGGTCGAGTGATATCTCCCGGTCGCGGTCCCAGGGCTGCTCCCAGCCCGCGAAGTGCAGCACGCGGTCGATGACACCGGCCGTGAAGCCCCACACCAGTGTTCCCGCGACCTCGAAGCACGGCCCGCGGTACCCGCTGGGGTGCACGGCCGTGCCACGGTGCCGCCGGTCGGTCAGCTCGGACACCGGCACGGTGAACACCCGCGCGGTCTCCCCCGGGTCCATCGGCGCGACCGGCGACGGCTGCCGCCACCACGCCAGCACCGGCGAGACGACGAAGCCGCTGACCGGAATGTACAGCCGCGGCAGCGTCGCGAAGACCTGCACGCCCGCCGGGTCGAGCCCGGTCTCCTCCTCGGCCTCCCGCAACGCGGCGAACAGCGGTCCGTCGCCCTCCGGATCACCGTCCTCCGGGTCCAGCGAGCCACCGGGAAACGAGGGCTGTCCGGCGTGCTCGCGTAGGCTCGTGGCCCGTTCGAGCAGGAGCAACTCGGGGCCTTTCGCCCCCTCGCCGAACAGCACGAGCACCGCCGAGGGCCGTCCCCCCGCCGCCGGGGGCAGGAACGTGCTGAGCTGGCCCGCGGTGACCGTGAGCGCCGCGTCCGCCAGCGGCCGCAGCCACCGCGGCAGCCCGCCGGGGGCGGACCGGCCGAGGTCGGCGGCTCCGCGGGGACGGGTCATGCCGCTCCCAGCGGTGGGGCCGGCTTGCCCGGGAAGTCGGCCGGCGGCTTCAGCCGCTGGCCGGGATGGCCGCCCATCTCGTACTTCAGCAGCTTCCCGGCCTTCTCCGGGTCGGTCTCGCCCTCCCCGTAGGACGGGCACAAATGCGCGATGGGGCAGGCGCCGCACGCGGGCTTACGGCTGTGGCAGATGCGGCGCCCGTGGAAGATCACGCGGTGCGACAGCATCGTCCAGTCCTTCTTGGGGAAGATCTCGGCGACCTCGGCCTCGATCTTTTCCGGGTCCTTCTGCTCCGTCCACCGCCAGCGCCGCACCAGCCGCTGGAAGTGGGTGTCGACGGTGATGCCCGGCCTGCCGAACGCGTTGCCCAAGACGACGTGCGCCGTTTTGCGCCCCACGCCGGGCAGCGACACAAGGTCATCGAGCCGTCCCGGCACCTCACCGCCGAACCGGTCGCGCAACGCGGCGGACAGCCCGAGCAGCGCCCGCGTCTTGCTCCGGAAGAACCCGGTGGGCCGGATCATCTCCTCCAGCACCGCCGGCTCGGCCGCCGCCATGTCCTCCGGCGTCGGGTAGGCGGCGAAGAGGGCGGGGGTGGTCTGGTTCACCCGGAGGTCGGTTGTCTGGGCGGACAGGACGGTGGCCACCAGCAGCTCGAACGGATTCTCGAAGTCCAGCTCGGGGTGGGCGTAGTAGTACACCTCGCCGAGCTCGCGGTTGATCTTGCGGGCCCGGCGCACCATCGCGAGCCGGCTCTCCGGCTTCCCGCCCGCCGCACCGCCGACACCGCCACCACCGACACCGCCACCGCCACCACCGGCACCGGCGGCACGCGCCGCGCCACCGGCACGCGCCGCGCTCACCCGCCCGGCCGTGCCGCGTTCGCTCTCAGCGGAATCCTGGGTAGCGCTCACCCGTCCGGCCCTCTCATTCGCACGTGCCGCGCGCCCTGCCTCCCGCGCGCCATCGGGTCGTTGACCACCCGGCCAGCCTAAACGGCGCCGCCGACATTCGCCCGGCGCATGGCGCAATCGCTTACCGAACGGGCCCCTGGCGTGGGCCCCGCTGTCCTGGTACGTCAAACTTGTGACTGATAGCACTGCCGAGGCGTCCGGCATCATGAGGGTCGCCCCGGCCGCCCGGCCGGTCACCGACCCCGGCCGACAACCGACCCCGGCCGACAACCGCTCCGGCCGACAAGGAGAGGAACTCGTGGACGACGTTCTCCGGCGCGCCCCACTGTTCGCCGCGCTCGACGACGAGCAGGCCGCCGAGCTGCGCGCTTCCATGGCCGAGGTCACGCTTGCCCGCGGCGACACCCTCTTCCACGAGGGAGATCCGGGCGACCGGCTCTATGTCGTCACCGACGGCAAGGTCAAACTGCACCGCACGTCCCCCGACGGCCGGGAGAACATGCTGGCCGTTCTCGGTCCCGGCGAGCTGATCGGGGAGCTGTCCCTGTTCGACCCGGGCCCGCGCACCGCGACCGCCACCGCCGTCACCGAGGTGAGGCTGCTCGGGCTCGGCCACAGCGATCTCCAGCCCTGGCTCAGCGCTCGCCCCGAGGTCGCCGCCGCGCTGCTGCGCGCCGTGGCCCGCCGGCTGCGCCGGACCAACGACCAGATGTCCGACCTGGTCTTTTCCGACGTTCCCGGCCGCGTGGCCCGCGCCCTGCTCGACCTTTCGCGCCGCTTCGGTGTGCAGTCCGACGAGGGCATCCACGTCGTGCACGACCTCACCCAGGAGGAGCTGGCCCAGCTCGTCGGCGCCTCCCGCGAAACGGTCAACAAGGCGCTCGCCGACTTCGCCGCCCGCGGCTGGCTGCGGCTGGAGGCGCGCGCGGTCATCCTCCTCGACATCGAACGGCTGGCCCGCCGTTCCCGCTGAACGAGCGCACGGCCCGACCGGCGAAAAGCGCCAGCAATCGAACGGGTGAGCGACTACATCAGGCCGCGTTCCTGCACGTAGTCCAGCTGTGCCCGCACGGACAGCTCGGCCGCCGGCCACACCGCGCGGTCCACGTCCGCGTACACGTGGGCCACGATCTCGGCCGGCGTGCGGTAGCCGTTCTCCAGCGCCGTCTCGATCTGGGCCAGTCGGCTCGCGCGGTGCACCAGGTAGAAGTCCAGCGCGCTCTGCGCGTCGCGCAGTACCGGTCCGTGCCCCGGCAGCACGGTGTGGACGCCGTCGTCCACGGTCAGCGACCGCAGCCTGCGCAACGAGTCGAGGTAGTCACCGAGCCGCCCGTCCGGGTGCGCCACCATGGTGGTCCCCCGGCCGAGCACCGTGTCCCCGGTGAGCACCGCCGCGTCGGCCACCACCTGGAACGACAACGAGTCGGAGGTGTGGCCGGGAGTCGGCACCACGCGCACGTCGAGGCCGCCCGTGGTGATCACGTCCCCGGCCGCCAGCCCTTCGTCGCCGAGCCGCAGCCGCGGGTCGAGTGCGCGCACCGGCGACCGCGTCAACTCCGCGAAGCGGGCGGCGCCGTCGGCGTGGTCCGGGTGCCCGTGTGTCAGCAGGGTCAGGGCGACCCGCCGGCCGGAACGTTCCACCGCGTCGATCACGCGCCGCAGGTGCTCCTCGTGCTCGGGGCCCGGGTCGACGACGACGGCTGTGGTGGCGCCCGGCTCGGCGAGTATCCAGGTGTTCGTGCCGTCCAGGGTCATCGGCGACGGGTTCGGGGCGAGCACGCAGGTGGCGCGTTCGGTCATGGCCCCTTCGTGCACGCGCGGTTCGGGAGCTCCCGGCTCCTCGCCGGTCGGCCCGGCGCCGGCGCGCAATGCGGGCGCATCGTTCATATCGTCCGCTCCCTCTTGTCGACCGCTGTCACGCGTTTTTCGAACTCCTCATACCCCGGCCAGCTCAACACCACCTCGCGCCCCTCGACACGCGCCTGCGCCATGATCGGCGCGAGGTCACGGTCGCGCGCCGCGGCGAGCGCCTCCGCGACCGTCGGGAACGGGGCCAGCTCGCGCAACGTCGTGATCGTCGGCGGCATCATGAGAAGTCTGCCGCGTTCGTACGCCGCCACCGCGTCCCCGGGCCGCAGCCACAGGGTGCGGTCGGCCTCGGTCGAGGCGTTCCGCGTGCGCTGTCCGGCCGGGAGGGCGGCCACGAAGAAGTGCGTGTCGTACCGCCTCGCCTCGAACTCGGGGGTGATCCACCGCGCCCAGCGGCCCAGCAGGTCCGTGCGTACGACGAGGCCGCGGCGGTTCAGGAAGTCGGCGAACGGCAGCCGTCCGCCGGCCAGCGCGGCCCGGTCCGCCTCCCAGTCCGCACCGGTGACATCCGCCACGAGGCCGCCGGGCGGCGGGCCGGCCAGCAGCACCCCCGCCTCCTCGAACGTCTCCCGCACCGCTGCCGCGACCACGGCGCCGTCCGCGTTCCCTGCCCCGTCCTCTGCCCCGTCCTCTTCCGCGGCCTTTTCTCCGGCCTTTTCCCCGTTGTCCTTACCGTTGTCCGGCCCGTCCCGCGGGTCGACCGATCCGCCGGGGTACGCGTACGCCCCCGCCGCGAACGCCATCGACGCGCGCCGGCGCAGCAAAAAGACTTCGACCGCCCCCTCCGCGCCGTCACGCAACAACATCACGGTGGCGGCCCGGCGCGTCGGAACGGGCGTCAACTCGCCGCGGGCGAGTGCGCGGATGCGGTCAGGCCACTCCGGCGGGTACCACTGGCCTCCGGTTGCTCCCATGCCGGGATGCTACGGCCCGCCACCCAGCTGCGACACAGGCCCTCCCCCGGGCACACGGGCGCCGCGCCGCCCCGTTCGCCACAACCACCGGCACCGTCACCGCAGCCGGCGGCGGCGAGCCGGCCGTTCGGCTCGCACGCGCGGCCGGGCACGCCCCGGCCGGCCCGGGGGAACGGCGCCCGCGCCGAGCGCACGCCGGGCCGCCGCGGCGGCACCGAGCAGCACCGCCGCCGCCAGGGCCGCGAAACGGGCGTACGAGGCGAGTCCCGCGAGGGACGACGCCATGCCGGCCACGCCGGCCGGGGCCCCGGTGGTGGCGGGGGCGCCGAGCCGTGAACGGCCGCCCGCCGGCTCCTGCTCCGGCACGCCCTCGGGCCGTTCGCCGGCCAGCGCGTCGGCGAGCACCTCGGCCAGGTGCCGCGGCTCGCGCCCGAGGCCGGCCTGCTCGATCTGGGTGCGGCAGCTGAAGCCGTCGGCGAGGATCAGCGTGTCCTCGTCGGCGGCCCGGACCGCGGGCAGCAGGCCCGCCTCGGCGCATGCCATGGACACCTCATAGTGGCCCCGGGTGAAGCCGAAGTCCCCGGCGAGGCCGCAGCATCCGGCGTCGAGCACGTCGGCTTGGACCCCGGCGCGTTCCAGCAGCGCGCGGTCGGCGTCGAAGCCCATGACGGCGTACTGGTGGCAATGCCGCTGCACGACGGCCCGCGCGTCGACCGCGGGCGGCTGCCAGTCGGCGGCGCGTTCGGCGAGCAGTTCCGCCAGCGTGCGCGTCTGCTCGCGCAGCCGCCGCAGGTCGGGGCCGTCCGGGTCGTCGGAACCGTCGGGGCCGGATGGGAAGAGTTCCGTCGCGTCGAGGCGAAACACCGCGGTGCAGCTGGGTTCGAGGCCGACGACGGGGGTGCCGCGGCGGAGGTCGTCGCGCAGGACCGCGACGGTGTGCCGCAGTACGCGCCTGGCCATGTCGAGCTGGCCGGTGGAGATCCAGGTGAGCCCGCAGCACACCGCGCGTTCGGGGACCTTGACGCGGAAGCCGGCCGCTTCGAGCACCGCGACGGCGGCGCGGCCCGCGGCCGGGTGGAAGTGTTCGGTGAACGTGTCGGGCCACAGGAGCACTTCGCCGCGTTCGCCGGTGCCCTGGGGGCCGCCCCGTTCGCGCCACCAGGCGGTGAAGCGCTGCGGGGCGAACGCGGGCAGTTCGCGTTCCCGCGCGATGCCCCCGGCGTTCTTGGCGGCGCGTGACAGCACGGGCATGCGCATGAGCGCGTTGACGGCGCGCGGGGCGAGGGCCGCGCCCCTGGCGATCAACGGGAGCCAGCCCATGGCGTAGTGCGCGCGGGGGCGCAGGCGCCCCTTGTAGTGGTGGTGCAGGAACTCGGCCTTGTAGGTGGCCATGTCGACATTCGCCGGGCAGTCGGTCCGGCAGCCCTTGCAGGCCAGGCACAGATCAAGCGCGTCGTGCACCTCGGCGGAGCGCCAGCCCTCGTCGACGGGCGAGTCGTTCCTGATCATCTCGAACAGCAGCCGGGCCCGGCCGCGCGTGGAGTGCTCCTCGTCGCGCGTCGCCCGGTAGCTGGGGCACATCACGCCGCCCGTCAGCGAACGGCACTTCCCGACGCCGACGCAACGCGCCGCCGCCCGGCTGAACGCCCCGTCGTCCTGCGGATAGGCGAACACCGTCTCCGGCTCCCACGGCGCGTAGCCGGCGCCGAGCCGCAGGTTGCCGTCCAGCCGGTGCGGGTCGACGAGCTTGCCGGGGTTCATGCGGTGCCGCGGGTCGAACGCCGCCTTCACCTCCCGGAACGCCCCGACGAGTTCAGGACCGAACATCCGCACGAGCAGCTCGCCGCGCGACTGCCCGTCCCCGTGCTCGCCGGACAGCGAACCGCCGTACCGCAGCACGAGCCCCGCGGCGCGCTCCACGAACTCCCGCATACGCGCGACGCCTTCCACCGTGGTCAGGTCGAACGGAATGCGCGTGTGGACGCAGCCGTGCCCGAAGTGGCCGTAGACGGAGGGCCGGTCGTAGCCGAACTCCTCGAAGAGCGCTGCCAGTTCCCGCAGGTACGCACCGAGCGCCGCGGGCGGCACCGCGCTGTCCTCCCACCCGGTCCAGGTTTCCGGTTTGCCCGGCATGTGGGTGGATGCCCCGAGCCCGGACTCGCGCACCCGCCACAGCTGCTCCCGGTGCCGCGGGTCGCCATACCAGGTGTGTCCGACATCCGCCGGTTTCGCGCCGATCAGCGCGCGGGCCTTCGCCGCGGCCTCCTCACGGCTGTCACCGGCGAACTCGACCAGCAGGAACGCCCTGCCCGCCGGCAGGGCGTCCAGCGCGTCGGCGTTGAGGTGCTTGCGCCGTTCGGACGTGATCAGCTGGGCGTCCATTCCTTCGAGCGCGTGCGGTTCGTGTTCGAGAATGGCAGGCATCTGATCGGCCGCCGTCGCGATGTCCGGGTAGCCGAGCGCGACCAGGGTGCTGTGCCGCGGCACCGGCACCAGCGCCAGCTCGGCCCGCAGCACCGTGACCAGCGTGGACTCCGATCCGGTCAGCAGCCCGGCGACATCGAAGCCGTGCTCGGGCAGCAGCGAGTCGAGGTTGTAGCCGGACACCCGCCGCGGGATGGCGGGGTAACGTTCCCGCACCAGGTCGCCGTACCGGTCGCGCAGCGCGATCAGCCGCCGGTACAGCTCCGCCTCCGGGCCCTCGCCCGCGGTCAGCCGCGCGAGTTCCGCCTCGGAGGTGCGCCCCACCCACAGCCGCAGCCCGTCGTAGGTCAGGACCTCGAGACGGCCGATGTTGTCCACGACCTTGCCGTACGCCTGCGCCGTCGAGCCGCAGGAGTTGTTGCCGATCATGCCGCCGAGCGTGCAGTTGGGGTGCGTCGCGGGCTTCGGCCCGTACTGGAGCCCGTGCGGCGCCAGTTGCCGGTTCAGCTCGTCCAGCACGATGCCGGGCTCGACGACGCACACCCGCCGGTCGGTGTCGACGGACAGCAGCCGGTTGCAGAACTTGCTCCAGTCCAGCACCACCGCCGCGTTACAGCACTGTCCCGCCAGGCTCGTGCCGCCGCCGCGGGACAGCAGCGGCGCGTCGAACTCCCGGCACACCGCGACCGCCTCCGCCGCCGCCTCTGGCGTGCGCGGCAGCACCACGCCGATCGGCACCTGCCGGTAGTTGGAGGCGTCCGTGGAGTAGGCGGCGCGGGCGCCGTCGTCGAACCTGACCTCCCCGTCCACCCGTTCCCGCAGCGCCCGTTCCAGCCCCGCGCGCCCCTCCGCACCACCATCACCACTGCCGTCACCACTGCCGTCACCACTGCCGTCACCACTCTGCTCGGCGCCCCGCGCGCCGTTCCGCACGCCGTCCGTCTCCATGTGCGCCCCCGCCCTAGGAGCCGGTGTCGAGCAGGGTGTTCAGCTCCCCGGCCGGCAGCTCCGCGGTGTACACCCGGCTCCCCGGCTCGTGCTTGCGCCCGCCCTCCGCGAGACCGCCCGCGTCCACCGGGTCGAAGCCGATGGCGTCGACGAGGCCGCAGACCAGCGACTTGGCCTCCCCGTCGTCCCCCGACACCGGAATCGCCAGGCGCTCCGGATTTCCGCGGGGCAGCCCGCGGTCGCGCAGGTTGGCGGCGTAGATGGCGTTGAACGCCTTGACCAGCCGCGCGCCGGTGAACGCCTGGATCTTCTCGCTCGACGTCGTCGTCCCGTCGTCGAGCTCGGCGTCGTGGCCGTCGCGCTGCGGGTAGTAGTTGCAGGTATCGATGACGATCTTCCCGCCGAGCGGCCCGGCCGGCAGCTCCCGGTACCTGCCGTACGGCACGCTCACGACGACCACGTCGCCGAACGCGGCGGCCTCCTCGGCCGTGCCCGCCCGCACCCCGTTCCCGATATCGGCCACCAGGCCGGAAAGAGTCTGCGGCCCACGGGAGTTGCTGATGACCACCTCGTGGCCGAGGCCGGAGAAGTGCCGGGCGAGCGTTCCGCCGATGTGCCCCGCCCCGATGCAGCCGATCTTCATGCGCGTTCCTTCCGTTCCCGCCGTTCCCGCCGTTCCTTCCGTTCCCGCCGTTCCTTCCCGGCCCTGCCGAGCTGCTGGATGCGGTCCTTGGCGAGCGTGGTGGCGATGGTCGTGCGGCGCGGCTGCCCCTTCGCGAACGCCTCGGCGAACTTCTTCGCCTGCTTGTACTGCACCTTCCCCGGCATCGGCGGCTCGTCCGGGTTGACGTCGACATCGACGAGCGCGGGCCCGCGGTGCCGCAGTGCCTGCCGGAGCGCCTTCGGCACATCCTTCCCACGCGTCACCTTGGCCCCGAACGCACCGCACGCCCGCGCCCAGGCCGCGAAATCCGCGACCGGCTCACGGAACCGCACCCCGTGCTCCGGGTAGCCCAGCACCATCTGCTCCCACAGAATCTGGCCCAGCGCATTGTTGTTGTTGACCACCACGGTGACCGGCAGCTTCGCCTGCACGGCGGTCAGGAAGTCCGCCATCAGCATCGAGAACCCGCCGTCCCCCACATAAGCGATCACCTGCCTGCCGGGGAACGCGTGCTGCATCGCGATCGCGTACGGCAGCCCAGGCGCCATCGTCGCCAGGTTGCCCGACAGGTAGAACTCCCGGTCGCGCCGGATCGTCCAGTGCCGTGCCGCCCAGGTGGCGATCGTTCCGCTGTCGCACGTCAGAATCGCGTCGTCGGCCGCCAGGTCGTCCAGCACGCCGACCACGTACTGCGGCGCGACCGGGCTGCGTTTCTGTTCCTCGAGGGCTGTCATGTCCCGGCGCCAACGTGCCATCTGCTTCTGGTACTTCGCCAGGTGCCTGCGGTCCCGTTTGCGGTCGAGCAACGGCAGCAGGGCCGCCAGGCCCTCCTTCGCGTCGCCGATCACCGGTACCTCGGTCGGCATCCGCGCCCCGGCGCGCGCCGCGTCCGCCTCGATCTGCACGGTGCGCACCCGGCCGGGATCGGGCAGGTGCTCGGTGTAGGGGAAGTTCGAGCCGATCATGAACAACGTGTCGCAGTCGTCGATCAGTTCCTCCCCGGGCCGGGTGCCCAGCAGCCCGATCCCGCCCACCGCGAACGGCGAGTCGTCGGGAATGACGGCCTTCCCCGGCAGCGTCTTGATCACCGGCGCGCCCAGCGTGTCCGCGACGGCGAGCACCTCGTCCCGCGCGTGCAGCGCCCCGGCCCCGGCCAGCAGCGCCACCCGCCGGCCCGCGTTCAGCACCTCCGCCGCGGCCAGCAGATCCGCCTCCCGCGGCACGCCCGGCGGCGCCAGGTACACCGGCGCGGTCACCGGCGGTCTGGCCGGCGCGACCCGCTGCCACGGATCGGCGTCCGCGTCGGCCACCTGGATGTCGTTCGGCAGCGACAGATGCGCCACCCCGCGGCGCGCCAGCGCCGTCCGCACCGCGATGTCGACGATGCCGGGCAGCTGCGCGGGATTGTCGATCACCAGGTTGTACTCGGCCACGTCCGCGTACAGGTGCTCGACATGCACCTCCTGCTGGTAGCCGGTGCCCAGCACGGACGTCTCCTGCGTTCCGGTGATCGCGAGCACGGGAACGTGGTCCATCTTCGCGTCGTACAGCCCGTTCAGCAGATGGATCGCCCCCGGCCCGGACGTGGCCAGGCATACCCCGAGCCGCCCGGTCGCCTTCGCGTACCCGGTCGCCATGAACGCGGCGGCCTCCTCGTGCCGCACGAGGAAGAACCGCACCCGCCCCTGGTGCCGCCGCAGACCTTCCATGAGTCCGTTCACCCCGTCCCCGGGCAGCCCGAACACGGTGTCGACCCCCCAGTCGACCAGTCGTTCCACCAGTACCTCGGCAGCGATACATCCCATATGCCCACCCAACGCACCCCACCGCACCCCCGCAACACCTGCTGGGCCGACCGGCTTGCGCCCCGCGACGGCGCACGCCGCGCACGCGCGGTGCACGAACAGCGCACGCTCGGCACACGCGCGGCACACGCGCGGCACAGGCGGCGCGCGGTCAGCCGATCCTGGCGCCGTACACGTGGTCGACCGCCAGTGTGAGGAGCACCCTGCGGTCCGACACCATCACCTGCCGGTACTCCTCCCAGTCCGGGTGCTCCCCCGCGGCGGCGCGGTAGTAGTCCACCAACGCCTCGACCGCCGGACCGCGCGGGTCCGTCCCCGGGCCGGTGAGGGCCACCGTGCCCTCCGCGGTGGCCCACGCCATGCCGTCGGCGCTCGTCACCTCCAGCGCGGCCCGCGGGTCGCGGCGCAGATTCGCCGTCTTGGCGAGCCCCTCCCTCGTCGAGATGTGGATGACGTTCGCCGCCCGGTCGTAGAACGGCTGAACGGGGGACAGCTGCGGACAGCCGTCCGACTTGATCGTCGCCAGGACACCGAGCCGGCTTTCCGCGAGGAGCGCATGCGGACTGAAAGTTGTGGCGGTCATCGTGATCACTTCCTGGGAACGCGGTGTGACGTGTGGCGTCATGACAGAATCATCAACCTTCACACCGGCATGAAGGTCAAGGAGAAACGGGCATGCTGATCGGGGAACTCAGCCGGCAGACCGGAGTCCACACCCACCAACTGCGCTACTACGAGACGCAGGGCCTCCTTGAGCCCGGCCGCGGCGCCAACGGCTACCGCGAGTACACCGACGACGCCGTCGTGACCGTGTCCCAGATCAGGAAGCTGCTCCACGCCGGCCTCTCGACCCAGGACATCGGCTTTCTGCTCCCCTGCGCCGCCGGCGCGGCCCCCGACCTCGAACCCTGCCCCGAACTCCTCGACGCCCTCCGCGCCCGCCTGCGGGACCTCGACGACCACATCGACACGCTGACCCGTTCCCGCCAGGCCCTGCACGACTACATCGACGCCACCGAACACCGCATGCCGGACAACCCCCGCACCCGCGCCTGCGACTCGTTCGCGCCGCCCGCGCCCGCGCCGCCCGCCCCGCCGGCGCCGCCTGCGCCCCGGCGCACGCGCCGCCGCTAAGCCGAGCGCTCACGCGCCGCAGAAAGCCTCGTTCAGCAGCGCGTCAACGGCGTCGTCGGGGTCGCCCCGGAAGTCGGGCGTGAGCGCGACCGCGACCTGGCGGCGTCCATCCTCCGTGGCGAACGACCAGGACTGGTACGCCAGGGCATCGCCGTCGTTGCCGTACACACGGACCCCGCACGAGGTGTCCTGCCAGGCCAGCCCCAACCCGTACTCCCGGTCCTCGACACCCGGTGTCATCATCTCGTCGAGCAGCTGACCCGGCAGGAGGCGCCCGCCGAGCAGGGCCGCCATGAACCGGTTGAGATCACGTGCCGTGGAGATCATCTCGCCGCCCGCGCCCAGCACCGACGGATTCATCTCCGTGTAGTCGACGAGACGTTCCTCACCGTCCTGCCGTATCGGCACGTAACCGCGCGCATGCGGCCCGGGCATGAGCGGCGACGCCCCCGGCAGCGAGGTGTCCCGCAATCGCAACGGCCGGATGATCCGGCGTTCGATCTCCTCGCCGTACGACCGCCCGGTCACCTCCTCGATGATCTGGCCGAGCAGGAGGTAACCGGTGTTCGAGTACGAGTAGTCCGAACCCGGCGGTTCGAACGACGGCGGGTTGGCCACCGCGCGCTCGACCAGCTCGGCCGCGGTCCAGGTCCGCCACCGGTGGTCCAGGAACTCCGGCTCCGGCGGCATCGGCAGCGTGGGCTTGTAGTCGTACAAACCGCTGGTGTGGTTCAGCAGCTGCCGCACGGTGATGCGGTGACCATCCGGAACGACTCCGGGCAGCCACGCTTCGACCGAGTCGTCCAGCCGCAGCCGCTCTTCCCCGACGAGTTGCAGAGCGACGGTGGCGACGAACGTCTTCGAGATACTGCCCACCCGGAACTGACCGCGAGCCGGCACCGCCCGCGTCGTGTCCAGTTCGGCGACCCCGCTGGTCCCGCCCCACACGCCACGTTCGTCACGCACCTCCACCAGCGCGCCCACCGCACCGGCGGCCACGACATCGTCCAGCCGTTCCTGCACCCCGACCTCCCCCGGCGAGGCCGAGGCAGTGGCCGCCCCCGCGACCACCGCCAACACCGCCGTCGCAGCCACCAGCACCCGATGCGTGCGCACCATCCCGACCTCCCGGTGAAGGACCCGTACGCAGAGAGCTTGCTGGAGCAGCCGGACAGCCACGATGGGGCTTCGCCATATCCACCCGGGGGTTACCCCCACCCCACCGAGCGGAATGCGAACCCACAACCTCTCCGTCCCGAACTCCGGGCGGGGAGGTTGAGAGTCACGCATGGCCGCTGTGGTTTCTCCACTCGACTGCTGTACCGGCATGGCCGCACAGCAGCGATCCCGCTGGTCGTCGCCCCACGCTCGAAACCGGTCACAGCCTCTAACCGGACGCGCTCCCGAACAGCCCTCCCGGCATCGGTCAGCCCGCCGCCCTGCGCATATCCCACACCTCAGGAGGTACACAGCGCCCTCCCCGCACATCAGGCGAACACTCCGACACCCAATCAAGTTCAGTAGCTCGTGCCTCTCCGCCAGGCTGGTCCGCTCCCAAATGGCGCAAGGCCAGCCTTCCATCGGGTAGGACGATGTGGTCCTCGTCGGTCTTGGGTTACCTAGCCCTAGCTGCGCACCGGGCCCGCCTTCATCGGCATTTCGACACGTCGCTTCAGGCTGGCCCTGAGCAGGCTAGGCCTGGATTCCCGTATCCTCCGTGCATGGTCTACGTCGTAGCGCTCAGCGCCGAGGAACTG
Source organism: Streptomyces johnsoniae (assembly GCF_031845565.1). Lineage (NCBI taxonomy): Bacteria > Bacillati > Actinomycetota > Actinomycetes > Kitasatosporales > Streptomycetaceae > Streptomyces > Streptomyces johnsoniae. Next base: position 141,223 of record NZ_JAVREV010000013.1, on the reverse strand, counting down.
GACCGCATTGACACGGAGTTGCGGATCAAGCAGTCCTTCACCAAGACGGTGGCGGCCGCCGCCCTGCCTCGCGATCGGACACCCCATATCACTCTGCTCCTTGAGCGGACTTCCGCCCAGAGCGACCAAGGCCGGCTGGCTTGGCTGGGTGTCGTGCGGCGGCCCCGTGGGGACAAGGTCGCAGCCGTTGATGCCCGGATCGCCGTCGAGCTGGTGCGGGAGTGTCCCGTACAGCTCCTTATGCGACCGCTCCTCGACAGGGTGCCGCTTCACCTACGGCACGACCTTGCGGGGATGCTGTCAGGCGAAGTCACTGTGCTTGGAGACGAAGCCTCGGAGGCGTTGCTAGCGGTTCTTGCACAGCAGCACGACCTGTTGCGCATCATGCTCGGCTTTCTTGGAGAAGCGGCCGAGCCCGATCCGTTGGACTCGCGACGCGCTGAAGATCGCTTGTGGCAAGAGCAGTACGACATGACCCGGCTAGGGCTCGCAATCGGCAACATCCCACCCTCACGACTTGCGGCCTGGCGGCGGCCGAGCGAACCTGACGCCCCTTTCCTGGCCGGGCTAATCCCGGAGCCGTTCGAGCAGGGCCTGATTGAACACGACGCACGCCGCCTCGGTATCGACGTCGATGTGTTCAGCGAAGCAGGGTGGCAGCCTGGAAGTCATGCCTCCGGGGCATCTTTTCGCTGTGACATCCACGTCTTCGAACATCTCGGCAGCCGGATCGAGGTAGCGAACATCAACGCGACACCGGTGGAAGAAAGGCTGGGCGCGGACCTGATTTACTACCATGAGGCCACCCAAAGTTTCATCCTCGTGCAGGCCAAACGGCTTCCTTCCGCTGCGGGCACCCGATGGATGTACGTGGATAAGCGACTGCTCGGCCAGCTTGACCGCCTGGACAAGGTCGCCGCGTTGAGTAGGACTGCGCTGGCACCTCACGAGTGGCGGCTGGGCGCGGACCCCTGCTTTGTGAAACTCGCCTACTGGCCATCTGAGGAAACTATCGACCCCGGTCCCGCGCCAGGCATGTATCTCCCAGTGCCGTACGTACGGTTGCTGCTGGAGGACGACGGTACACGGGGCCCGAACGGAGGCAGACGTCTGGGATACGGGTACGTTGATCGCTACCTGGGGAACACAGAGTTCACCGAGCTTGTGAAGAATGGGCTCGTCGGCACAGTGGGCACCACTCTCGACGACCTGAGGACGCTCGGCACCGAGCGGGCAACGGAAGGGATGTCCGTCTCCATCGTCGTAGACCGTGCCACCGCTCCGCCACACGAGGCGGTCAAGGAGCGGCACAGGCGGAATCACACCCGGGGATATGACAAGACACTTGCCACCAAGAGGCGCCGTAGGCAATCGTAGGTCCCGGCGTTGCCTACGACCATCGCCGTTCCCACCTCGCGATCCGCTGCGGGCGGTCATCAAGGCCCACCGATTCGCCGACAGCCGCTGAGGCACATAGAAGTCTTGGCACGGTCCGCTCGTGCCTATTCCATCCGTTCTGGCGCGACACGGGCGGCGCCAGGCACCGGAAACGGTGACCAGTGGCGAGGTCAGAGGCCGTGGCCCCGCTACGGGGTACCCCGCCTGCAAGGTGGTGCTCGCGGCGCGAGATCTTGCTGAGTGGCCGTTTGGAGCTGGCTCCCAAACGGCCACTCAGGAAGGGGCGAGAAACCACTCAGGGGCCCGACCCGCTGTCGCGGATCAGGCCCCTGACCTGGTGTTTCTCTGTCGGGGTGGCGGGATTTGAACCCACGGCCTCTTCGTCCCGAACGAAGCGCGCTGCCAAGCTGCGCCACACCCCGGTGCAGCGACGACTACTCTAGCCGACCGGGTCGCGTACGGGAAATCAGGTTTCGCGGGGGGTCAGCGTCAGCAGGGTGGCCTCCGGGGGGCAGGCGAAGCGGACGGGGGTGTAGCGGTTGGTGCCGCAGCCTGCCGAGACGTGGAGGTAGGAGGTGTGGGCGGGGGTTTCGTGGGTGGAGAGGCCCTTGACGCGGGCCGGCTCGATGTCGCAGTTGGTGACCAGTGCGCCGTAGAACGGGATGCACAGTTGGCCGCCGTGGGTGTGACCGGCCAGGATCAGGGGGTAGCCGTCGGCGGTGAACGCGTCGAGGACCCGCAGGTAGGGGGCGTGGACCACGGCGAGGGCGAGGTCGGCGCCGGGCTCGGGGCCGCCGGCGACATCGTCGTAGCGGTCGCGGCGGATGTGCGGGTCGTCGAGGCCGGTGAGGGCGATGTCCGCGCCGGCCGCCTTCAGGCGCCCGCGGGTGTTGGTGAGGTTGACCCAGCCCGCGTCGTCGAACGCGTCGCGCAGCTCCCACCACGGGTTCCTGGGAACGTTGTGCGCGGGCGCGTTGCCGTTGAGGCCGTGGCGGCCGGTTGCGCGTTCCGCGAGGTAGCGGGCCGGGTTGCGCGGGCGGGGGGCGTAGTAGTCGTTCGAGCCGAAGACGTACGCGCCGGGGAACTCCATGAGCGGGCCGAGGGCGTCCAGGGCTTCTGGGGCCGCCTCGGGGTCGGAGAGGTTGTCGCCGGTGTTGATCACGAAGTCGGGGCGCAGCCCGGCGAGGGAGTGCAGCCAGCGCTGCTTCTTCCGCTGTCCCGACACCATGTGGATGTCGGAGACGTGCAGGACGCGCAGCGGGCGACCGCCCGGCGGGAGGACCGGGACGGTGACCCGGCGCAGGCGGAAGGACCTCACTTCGAATCCGGCGGCGTAGGCGACCGCGGCGGCGGACAGGGCGGTCGCGGTGAGGGCGGTGTTGAGCGGAATGCGGTAGCGGGCGCGCATGGGGCCATCGTTTCAGATGAACGGTGGCGCACAATGGGGGGCATGACCACGTTCAAGTCCCGCCTGCGGGACGACCTGACGGCATCGATCAAGGAGCGCGACGAGCTGCGTTCCGCCACTCTGCGGATGGCGCTGGCCGCCGTTACCACGGAGGAGGTCGCGGGTGACACGGCCCGCGAGCTGTCCGATGCCGAGGTGCAGAAGGTGATCGCGCGGGAGGCGAAGAAGCGGCGCGAGGCGGCGGAGGCGTTCGACAAGGGCGGCAGGCCCGCCCAGGCGGAACGGGAGCGGGCCGAGGGCGAGATCCTGGCCGGCTACCTGCCGAAGCAGCTGTCGGACGAGGAGTTGGGCGAGCTGGTGGCCGCGGCGGTCGCCGAGGCGCGGGCGGGCGGCGCGGAGGGCCCGCGGGCGATGGGTGCCGTCATGAAGATCGTGAACCCGAGGGTCGCCGGGCGGGCCGAGGGCGGCCGGGTGGCCGCCGCGGTCAAGAAGGCCCTGGCGGGCTGACCGGGCGGCCCCTGCGTCCGCCGCGCCTCAGTCGCCGCGGCCGCCCCCGCCGTCCGGGTTGAAGATGTCCGGCGGGAAGCCCGGCAGGTCGATGTCGGGACGCCCGCCGCCTCCGTTGTCCCCGTCGTTGTCGCCGCCGTCCCCACCGCCGCCGTTGCCGTTGCCACCACCGCCGTTGCCGCCATTACCGCCGCCGTCACCGGGACGGTTGTCGCCGGGCCGGTCGTCGTCACCGCGGTCGTCGTCGTCATCGTCGCCCCGGGGCACCTCGACCGGCGCGAACGTGGAGGGCGGCACGTCGGCGAGCGCGCCCGTCATGGCCTGGCGCCAGATGGGCCCGGCGACGCTGGCGCCGCCCGCCTGCTCGTAGAACTGGCCGGCGATGTTGATGTCGACCATGGCCTGGTTCTCGTTCTCGTTGCCGACGTGCACGGCCGTCGCGACCTCGGGGGTGTGGCCCGCGAACCACACGTCGCGCCGGTCGTTCGTCGTGCCGGTCTTGCCCGCGACCTGCCGCCCGGGGATGGCGACGGAGCTGCCCGTGCCGTTGTCGACAACATTCCGCAGCATGGCGTTGATGAGGTCGGCGTTCCGCTCGGAGATGGCGCGCTCGCACTCGGGCTCGGGAACGGGCAGCTCCTCGCCCTCCGCGTCCGTCACCGCCGTGATGGCGGCCGGGGCGCAGTACATGCCGCGGGCGGCGAACGTGGCGTAGACGTTGGCGATCTGGAGCGGCGCGATGGTCTCGCTGCCGAGGGTGAGGGACGGTACGGCGGCCAGCGGCTCGTTGTCGCCGCGCTCGACGCCCATTTCGGCGGCCGTCCGCATCGTCTCGCAGAGCCCGGCCTCGCGCTCCAGCTCGACGAAGTAGGTGTTGACCGAGTCGGCGAGGGCCTCGGTCATGTCCCAGGTGCCTTCCATGTCGTCCCGCTCGTTGCCCAGCTCGTAGTTGGGCTCGGCCTCGTCGGTGAGCGGCTGGCCCTCGCAGTTCCTGAAGTCGGCCTTGGGAACGGTCAGCTCATTGTCCGTCGTGAACTCGCGGGCCGGCGAGATGCCGCCTTCGAGGGCCGCCGCCGCGGTGATGGGCTTGAAGGTGGAGCCGGGCTGGAAGCCGTAGTTGGAGCCGCCCATCTCCTGCGAGACGTTGAGATTGATGGTGGTCTGGTGCTGCTCCGGATCGTTGCCGTAGGGGCGGCTCTGCGCCATCGACAGGATGTGCCCGGTGCCGGGCTCGACGGCCACGACGGTGGCGGAGACGGAGTCGTCGGCGAACGCGCCGTCGCGTGCCGCCTGCGCGGCGGCTTCCTGCGCCTGCGGGTCGAGGGAGGTCTGGATGGTGAGGCCGCCGAGCGCCCACAGGGCTTCGCGATCCTCGCGGGTCTCGCCGAAGACCGGGTTGGCCAGGAACTCGTGCTTCACGTAGTCGCAGAAGAACCCGGCGTCGTTGACGGCGGTGATGCAGCCGTTGCGCGGCTGGCTCACATTGAGGCCGAGGTCGAGGGCCTTGGCCTCGTCGGCCTCGGCCTGGGTGATGTCGCCGGTGACGACCATGCTCTGGAGAACGGTGTTGCGCCGCTGGAGAGCGGCCTGGTCGTCGTTCACCGGGTCGTACTGGCTGGGCGACTGCACGAGGCCGGCGAGCAGGGCGGCTTCGTGGAGGGCCAGGTCGGCGGCGGGCTTGGAGAAGTAGCGCTGGGCCGCGGCCTCGGCGCCGTACGCCTGCTGCCCGAAATACGTGATGTTGAGGTAATTTTCGAGGATTTGGTCCTTGGTCAGCTCCTGTTCGAGCTGAATCGCGTACTTCATCTCCCGGATCTTGCGCCCGAGGCCCGCGGCGCCGCTCTGGATGGTGGCCTCGGCCACGGCCTCCGGATCGTCGCCCGCGGCCTCGACAAACACGTTCTTCACGTACTGCTGGGTCAGGGTCGAGGCGCCCTGCTCGACCCCGCCGGACTCCACGTTGGTCGTGAGCGCGCGCATGATGCCGCGCAGGTCGACCGCGCCGTGCTCGTAGAAGCGGGCGTCCTCGATGGCGATGAGCGCCTGCGGCAGGTACTCCGACATCTCGTCGAGCTCGATCACCGTGCGGTTCCTGGAGTAGACGTCCGCGATGCGGTTGCCCTCGGCGTCCAGGATCGTCGTCTTCTGGCTGAGCGGGGGGCGCTCCATCATGGCCGGGATCTCGTCGAACCCCTCCATCGTGCCCCTGGCCGCGAGGCCGAACGCCCCCACGGCGGGCAGGGCGAGGCCCGCGAGGACCGCCCCCGACAGCACGCTGACCCCGAGGAACTTGGCTACCTGTTGAGTCGCGCTCAGCCCGCCACCCGGACGCTTCCTACTCATGGCAGCAAGCCTACGTTCTCAAAAGCCGGACAGGGGTCCATCTGTTCGCCTACGCTACTCACAGTTCACAGAAACGGCCAGCCGTCAAGCGCTCGATCACCCATTGGGGTGAGGCGAGGAGAGGTTGTGCCTCTCCTCGGCACAGGTGTTTACCAGCCGGACCCTTGTTTCACTCGTGCGGGTGAAGCCCACAGCCCATAGTCCGAACGGGCCATTCAAGAATGGACCCCCTGGGGGTGTTGTGCCGTGCTCGCGTTCCGTAACGTCCTGGACTGGCAAGGGTGAATATGCCACTTGCCGCCGTGGGGGAGCCTCGATTCGGGAGAGGACGGCACCGGCATGAGCTGGGTTACCGACTGGAGTGCGCAGGCGGCCTGCCGCACAACTGATCCGGATGAACTGTTCGTACAAGGGGCTGCTCAGAACAGGGCAAAAGCGGTCTGTACCGGGTGTCCGGTGCGCACGGAGTGCCTCGCGGACGCGCTCGACAACCGGGTCGAGTTCGGCGTCTGGGGCGGCATGACCGAGCGGGAACGGCGCGCGCTGCTGCGCCGGCGGCCCACCGTCACCTCCTGGCGGCGGCTGCTGGAGACGGCGCGCATGGAGTACGAGCGCAGCACAACTCGTCCTGTCGCGGCATCACATGACTACGAGGAGCTGCCAGCGGGGGCCTACCAGGACTTCGCACAGGCCGGCTGATCCGCTCCCCGTCCCGGTCATCCCCCGTTTCAGGACCCCACGTTCCCGGACCCCACGGCCGGGCCGTCCGCGCCCCCCGCCAGCTCGCGGCCGATGGTCCGCAGCCCGGCGAGATCGTGCACGTCGCCGGGCAGCGCGGCCACTTCCGCCACGGGCACCTCGGGATGCAGCGCGGTGAAACGGGCCCGAGTGCGCGCCTCGCGCGCGAGCCGGCGCATGCGCTCGGCGTGAACGCGCAGCAAGTCCGCGGTGAGCCGGTCGGAACGGACAGCGGGATGGGCATCCGAACGGCGGGGGTTTTCGCCGGGCTCGTCGTCGGCCGACGGCGTGGGCGGAGCCGCCGGAGACGTGCCTTCGGGAGAGCGGCGGCCGCCCCGTGAGCCATCCTGCCCGGGCAGATGATCCACAATGCCGCCCCCCGCAAGATTCTTCGCGTCCAGCGCCTCGGCCGCCGCGGCGGCACGCTCCGCGCCGAGCCGCGCGGCGGCTGACGTGTGCACGCGGTTGAGCACGAGGCCGGCCAGCGGCATCCGTTCCGCGCCGAGCCGTTCGACGAAGTACGCCGCCTCGCGCAGCGCGTCCCGTTCCGGTGCCGCGACGACGAGGAACGCGGTGCCGCGCGCCTGGAGCAGCTGATAGGTGGCGTCGGCGCGGGTCCTGAACCCGCCGAACATCGTGTCCATGGCGGCCACGAACGTCTGCACGTCCCGCAGCAGCGCCGCGCCGAGCACCTTGCCGAGCGTGCCGGTGACCATCGAGAGCCCGGCCATGCCGAGGCTCATCACCTTCCGCCCCGCGCGGCCGCCCGCCTTGGCCGGGGCCATCAGCACGCGGATGAAGCGGCCGTCGAGGAACGAGCCGAGCCGCTGCGGCGCGTCGAGGAAGTCGAGCGCGGAGCGGCTGGGCGGGGTGTCGACGACGATCAGGTCCCAGTCGCCGGTCGCGGCGAGCTGGCCCAGCTTCTCCATCGCCATGTACTCCTGCGTGCCCGCGAAGCCCGCGGACAGCGACTGGTAGAACGGGTTGTCCAGGATCGCGCGGGCGCGCGCCCGGTCGGCGTGCGCCTCGACGATCTCGTCGAACGTCCGCTTCATGTCCAGCATCATCGCGAACAGCTCGCCGCCCGCCGCCGGATCGATGCCGGGAACGGGCCGCGGCACGTTGTCCAGCTCGGTCAGCCCCATCGACTGGGCCAGCCGCCGGGCCGGGTCGATCGTCAGCACCACGACGCGGCGCCCGCGCTCCGCGGCGCGCAGGCCGAGCGCGGCGGCGGTCGTCGTCTTGCCGACGCCGCCGGAGCCGCAGCAGACGACGATGCGGATGCCGCGGTCGTCGAGCAGCGGGTCGATGTCGAGCGCGGGCACGTCCTCACTCACGGTTCGGGCTCCTCCCCGCACCGCCCGGGTGCTGGCGGTGTTCCGACGGCGTCCTGATCACGTCCGGTGCGGCGGTGTCCGCACATGGCCTCATGCGGGCCTCATACACGCCTCATGCGGGCCTCATACACGCCTCATGCGGGCCTCATGCGGGTCTCTTGCGGGTCTCATGCGGGCAGCACCGTTCCCACCCCGCCTCCACGGGCCTTCACCAGGCCAGTTCGCGCAGGCGGCGCGCCAGCCGGTACAGGCCGGCCAGGTCGGCACCCTCGTCGAGGAGCGGCAGTTCGTGAACGGGCAGGCGCAGCCCGTTCAGCTCGGCGCGCTGGGCCTTCTCCAGCGCCAGCCGCTGCGCGTGCTCGCGGCCCTGTGCGAGCAGCGGGGCGGCGAGCGCGGCGGCGTCGGGCAGACCGGCCGCGGCCAGGGCGCGGGCAACAGCGCGTTCGCCCGCCTGCCCCTCCGGCACCGCGGGCAGGTGGTGGGCCGGCCTGACCATGTTGACCACCACAGCGCCGACCGGGAGGCCCGCGGCACGCAACTCCGCGACGCCGTCGGCCGTCTCCTGCACCGGCATCTCCTCCAGCAGCGTGACCAGGTGGACCGCTGTCTCGGCCGACCTCAGCACCCGCATGACGGCCTGCGCCTGGTGGTGCACCGGGCCGACGCGCGCGAGCCCGGCGACCTCGTTGTTGACACCGAGGAACCGGGCGATGCGGCCGGTCGGCGGGGCGTCCATCACGACCGCGTCGTAGGCCCGTTCGCCGCCGTCGGGGCCGCGCCGCCTGACCGCTTCGCACGCCTTGCCGGTCAGCAGCACGTCGCGCAGGCCCGGCGCGACGGTGGTGACGAAGTCGATGGCGCCGATGCGGCGCAGGGCGCGGCCCGCGCCGCCGAGCTTGTAGAACATCTGAAGGTAGTCGAGCAGCGCCTGCTCGGCGTCGATGGCGAGCGCGAAGACCTCGCCGCCGCCGGGGCCGATGGCGATCCGGCGTTCCTCGTAGGGCAGCGCCTCGGTCTCGAAGAGCTGGGCGATGCCCTGCCGCCCCTCGACCTCGACCAGCAGGGTGCGCCTGCCGCGTTCGGCGAGGGCGAGGGCAAGGGCGGCGGCGACGGTGGTCTTGCCGGTGCCGCCCTTGCCGCTGACCACGTGCAGCCTGGTCCCGCCCGCGCTGCCGCCGCTGCCACCGCCGCCGGGGAGGCCGCCGGTGCCACCGCCGCCGGGGAGGCCGGTGCCACCGCCGCCGGGGGGGCCGCCGGTGCCGCTCATGCCCGTTCCGCTCACGTCTGGCAGCGTACGTGAGCGGAGGGGAACGGCCCCTGGGGTGTCAGTGGTGGTCGCTAGAGTGAGGGCCATGAAGAAGTGGGAATACGCGACCGTGCCGCTGCTGGTGCACGCCACCAAGCAGATCCTGGACAACTGGGGGGACGACGGCTGGGAGTTGGTGCAGGTGATCCCGGGACCGAATCCGGAACAGCTGGTGGCGTACTTCAAGCGCGAGAAGCCGCAGTGAGCGGGGGCGGCGCCGTCGAGGCGCGGCTCGCCGAGCTGGGGATCGCGCTGCCCGAGGTCGTGCCGCCGGTCGCCGCGTACGTGCCGGCGGTGCGGAGCGGCCGGTACGTGTACACGTCGGGACAGGTCCCGATGGTCGGCGGCGAGCTGCCGACCGCGGGGAAGGTCGGCGCCGAGGTCAGCCCGGAGCGCGCCAAGGAGCTGGCGCGGATCTGCGCGCTCAATGCCCTGGCCGCGGTCAAGTCGGTCGCCGGGGACCTGGACCGGATCGAGCGCGTGGTGAAGGTGGTCGGGTTCGTGGCCTCCGCACCGGGGTTCACCGGGCAGCCGCAGGTGATCAACGGGGCAAGTGAGCTGTTCGGCGACGTCCTGGGCGAGCGCGGGCGGCACGCGCGCAGCGCGGTGGGCGTGGCGGTGCTGCCGCTCGACGCCCCGGTGGAGGTCGAGATCGTCGTGGAGCTGACGGATGACTGACGACGACGCGGGGGCCTCCGGGAGTGCTTCCGGCGGCGTGCAGGAGCCCGCGCCCGGTCGGCAGCCCATGCCCGACTGGGAGAAGCGCTTCCGCGCGCCGCGCGTGGGCCTGCCGCAGTGGGCGCGGCACGCGCCGGACCGTTCGCTCTTCGTGTCGAACGCGACGGGCACCTTCGAGCTGTACGCGTGGGACCGGGCGAGCGGCGAGCAGCGCCAGGCCACCGACCGGCCGAACGGGACGGTCACCGGGACGCTCAGCCCGGACGGGGCGTGGGTGTGGTGGTTCGCCGACACGGACGGCGACGAGTTCGGCGTGTGGATGCGGCAGCCGTTCCACGGCGGGCCGGACGAGCCCGCGGTGCCCGGCCTCCAGCCGTCGTTCCCGGCGGGCCTCGCGCTCGGCCACGACGGCACGGCGGTCGTGGGCCGGATGACCGAGGAGGACGGCACCACCATCCACGTGGTGCGGCCGGGCGGCGAGCCGGTCGAGATCTACCGGCACCGCCAGTCCGGCGGCGTCGGTGACCTGTCGCACGACGGCACGCTGCTGGCCGTCGAGCACACCGAGCACGGCGACGCGATGCACTCGGCCGTGCGCGTGGTGCGCCCGGACGGCAGCACGGTCGCCGAGCTGGACGACACCGAGGGCGGCACCAAGGAGCTGGGCCTGTCCGTGCTCGGCTTCGCGCCGGTGGACGGCGACTCCCGGCTGCTCATCGGGCACCAGCGGCGCGGCCGGTGGGAGCCGATGATCTGGGACCCGCTGACGGGCGAGCAGACCGAGCCGGCGTTCGACCTGCCGGGCGACGTGGCCGCCGAGTGGTATCCCGACGCGGCGGGCCTGCTGGTCGAGCACAGCCGGCAGGCGCGCAGCGAGCTGTGGCGCTACGACCTGGCCGAGGGCGCGCTCGCGCGCGTCGAGACGCCGCAGGGCACGGTTTCCGGGGCCACCGCGCGCCCGGACGGCACCGCCGAGTACCTGTGGTCGTCGGCGGCCGAGCCGCCGCAGATCAGGTCGACGTCCGGCCGGATCGTGCTGGACCCGCCGGGGATGCGTCCCCCGCCGTCCGTCCCGGTGACGGACGCGTGGGTGGCGGGTCCGGGCGGCCGGGTGCACGCGCTGGTGCAGACGCCGCCGGGCGGCGAGGGTCCGTTCCCGACGGTGTTCGAGATCCACGGCGGACCGACCGCGCACGACAGCGACGCGTTCACGGCGGGGCCCGCGGCGTGGCTCGACCACGGCTTCGCGGTCGTCCGGGTCAACTACCGCGGTTCGACCGGGTACGGGCGGGAGTGGACGGACGCGCTGAAGCACCGCATCGGGCTGATCGAGCTGGAGGACATCGGGGCGGTGCGGGAGTGGGCCGTCTCCTCGGGGCTCGCCGATCCGGAGCGGCTGGTGCTGACGGGCGGCTCGTGGGGCGGCTACCTCACGCTGCTCGGCCTCGGCGTGCAGCCGGACGCGTGGGCGGTCGGCGTCGCCGCCGTGCCGGTGGCCGACTACGTCGCCGCGTACGAGGACGAGATGGAGGCGCTGAAGGCGATGGACCGCACCCTGCTGGGCGGCACGCCGCAGGAGGTGCCCGAGCGCTGGGCGGCGTCCTCGCCGATCACGTACGTCGACCGGGTGCGGGTGCCGGTCTACATCTCGGCGGGGGTGAACGATCCGCGGTGCCCGATCCGTCAGATCGAGAACTATGTGGAGCGCCTCGCCGGGCAGGGCACCCCGCACGAGGTGTACCGGTACGACGCGGGGCACGGCTCGCTCGTGGTGGAGGAGCGGATCAAGCAGGTGGCGCAGGAGATCCGGTTCGCACAGCAGCATCTGAAGCGTCCGCCGTCGTAGCCGTTCCGGCGACGGTCCCAGCCGTTCCGGCATCGGCCGTGGCGGTGGCCGCGGCCGTTCCGGGCTCCGCGGCGGGCGTTCCGGCGTCGGTGAGGAGGCGTTCCAGCTCGGCGTCGTGCTGGGACTCCACCTCCCGCCGGAACAGGCGGAACCACATGAACACGGCGAACGCCGCGAAGACGAACCACTCGGCGGTGTACCCGAGGTTCTGGAACGCGTCCATGTCGAGGCCGGTACCGGTCGGTGCCTCGGCGGGCACGGCGGCCATCGGCTCCTCGGCGTCCCGCACCGTGATCCAGGAGTCGGAAACGTCGTACGGCAGCACGTTGATCAGCGAGGCGGCGCCGATCACGCCCAGCTGACCGGCGGGCAGCCCGGTGGTCGGCGTGGTGACCTTGCTGGGCGACTCGGCGGCCTGCAGGGCCCCGGTGACGGTGACTTCGCCCTCCGGCGGCGCGGGCGGGGCGGCGTCGTCGGCCGCGCCCGGCAGCCAGCCGCGGACGACCGGCACCGCCGGGCCCCCGTCGGCCGGCCGCAGCGGGGTCAGCACGAAGTAGCCGCGCTTGCCCTCCAACATGCGCTCGGGCACGAGCAGTTGCTGCTCGACGTCATAGGTGCCGGTGACCTCGGCCTGCCTGCCGACGGTCTCGGTGGTCAGCGGCAGCAGCTCGGCGAGCGGCCGCGGCGCGTCCGTCGCCTCGGCGCGCTCCTGCTGCTCGCGGTGCGAGTCCACCTGGTCCTCGAAGCGCGCCAGCTGCCAGGTGCCCGCGATCAGGCAGACAGGGATCGACAGCACCACAAAGAGGTTGATCGCCCACCAGCGGGGGGTCAGCAGGAACCGGTACACGCACTCAACGGTACTTCCGCCGGGCCGGGCCTGTGCTGTCGGGGCCTGTGCCCTCGGGGCCTATGTCCTCGGGGCCTATGCCGTCGGGGCCTATGCCGTCGGGGCCTGGAGCACACCCGTCCGGTAGATCGTTCCCGCGCACGTGCCCTCCATCCGGATCTGTGCGGCCGCGGGCTCCCCGGCGTCCGGGGTGTAGCGCAGCAGCACGCCGGCGTCCGCGCCCTGGTTCCCCGCGGGTTCCTCGGCCGGGTCCTCGCCGTCGGTGGGCTCCCCGCTGGGGTCACCGGAGCCGCCTGAGCCGCCTGAGTCGTTGCCCGGGCTGGTGCTCGGGCCGTCGGTGCCCGGTGCCGAGGGCTTCGGCCCGCCGGTGCCGCCGTTCCCGCTGCCGCTGCTCGTCCCGCCCTGCTCCGCGCCCGTCGTGGCGCCGACCGTGCCGCCGGACGTGCCGTCCGTACCGTCCTTGCCGCCGTCGTCCGCGGTGCCGCCCGCACCGCCCGTGCCGCCGGCCTCACCGCTGCTGCCGGTGGTCCGGGAACGCGTTCCGCCTCCCGCGTCGTCGGTGCTCATCGGGTCGGGGGACGTGCTGGGCGACGGACCGCTGCTCGGCGGAGCGCCGCGGTCGCCGCCGTCGTCGACCTCGCAGCTGCCGATGGAGGTCTCCGCGGGCACCCAGGCGAACTGCACCTGATACGCCTCGCCCGGCGGCAGCACCAACTCCTCGAAGGACTCGTCGGGCGCGGGCAGTTCGGTGGCGCGGTCGCCCTCGGTGCGGTCGACGATCTGCACGTCGGCGGAGCCGCCCTGGGCGAGGGGCAGCGCGGCCAGCTCGCCGTTGCCTCGGACGCGGCAGGGCTGGTCGGAGACGTTGGCGAGGCGGATGAGGCCGTAGATGCGGCCCTGCTCGTCCGGCGGTTCGAGGACGGTCTCGACCTCGCCGAGCTGGCTGCGGTCGCACGTCGGAGAGGTGACGCCCATGGTCACCTCGGGGTCGGGCGAGGTGCCGTCCGACTGCCCCTCGCCCTCGGCGCCGCCCGGCAGAGACGGGTCGATGCCGCCCTCGGCGTGCTCGCCGGGCAGCGGCGCCTCGGAACCCGGCGCGTAACGCCCGAGCGACTCGTCCGAGCTGCCGCCGGCGCGGTCCTCGCCGTCCAGCGGGGTGCCGCCGCGGATGTCGCGCGCCTGGTCGCTGCCGCCGCCGGAACCGGCCGCCGCGGTGACGACGATGGGCGCGCCGAGGCCGAGCAGGGCGACGGAGGCCGCGGTGCCGAGCAGCAGCTGCCGCTTCCTGCGGCGCCGGGCGGGAACGGCCTGCCGCAGCTGGTCGAGGGAGTCGGTCGAGGGCTCGATGCCGTCCACGACGTCCCGCAGGAGTTCCCGCAGCCGGTCCTCGTCGTTCAATGGGCCACCGCCGGCGCCGCCGGCGCCGCCGGCCGACGGGCCTTCGCCGGCCGCCCTGCCCTCGCCCTCCGCCCTGCCCTCGCCGTCCGCCCGCAGCACGCCGTCCGCCCGCGGCACGCCGTCCGCCTGCGGCACGCCGTCCGCCTGCGGCACGCCGGCGCGTGCGGGCTCGGCCTCCGGCCGGTCCGCCGGGTCTTCTGGGAGGCGGCGGCCGGAGTCGCGGTCACTCATCGGACGGCCTCCATGGCCACGCGCAGCGCGGCGATGCCGCGCGAGCCGTATGCCTTGACCGAACCGGCGGAGATGCCGAGCGTCTTGGCGACCTCGGCCTCGGACATGTCGGCGAAGTAGCGCAGCACCAGCACTTCACGCTGGCGGCGCTGGAGGCCGCGCATCGCCTTGATCAGGTCGGCGCGCTCCAGCTGTTCGTAGGCGCCTTCCTCGGCGCTGGCCACGTCGGGCAGGGGCTTGGCGAGCAGCTTGAGGCCCAGTATGCGGCGGCGGAGCGTGGACCGGGACAGGTTGACGACGGTCTGCCGCAGGTAGGCGAGGGTCTTCTCGGGGTCGCGGACGCGCCCGCGCGCGGAGTGCACGCGGATGAACGCCTCCTGGACCACGTCCTCGCAGGAGGCCGTGTCGTCGAGCAGCAGGGCGGCGAGGCCGAGCAGGGAACGGTAGTGGGCGCGGTAGGTCTCCGTCAGGAAGTCGATCGTGGTGCCGGCCGCGCTCTCAGCCATGGCTTCGTCCGCGTCCTCGCCGGAGGCGTGGACACGTGCCGGCCGCGAGGCCGGGAGGGGAGCGGTCACCGGCCCACCCCCGAGGGCGGGCAGGCGGCGCGGCGGTACCGACGGGAAACCGAGAACCTCTGCAACCTCTGCCACGTCTGTTGGACACGCTCTCCCCCGCAAAGGTTGTACGGCGCGGGCAGGCTGCTGGCTTTTGCCTCACTTCGTGTCACACCCACCGCCCGCCGTGAAGATCCCAATCGGTCCGCGTCCCGGCCCCGGTAGGGGCACTAAAGACACTCCCCGCACCGCAGTTGGTTTCCAGCGGTGCGGGGAGTAGAAATCGTCTCTCGGCGGATTGGTCTGGAGCAAGCCATGCGGGCCTACGACTTGGTCACGAGAGCTTCACATCTGGCCAACATCGGCCAGACGACGAGCGATCCGCCGAGCGATCCGACGCACGACCCGTTGACGATCCGACGCACGACCCGGCGAGCGACCCGTTGGCGAATCAGCGCCCGGTCCCTCCATACACGACCGCTTCCTCGGACTCGCTGTCAAGACCGAACGCGGAGTGGACGGCGCGCACCGCCTGATTCACATCGTCCTCGCGGGTCACGACGGAGATCCGGATTTCCGAGGTGGAGATCAGCTCGATGTTGACCCCCGCGTTCGACAGCGCCTCGAAGAAGGTCGCCGTCACACCGGGGTTGGTCTTCATCCCCGCGCCGACCAGGGAGATCTTGGCGATCTGGTCGTCGTAGCGCAACGCGTCGAAGCCGATCAGCGAGCGCCGCTTCTCCAGGGCCTCGATCGCCTTGTGCCCCTCGGACTTGGGGAGGGTGAACGAAATGTCCGTCAGGCCGGTGGACGCGGCGGAGACGTTCTGCACCACCATGTCGATGTTGACCTCGGAGTCGGCGATGGTCCGGAAAATCTTCGCGGCCTCGCCGGGCTTGTCCGGAACTCCGACGACGGTGATCTTCGCCTCGGAGGTGTCGTGGGCGACACCCGAGATGATTGCCTGCTCCATGGGCTGCCCTCCTAGCGGCTGATTGCTGACCCAGGTGCCCTTCAGCCCTGAGAACGACGAGCGGACGTGGATCGGGATGTTGTAGCGCCGTGCGTATTCCACGCAGCGGTGCAGCAGCACCTTGGAACCCGAACTGGCCAGCTCCAGCATGTCCTCGAACGAGATCCAGTCGATCTTACGGGCCTTCTTGACGACGCGCGGGTCGGCGGTGAAAACGCCGTCGACGTCGGTGTAGATCTCGCACACCTCGGCGTTGAGCGCGGCGGCGAGGGCGACGGCGGTGGTGTCGGAGCCGCCGCGGCCGAGGGTGGTGATGTCCTTGCTGCTCTGGGACACCCCCTGGAAGCCGGCGACGATCGCGATGTTGCCCGCGTCGACGGAGCTCTGGATGCGCCCCGGGGTCACATCGATGATGCGGGCCTTGTTGTGAACGGAGTCGGTGATGACACCGGCCTGACTGCCGGTGAACGACTGTGCCTCATGCCCGAGCGCTTTGATCGCCATTGCCAGCAGCGCCATGGAGATCCGCTCTCCCGACGTCAGCAGCATGTCCAGCTCGCGCCCCTGCGCGACCGGGGACACCTGGCCAGCGAGATCGATCAGCTCGTCCGTCGAATCGCCCATTGCCGAAACCACGACGACCACCTGGTGGCCGTTCTTCTTGGCCTCGACGACCCGCTTGGCGACGCGCTTGATGCCTTCGGCATCGGCAACGGAGGAGCCGCCGTACTTCTGCACGACAAGGCCCACGTGTGCTCGCTCCTCGTTCTCTTGCTTTCCATGGCCGAAAATCGACCACAGCCGGATAAATTCTACCGAGCGGCCCCGTCGACCCGCCCGCTCAGCGAGCTTCCCTGCCCCGAGGAGCCCGGGGCACACGGAAATGTGCCCGAAACGTAAGAGATGTCACACGGCAACGCGTGTGATCTTGCGAAGGGACGACCCGAACGGTCCGCACGGCCGTCTGCCGGAGCAGGTGGAAGTGCCCGCGTGGCCGAGGCGGCTTAACGTTCCCTTATGGCCGGTTTGCCACCTTCGCGCCCGGAGCTTCTCGACCCGCCGCTGATCCGGGCCCTGCGGAAGACCGGCGCCTACGGAGCCGGGGTCTACCTGCTGGCGCCCGGCGAACGGGTGCTGCGGCTCGCCGTGACGTCCGGGCTGCCGCGCAGGTTCATCGGCGACTGGCTGCGCGTGCCGGTCGACGCCGGGGAGCCGCTCGGCGACGCCGTGGAGAACCGGCGGCTGGTGTGGCTCGGCGTCGGTGAGATGGAGCGTCGCTACGCCGGGGCGGACGACGCCGCGCCCTACCCGCTCGCCGCCGCGTTCGTGCCGATCCTGCGCGGGGACACCTGCTGGGGCGCGATGGCGCTGATCTGGCCGGGGAACCACCCGGACGAGCTGGCGCGGGACGAGCGCGACATCCTCGACGACACCACCACCCGCCTGGCCGACCTGCTCGCCGGGGCCGAACGCGAAGGGCGACCCGTTCGCGTGAGTGAAGAGCCGCATGTACTGGTGCGCCCGCGGGCGCGCACGCCGGGGCACGAGGAGGCGCAGGCGGCGGCCGGGTTCGCGGAACGGCTCCCGGAAGGCTGCTGGGCGCTCGACCTGGACGGGCGGCTGACGTACGTCAGCGGCAGCGCGGCCAAACTCGTCGGCGCCGACGTGACCGAGCTGCTCGGCGCGCGGCCGTGGGACGCACTGCCGTGGCTGTCCGACCCGGTGTTCGAGGACAGGTACCGGGCGGCGCTGTTCAGCCGCCAGCCGGGATCGTTCACCGCGCTCAAGCCGCCGGAACGGTGGCTGCGCTTCCAGCTCTACCCCGACGCCTTCGGCATCAGCGTGCGCATCACTCCGGCGTCGGCCGCGCCGGGGGCGCGCGCCGTCTCGGAGGCGCGCGCGGCGCCCACGCGGGCCGGGTCGCTGTACCACATGATGCAGCTGGCCACCGTGCTGACCGAGGCGGTCAGCGTGCGGGACGTCGTGGACCTCGTCGCCAGCCAGATCATGCCCGCGCTGGACGCCCAGGGGCTGCTGATGTTCGTCGCCGAGGGCGGCCGGCTGCGGGCCCTCGGCCATCGCGGCTACCGCCCCGAGGCCGTCGCCCACTTCGACGGCGCCTCCCTGACCCCGGCCACCACACCCTCGGCCCGCGTCATCGCGGACGGCGCACCCGCGTTCTACCCCTCGCCGGAAGCCGTGGAGGCGCATTTCCCCGGGCTGGCCGAACTGTCAGGGAAGTCCGCCTGGGCGATGCTGCCGCTGATCGCGACGGGACGGACCGTCGGCTGCTGCGTCATCTCGTACGAACGCCCGCACGAATTCTCGGCCGAGGAGCGCGGGATCATGTCCTCGCTCGCCGGTCTGATCGCGCAGGCCCTGGAACGCGCCCGCTTGCACGACACGCGTCACCACCTCGCGCGCCGTCTGCAAGCCGGTCTGCTGCCGCGCGTGCTCCCGCGCGTGCCGGGGCTCGACGTTGCCGCGCGCTACCTGCCCGCCTCGCACGGCATGGAGATCGGCGGCGACTTCTACGACCTGATCCGGCTGGACGAGGACGGCTCCGGAACGGTCTCGGTCGCGGCGGCGATCGGCGACGTTCAAGGCCACAACGTGACGGCGGCGGCGTTGATGGGCCAGGTGCGCACCGCCGTGCACGCCACCGCCGGCGAACCACCGGGCGAAGTGCTCGCGCGTGCGAACCGGCTGCTGACGGATCTCGACCCGGGCCTGTTCACCAGCTGTCTGTACGTCCAACTCGATCTGTCCGCGCGGCGGCTGAGCCTCTCGACGGCCGGGCACCCGCCGCCCCTCGTGCGGTATCCGGACGGGCGGGTGGTGGCGCTGGAGGTCCCGCCCGGCCCGCTGCTCGGCATCGAGCCGGACGCCGCGTACCCGGCCACGGAGACCGGGCTGCCGGAAGGCGCGGTACTGCTCCTCTACACGGACGGGCTGATCGAGCGGCCCGGCATCGACCTCGGCGACGCGATCGCCGAGCTCGCGACGCAGCTCGGCGGGGCGCCGTCGGGCCGTCCGATGGACGAGCTCGCCGATGGCCTGCTGCGGCACGCGCGACAGACGGAGTCGCGCAGCGACGATATCGCTCTGCTGCTGATCAGCCCGGTGAGCTGAGCAGCGGCACGCCGACACCGGCCTTTCGCAGTCCCCAGCGGAACGGGACCGGGGCGGGCGCGGGAACGGGACCGGGGCGGGCGCGGCACGGCCGGTGCGGCGCGGTGCCGCCGCCGGTGGCCCCGGTTCTGCGCGTTGCGTTCCGCCGCCTCAGCCGCCGATGCCCCAGCCGCCGCCGTCGGAGCTGAGCGTTGCCATCACCACGATCGCCAGCACGATGTCCACCGCGCCGAGCACCATGCCCGCCTTCGCCATACCGTTTCGGGTGCTGCGGTACGCGACCGCGCCGAGCACCAACGCGATCGTTCCGAGGATGATTCCGGCGAAGAAGAGGCCGACAATTCCGCATACCAGGCTCGCCGTTGACAGCCCGCTGCTCTCGCGTCTCGACAGCCCCGTGCTGTGGCCTGCCATGTGGTCCTCCTTCAGGTCGAGGAGTTGACGTGGCCACCGAGTGCCCCGGGGGCGCGGGGCTATTCCTGACGCGAGCGTCCCGCGAACGTCCCGCGAACGTGCTGGAACGGGAAAGGACCGCACCACGGCGCGTTTGGTGCGCCAGCCGCCGACACGAGTGGTCAGCCGCCGACGCGGTCGATCAGGAAGGGCCGGAACGCAGACCGAGCGGGGCCGCGATCTCGGCCGCCATGACGCGGCCGGCCTGACGTTCCAGATCGCCGTCCTCGGCATCGCTGTCCGTGTCCAGACCGTCCAGCTCGGCCAGCGGCGTGTCCAGCCGGACGTGCGCCACCAGCGACTGCAACGCGCGGAGCGCGGCGCTCGCCGTGGGCCCCCAGTTCGACAGGTAGGAGAACTGCCACCACCACAGCGCCTCGCTCACCCGGCCCTTGCGGTAGTGCGCCATGCCGTGCCGCAGATCGGAGATGATGTCCGCCAGATCATCGGAGATCCGGGCCGCCACCGGGGTGCTGCGCGGCACGTAGGGGTCGAACACCTCCGAGTACACATCGACCGGCGCGAGCAGCGCGGCCAGCCGCTCGCGCAACTCGTCCATGTCCGGCTCAGGACCGGTGTCCGGCTCGTAGCGCTCCTCGGGAACGATGTCCTCGTACGCGCCGAGCCTGCCGCCCGCCAGCAGGACCTGCGAGACCTGGAGCAGCAGGTAGGGCACGGCGCTGTCCGGATCGTCCCCCTTGGCCACCTCTGTGACCGCCACGATGAAAGTCTCCACCTGGTCGGCGATCTGAACGGCGAAGTCGTCCGGGCCGGCCTGGCCCCCGGCCGGGCCGATGGTGGTGCCCTCCACGGGCGTCTGCGGTATCGGCGTCGCTTCGGTCATCACCTGGTCGCCTCCCCAACGGTCGCTACGTCTGCGCCTGCAATGCCTGCATTACACATCAAGCAGCCGCCTACCCTCGAAAGCACGTCCCAAGGTGACCTCGTCGGCATACTCCAAGTCTCCCCCCACCGGCAGCCCGCTGGCCAGCCGAGTGACCCGCAGACCCAGCGAGCTGACCATCCGGGCCAGGTAGGTGGCGGTCGCCTCGCCCTCCAGATTGGGGTCCGTGGCGAGGATCAGCTCCGTGACGGCGCCGTCGGCGAGGCGCGCGAGCAGCTCCCGAATCCGCAGATCGCCGGGGCCGACGCCGTCGATCGGGCTGATGGCCCCGCCCAGCACGTGGTACCTGCCGCGGAACTCGCGGGTACGCTCAATCGCCACCACGTCCTTGGGCTCCTCGACCACGCAGATCACCGCGGGGTCGCGGCGCGGATCGAGACAGACCCGGCAGCGCTCCTCCTGGGCGACATTGCCGCACTCGGCGCAGAACCGGACCTTCTCCTTGACCTCGGTCAGCGCGTGCGCGAGACGGCGGACGTCGGTCGTCTCGGCCTGGAGGATGTGGAACGCGATCCGCTGAGCGCTCTTGGGGCCGACGCCCGGGAGCCTCCCCAGCTCGTCGATGAGGTCCTGGACGACGCCCTCGTACATCAGAACGGCAGTCCGGGGAGGCCGCCGCCCCCGCCCAGCCCCTGTGCGAGGGGTCCGAGCTTGGTCTTGGCCAGCTCCTGCGCCGCGTTGTTCGCGTCGCGGACCGCGGCGATCACCAGGTCCGCAAGGGTCTCGGTGTCGTCCGGGTCCACCGCCCGGGGGTCGATCACCAGGGCCGTCAGCTCACCGGAGCCGGTGACCGTCGCCTTGACCAGCCCGCCGCCCGCGGAACCCTCCACGGGCGTCTCGGCCAGCTCCTGCTGCGCCGCGGCAAGGTCCTGCTGCATTTTCTGGGCCTGCTGCAACAACTGCTGCATATCGACCCCACCACCGGGAAACACGGCTCACTCCTGGCTCGTCGACGACGTGTGCGTACCCCTTGAGCCTACGGGCTCGGGCCGCTGCGGTCTCACTCGTGATGAAACTCCTCAATAACTGTCGCTCCCAGCTCTTTCACGATCAGGTCGTATCCGCTGAGCGCCGTGTCGTCGAGATCCGGATCGTCCTCGGCGGGGACGTCGTCCTCGACGGCGACCGGCGGCGGACCCGACGGCTGCGGCTGCGGCGCCGCCGCCGGAACGCCCGCCGCGCCGCCCGCCGCGCCCGCGGCGGGCGGCGCGGCGGCGGGGCGCGGCTCCGGTGGCGCGGCCGCCGGAGCCGCGGGCCGCGGTGCGGGCGGAACGGGCCGCCCGCCGCCGCCCCCGCCCGGGCCCCCAGCGCCGCCGCCCGGGTCGACGACGGCCTCGACCCGCCACTGCCCGCCCAGCGACTCGCCCAGCGCCTGGCGCAACACGTCCTCGCTGCCGCCGTTGACGAAACTGTCCCGCGCCCCCGGCGTCGCGAAGCCGAGCCGCAGCACGCCGCCCTCGACGCTCAGCACCTGGGCGTTCTGACTGAGGAGAATCCAGGTGTAGCGGCGCTTGCCCTTGACCGCGTCCAGCACGCTCGGCCAGACCTGCCGCACCCGCTCCTGGTCACCGGCCGAGGCGGCGGCCGACGCGGCAACCGGGGCCGCCGGGGCCGCCGGCGCGGAGCGCTCCGGCCGCGCGGGCTCCGGCGCCTGCGCCGGCGGCCGAGGCGCGGTGGGCCAGGCCCCGGGCCGCGGCCCGGAACCGGCCGCCGCCTGCGGCCGCGGCTCCTCCGCGGCGGGCGGCGGGGGCGGAGGCGCAGGCGGAGGCGTGACCGCCTGCGGCGGGGGCGGGGCGGTTGCCTGCGGTGGTGCGGGGGCAGCGGCCATCGGCGGTGACGGCGGGGCGAGTGCCGCTCCCCGCTCCAGCCGGTCCAGACGGCTCAGCAGCGCCTGCTCGTCACCGTAGGCCGCGGGCAGCAGCACGCGGGCGCAGATCAGCTCCAGCTGGAGCCGCGGCGAGGTGGCACCCCGCATCTCGGTCAACCCGGTGTTGACCAAGTCGGCCGCCCGGCTCAGCTCTGCCGGGCCCAGGGCAGCGGCCTGGGCACTCATCCGCTCCAGCACGTCCGCGGGCACGTCGATCAGGCCCTTGTCCGCGGCATCGGGCACGGCCGCGAGAATCAGCAGGTCGCGCAGCCGTTCCAGCAGATCCGTCACGAACCGCCGCGGATCGTGACCGCCCTCGATCACCCGGTCCACGACCTCGAACGCCGCCGCGCCGTCCCCCGCCGAGAAGGCGTCGACCACCGCGTCGAGCAGCGCGCCGTCCGTGTAGCCCAGCAACGCCGTGGCCATGTCGTAGGTGACACCGTCCTCGCCGGCCCCGGCGAGCAGCTGGTCCATGACGGACATCGAATCCCGCACCGACCCGGCCCCGGACCGCACGACGAGCGGCAGCACGGCCCCGTCCACCGGAATCGCCTCGCGGGCGCACACCTCCCCCAGGTAGTCGCGCAACGTGCCGGGCGGCACCAGCCGGAACGGATAGTGATGGGTCCGCGACCGGATGGTGCCGATAACCTTCTCCGGCTCGGTGGTCGCGAAGATGAACTTCAGGTGCTCCGGCGGCTCCTCCACCACCTTCAGCAGGGCGTTGAACCCCGCCGGGGTGACCATGTGCGCCTCGTCGATGATGTAGATCTTGTACCGGCTGGCCGCCGGGCCGAAGAACGCCTTCTCCCGCAGCTCCCTGGCATCGTCGACACCACCGTGCGAAGCCGCGTCGATCTCGATGACGTCGATCGATCCCGGCCCGTTCCGCGCGAGATCGAGACACGAGCGGCACTCCCCGCACGGCGTGGGCGTGGGCCCCTGCTCACAGTTGAGACAGCGGGCGAGGATGCGCGCACTGGTCGTCTTGCCACAACCCCGCGGCCCGCTGAACAGATACGCGTGGTTGACCCGGTTGTTCCGCAGGGCCTGCTGGAGGGGATCGGTGACATGCTCCTGCCCGATGACCTCGGCGAAGGTCTCGGGTCGGTAGCGGCGGTACAGCGCGAGGGAGGACACGACTCCGACGATATCGGCCACCACTGACAGACGAAGGGCCCCTCACGCACCCACCAGAGCTCGCCTACCCTTGCTGCCTTCCGGCCCTGGGGGAGTTCAACGAGATAGCGCCGCGTGAGGGGCTGCCGCCACCCTACCGGATCTCCGCCCCTCCCCCCGCCCCCACCCAACGGTTCGCGAGCATCCGACGATGTCTTGTATCGTGTCCGGCGGAGGATTCGCCTAGAGGCCTAGGGCGCACGCTTGGAAAGCGTGTTGGGTTCACACCCTCACGAGTTCGAATCTCGTATCCTCCGCCAGCTCTCACCGGGCTGACCGAAGGCCCCCGCCGCCATCCACGGCCGGGGGCCTTCGTTGTGCCTCAGCCCTCGTTGTCCTGGTTTTTGTCCACAGCGGGTGCGGCCGGGGTTCCCCGGAGGGCGCCGACGATCTTCCGAGCGACGTCCTTGAGCATCGCGTCCGGGACACCGAGGCTGAGCAGGACGGCACCGAGCAGGCAGCCCTCGCGCATGTCCGCCGCTTTGAGCATGTGACCGTATACGCACGCGGCAGTTTGCGTCTGATATCAGTCGGTCTATGGGTGAGGTGCTGGGGAGGTGTTCGCGCGGGGCGGCAGCATGCGCAGGGCCATCACAGTGCCGTCGTCGCCGAATGAGACGGGACCCCACTTCGGGGCCGTCACCTCGCTCGGCCAGGTGCCGCGCCGCTCGTACGCCCGGTGCCGGTACTCCTCGACCCGGCCTGCCGCCAGCAGCTCGTACAGGTCCGTGGCCATCCCGGAGAATGCCTCGACGCGGTTCCCGCCGAGGCGAAACACCTGGTCTGTGCCGACGAAGTGGGCTGGACCCATGTCGTGTGAGGCGTCGCGGACGCTGGAGGAGCCTGCGAACGTCCGCTGTGCGTAGTGCTTGCGGCCTTGCTTGGTCGTCAGGTAGGGAGCGATCTCCTCGCCCGCCCCGGCGAATGCCAACTGGGCCGCCGCGCTGGTCCGGGCCAGCACCTGGGCGAACCAGGCGAGGTGCCTGCGGGGGACGAAGAAGCCGTCATGGAAACGTGCCACGCCGTCCTGGGCAGGCGGGAGCGGCACGGCACCGGCGTACGTGAGGTTTTTCTCGGGCGGGCCTTCCGCTGCCTCCGGATTGACATTTGCGCTCCCACGCCCCTCGGCCGGCCTGGGTGGCAGCAACCCGGACCCCGGTGCTTGCAGGGCGTTGACGACGATGCCTTCCTGAGCGAGCAGTTCGGTGGACATCAGCAGACACGGCGTGGTGTTCCATTCGCCGAGGTGAAGGTGTTCGGCACGTTCACCGGCTCTGGCGAGCTGAAGGAATGCGG
Organism: Streptomyces johnsoniae; assembly: GCF_031845565.1. NCBI lineage: Bacteria > Bacillati > Actinomycetota > Actinomycetes > Kitasatosporales > Streptomycetaceae > Streptomyces > Streptomyces johnsoniae. The sequence continues at coordinate 116,825 of NZ_JAVREV010000013.1, read as the reverse complement.
AGCGGTCGGCCTTGCTGGTCCGCTTGGTGGCGACCTGGTGGTTCCCGTTCACCGTCACCACGAACACGCTCGACGGCTCGCCGGGCCGCCACGCCTCGATGAAGAAGTCGGGGCGCGGGCGCGCACCCAGCGCGGGCCGCGAACCGGACTTCGCGAATCCGGCCAGCAGAACGGGCTCCGCATCCACGGTGGAGATCAGACGGTCGGGGAAGCGGTGTCGCACGGCGCGCTCTGCGACGGCGAGCCCGAAGGCGCGCCCGAGCTCTCGGGCTTGCATGGCGCGATAGGACTGTTCGGGGGTCTGTCCCTCGTCGGTGAGCGTGAGGCGTCCGAAGGAGTTGCCCGCCAGAGCCTGGCAGTACTTCAGGGCCTGCCAGTGCTCGGCCAGCCCTCTGCCGCGTCCCTGCCGAGCCAGCGTGGTGGCCCTTGCCAGGGTGGCGAGCAACTCCCAGGGGGTGGCGACGAGATCCCTGCGGTCGCCGTCCCGCAACGGTGCGAGATCGGGCTTGCGAGGGCTGCGCTCGTCTCCGGGGTTCTTCCGCGCGCGTTTCCGGTCGATGGCTGCGGCAGCCTTGTCGGTGCCCGTCACGACAGGAGGGGCCGAGTGGATGTGAACGGGCAGTGGGTGGCTGAGCCGGTCGAGAACCTCTTCGGTCGATGCTCCCATGGCCCGTCACGTTAGAAACGCACATGGGGGCGCATGCAAGGATGCGTGGCGCACGCAGGGCGCATTCCGGCAAGGAGGCCATACGGATGAACATGCTCAATCCGTGACATAGAGGGCGCGTCCAACCGGGACCGCGCTCATCTGAAGGCCCAAGAAGACCAAGGTCAAGTTGTGCGCGTCCGTCTGGACACGCACTCCATGGAAGTCGATCCCGACTGCCTTCGACCAGCGGGGGCCGCCTCCGACTCGGGGAGAAGCCTGGCTCCCGGATACAGGCAGTGCCACTTCACGCCCCAGACGTATCCGTTTAGATCGACATCTGGGAATGCTCCGCGGAGCTTCCGCCCGGCTGCGACGCGGATTGGCGCGACGACTGGCCCCTCGCGCCTGAGTCACCTCCCGACGTCGCGCATTTCGATGCCCCAACTCTGGTGTGTCCCGGCGTCGCCGGCGCACTGGACAGTTCCGTTTCACCCGGCCCGGATGAGCAAGAACAAGCTGGTCGGCAGAAGTACCCCAGACCATCCGGAGCCCGACCAGGGGGCCTCCTGTACCTGCCGAGCACCGTGTGTCCGTTTCTGTGCCAGGCGCGGTCATTCGGCGTTATGGTGCCTCGACACAACGTGAAGGCGTGCGAAACGCCGCAGCAGCCTGGGGGGCCGCATGCGCGAAATGATCAAAGGCGCGAACATCGCTCTGAGAGACCTGAGCGAGACCGTCGGGGGTGTACTCGTCCGCCTGACCTGGAGCAGCGACTCGGGTGACGGTGACGCGGACGTCTCCGTTCTCCTGCTGAACGCATCCGGCAAGGTGCGCAGTGACGCGGACTTCTTCTTCTACAACAACCCCGACGCACCGGACGGCAGCGTCCAGCTCCTCGGCAAGACCCCAGTCGCCGACGGGAACGAGGACCGGATCAGCCTCGACCTCTCGGCCATACCGCCGGACGTCGAACGTGTGGCGATCGCGGCCAGCAGGTACGGCGGCGCCAGGTTCGGTGGCTTGCACGATCTGCGCCTGACCCTTTCCGATGCCGCCGGAGAGGACTTGCTCGGGTTCAGCATCGACGACGCGGGGGCCGAGAGCGCGTTCGTTTTCAGCGAGATATACCGGCGGGCCGGGGAATGGCGGTTCCGGGCCATCGGCCAAGGCTATGAAAGCGGACTCGCCGGTCTGGCGACGGACTTCGGTATCGACGTCGATGACGAGGGGGAGGACGACACCGCGGAGCCCGATACCGCGGAGCCCGATACCGAAGTCCGGGAGCCCGAAAAGCCGCTCGTCGACGCGGTGCCGGCCCCGCCGCCGGTCCCCGAGCCGGTCGTGGCGGCGACGGTCCCGGGCCCGGCCCGGCGCCCCCGTACCGCGAGGAAGAAGGTGACCCTGCCCAAGGTCGCCAAGAAGTCGCTCGCGGAGCACGATTCCTGGAAACAGGCCAGGCTCTTCCCGGTCCCCTCGCTCAAGAACGACCGCGAGCGTGAGGCCCGCGCCACCTCCGTCCTGCTGTCCGTGATGGCCCAGGTGCCGGAATTCGGCCGTCGCCTCACCGCCGCCTTCGGCGCTCCGGCCGGCCGCATGGAGACCTTCACGGAGGTGTCACTGCCGCACGGCGACGCTCCCAAACGCCCGGATGGCGTGATCCGCGTCGAGCGGGCGGGCAAACTGTGGACCGCCCTCGTCGAAACGAAGACGAACGGCAATCCCCTCAAGCCCGAGCAGGTCCAGGACTACGTGGACATCGCCGCCCGCCGCGGGTACGAGGCGGTGATCACACTCTCCAATGATGTTGCGCTGGAGGGCAGTCCACTCGTCGAGATCAAGATTGACCGGCGTCGTAAGCACAAGGTGTCGCTCTGGCATCTGTCCTGGGCAGAAGTGACGCATCAGGCGCGGATGTTGATCCGCCACGAGGGCGTGGGCAATGCCGCGCACGCCTGGGTTCTCCATGAGCTCCTGCACTACCTCGAGCACGGCAACTCGGGGTGCCATGGCTTCCAGAACATGGGCCCCTCCTGGGTGCCGGTGCGCAACGCGATCGACGAGGAAACCCTCAGCCAGGGTGACCAGCGCGCGGTCGACGTCGTGGAGAGCTGGGAACGCCTGGTCCGGCAGGTGTGTCTCCGACTGGGGGGCGAGCTGGGCCAGAAGGTCCTGCCGGTGCAGCGTGGCAGGCGCACCGCCGATCCCAGTGCCCGCCGCGTCGCCCTCGCCGACCAGCTCTGCCGCGACGGCCGCCTCAACGCCGAACTCCGCATCGAGGGAACGCGCGGCGTGCTCGCCATCACAGCGGATCTGCGCACCGGCAAACTGCGCACATCCGTGGACGTCCCCGCGCCCGAGCAGGGCTACCCTCTCTCCTGGGCCAAGCGATTGCTCCGGCAGCTGAGCGACGCCCCGGCGATGTGCACGTCGAGACGCTGGTCGAGGAGGGTACCGGACCACGCGGCACCCTGGAACGACTGCGCCCGGAGCCGGCCGATCTGCTCCCGGGCGACGGAGCCCGGATCACCGGTTTCCGTCTGTCCCTCTTCAAGAGCATGGGCAATACCCGCGGCAACGCCGAGACCAGCTTCATCCGCAGTATCGACGAGGCCGTCGACCGCTTTGTCAACGGCGTCGTCACTCCCCTGGCACGCCGCCCGTCCCGCCGCTCGCAGCGCGCGGAGCAGAATCAGGCCATGGACGCACTGGCGGGGGCGATATGAGCGAGTCGCACGGCTTAACGGTCTCCCCGTGGAAGCGCTTCGGCCATGACCGCCTGTATGTGAACTCCCCGGCCGGTGAAAAGATCGCCTGGCTCGACCGGACCACCGGGCGGATCACGGTGCTCGTGGAGGAACAGCGCGATGCCGCGTTGGACGCTCTCGCCCCCCATCTGGCGGAAACGTCGCAGGGGAGCACCGTCACAGCACCGCCCGCTCCCACCGATCCCGTGCCCCAGGTCCGCCCCCCGGCGGTCGGGCTTCGCCCCGAGGACGACCTCGCCGCGAACCGGCCCGGCGAGGCGCTGCTGGCGAAACTCGCCGAGCTGAGACCGAGCTTCTGGCGCTACCTGCTCACGAAGCTGCTGGGCCGCACGTCCGAGGCGGACAGCTGGCGGAAGGGCCTGCGCGGTGAGCAGAAGGCGGGCGCCGAGCTGGAACGGCTCGCTGCCAGGGGCTGGCGCGTCCTGCACTCGATACCGCTGCCGCGCGACGTGGACATCGACCACCTGCTGATCGGGCCGGGCGGAGTCTTCTCCATCAACACCAAGCACCACAGCGGAGCACACATCTGGGTGGGCGACGATTCCGTGAAGATCGCCGACCGGTCCTATCCCTACGTACGCAAATCCCGGGCCGAGGCCAGACGCGCCTCCGCGGCTCTCACCCGGGCGTGCGGCTTCCCCGTCGCAGTCTCCCCAGTGCTCGCCTTCGTGGACGCGCGGAAGGTCGTGGTGGTGCCTTCGCTGCACGACGTACGTGTGGTGCGCCACCGGGAGATCGCCACGATGAAGTCCCTCACGGACGTCTGGACCGCGGCCACCGTGGAGAGCATCTACACGGCGGCGCGGAACCGCCGAACCTGGAACCGCGCCCGCGGCGGACCGGACGGCTGACCCGGGCGGCTGCACACCGGCGCACAACGAAGGCCCCGACCGAGATCACGGTCGGGGCCTTCGTTGTCCCTGCGTTGCGTCGAGAAGCTCACCGCTGCCTTGATCACGGAACTGACGGTTCAGGTTGATCTGCCGTATTGCCTCTGTTACCCCGACAGCGCACCTCCTCGTCCCCGGCCGCACGAGGCACGCCGGCACTCGACGCTGTCAACGCTCCCTCAGCGGGCGAGCGATGTCAGCACCACCCGGAGGTTTGTTTTTTGATCTTGAGCGGTGAGTTGGAGGATCGCCGCCGTGATTGGGCAGGCCTACCAGGGGCGCGACCCCGAAGCCGGCCAGTGAGTCTGAGTGGTCTCAATCCTGGTCTCATTCAGCTCTTTCCGGGGGCGTTCAGCGCGCGGTCGATCGCGCGGGCCGCCGCAGGTCGGGACAAGCGCGAACAGCTCCGGACACTCCGACGAACAGTTGGAAAGCGTGTTGGGTTCACGCCCCCACGGTTTGAATCTCGTAGCCTCCGCCAGCTCGCCGAGGCTGCTCGCCTGCTACCCACGCCCGGGGCGAGGCTGTTGGTGGCGCTCGAACCGTGGTGGGAGTGGCGTCCGACTGCGCGGTCGTGATCGGTGCCGGCCTCGGAGTCCTGGAGTTGAACGACGGCCCGCGGACCACGGCGGCGTTCGCGGCCCTTCGGACGCGGGCGCCGAAGTCCTCATCGCGCTCGGCGGAAGTGGCCGCCTGGGTCTGCGGACCGGCAGGAGTGGGTCGTACGCAGGGCTCCGGGCGAAGCGGCGGGCGTGGGGCGGTCCCGGCTGACACCCGCTGCCGTGCCGGGGCACGGTGCGCGAGCGCGCGCAGAGGTGGCCGGGCGGTCGGTCGCGTCGCCCTGCCGCCGGGCCGGGCCTGCCCGGTCGCTCAGTCCTCGGTCCCTTCGGCGAGCGCTGCCTCGTAGGCGGTGAACGCCTTGACCACGGCGGCTCGTTCGGTCGGCTCCAGCGGGTCGAGCGCGGTACGCCACGCACGTGCGCCCGGGGAGAGCCAGCGCTCCAGTGCCGACCGTTTCGCCGCCGGGACGCTGACGATACGCCGCCGCCGGTCGTCGTCGTCCTCGCGCCGGTCCAGTACGCCCTTTCTGCTGAGTTCGCCGACGAGCAGGCTCGCGGTCGTCGGTGCCACCTCAAGTCGATCGGCCAGCTCGCGGACCGTCATCGGGCCGTCGAGGAGCAGCAGTGACAGCAGCGACAGATGGCGCGGGGCGAGCGCCATCCCCCGCAGTTCCTCGGGGACCTCCATGCGCTTGATCCGCCCGATGGCGCGGGGCATCACCAACAGCAGCGCGCGGATGGCGGCGTCCAGATCGCCGGCGTCACGTTGGTCGCGGGAGTCACCGCTGTCGTCGGGTCCGGGGTGGACGGGAGGCGAGGAGGCCATTATATTTGATCTCAAATCTATTTTGCTCACACGGGCACCAGGAGGAAGTATGCCGCACTGCACCGTCACCCTCGCCGAAGAACTTCTGGACGGCACAGTCGAGGAGCGGCTTGCCGGCACCCTCACCGACGCCGTTGTCTCGGTCTACGGCGACTGGGCCCGCCCGCTGGTCGTCATCGCCCTGCAGGGCATCCCGACCGCACGGTTCGCCGTGGGCGGCAGGCTCGGCACCGCCCCCGGCCCGGCGGTACAACTGAACAGCCGGGCCGGGCTGTTCGAGCAGATGCCGGACGCCGCGGGTCGCCTGGCCGCCGCTCTCACGGAAGCCGTCGTCGCCGTACTCGGCGAGCACCTCCGGCGGGACATCGCCATCACCCTGGTCGGCGTGCCCGACGACCGTTCCGCGGTCGGCGGCGAACTCTTCGCCACCCGCCACTGAGCCGCCTTCCGGCGGGCAGGGCGAGCAGGGCGGGCAGGGCGAGCAGGGCGAGTGTGGTGTGCCGGTGCCGTGAGGTCCGGCGTCCGAACGGGCAGGGGCACCTGCGACGCGGACCAGTTCCGACTGCGGCGTCTCGGGGGGTGACCAGCTGGTCCGGTTCTGCGGCGGATCAGCAGGTGACGGTGCGCCGCGGCGACCAGGTCGGCTCCGTGGGCGGTGAGGATCTTCAGCTCGGCGATGACCTCGGCATCCGGTCGCACCGGGGCCAGTCGCGCCGCATCCCGGGCATCGGTCCTGCCCGGCCCGGCAGCGGCCCGGCAGCAGCACGGCAGGCACCGCCGTGTGAGGGCGAGCGGTACCGTCGGGAGAGCAGCTGCCTGCCCTCCGCGTCGCTCACCGCGCGACGGACGCCGCAGGCCCGGGGCGGCATATCCCGGCACCGTCGCGGGTAAAGGCTGATCGCCGCCGGTCTGCGCGAGCGCGTCGGCGGCGGGCAGAGGAGCGATGCGCGGCTCCCAGGAGGAACAGGGCTGCGTGGGCAGTGGTCCCGATGGAGCGTCCATGCTGCGAATCCACTTCACCCCCGACGACATGGCGCGGGTCAAGGTGGCCCGGGGTCCGGACTTCCTGTGGGAGATCACCAACAGCGTGCAGACGCTGCAACGGACCGACGGGGAAAGGGTGTTCGGCGCCTGGCGTCGATGGGTGCGACCACGGCTCCCGCAGGGCCGACGGCTGCTCTCACCCCTGCTGCCGCCGTACGGCTACTCCCCGGACTTCCTCACCCCCACATCCGGTGACCGCCCCACCCTCCAGGCGGCCATCGACACCCTGCTGGGAACTCCGCGCCCGAGATTGCGAACGGAGTTGACGCGGCTGGCCACCTCGACACGGCTGCCCCGCTGGACTCGCGCACTCGCCGAAGGTGACGCGGACACACTCGCACGGCTGGGCGACGCTCTCCACGCCTACCAGGCACAGGTGCTCCGCCCCCACTGGCGGCACGTCCGCGCGGACGTCGAGGCGGACCGCGCACGGCGGTTGCAGAGTCTGATGGACGGCGGCACCGAGGGTCTGCTGGCGGGGCTCGGACCGGATACCCGCTGGTGTCCGCCCGTTCTGGAGGTCACCTACCCGGTCGACCAGCACCTGTATCTGGCCGGCCGGGGGCTCGTGCTCCAGCCCTCGTTCTTCTGCTGGCCCGCCCCGACCACGCTGGCAGACGGGAACCTGCCGCCCGTTCTGGTCCATCCGATCCACCACACGGCCGGCTGGGCCTCGCGGTCGGTCGGGCCGACGCCGGTGGCGGGCCGCGACCCACTCGGGCGCCTCCTCGGGAGGACCCGTGCGGAGCTGCTGCGGGCCGCCCGTGTCGGCTGCACCACCGTGGAAGCCGCACGGATGCTCCAGGTGACGCACCCGGCGGTCAGCCAGCACATGAACGTTCTGCGCGCCGCGGGTCTGATCACCACGGTCCGCACGGCCGGACGCGCCTTCCACCTCGCGACGGCCGAGGGGCGCGCGCTCCTGACCGCCGAGGACCGCGGCGCCGGGAACAGACCGGGCGACACGACACGCATGTAAGCCTGGACTTACGTCACTTGTGCGCCTCCCAGCCGGGGCACCACGCTTGCCTCTCGTACGGTCCCCTCCCCCACAAGAGCCCTCATGGGCGAGAGACCTGCCCTGCGCACCTCGCCGTCCAGGCCCTCGCCCGTATACCCACCGTCCCGGCCATGAACGTGCCGGCCATGAACGTGCCGGCCGTCGCCGCCTACCGTTCCGGCTGATCGAGCGAGGCGGGCACGGTGCCACCACGCGCATCCGAACCCACTTCCCCGGAGGTCATGTTGAGCACGCACCGTCCAACCCGCAGAGGTGCCATGAAGGCCGCTGCCGGAATCACCGCGCTGACGGCCCTCAGTGGGGCCGGCCTTCTGGGGGCGGCCTCCCCCGCCCACGCGGCCGGCGACGGCTTCGGCCTGCGCATCGTCGAACGCGGCGAAGGCGACCCCAGGATGTGGTACTACCGCTTCGCCACCGCCGAGATCGGCTGGAACCCCGGCGTCAACGTCCTCCTCCCGGACGGCTACCACACCTCGGGGCGCAGGTATCCCGTCCTGTACCTCTTCCACGGCGGCGGCCTCGACCAGGACTTCATCGCCTTCGACCGGCTGGGCATCCGCGCCTGGACCGCCGGGAAGCCGCTCATCGTCGTGATGCCCGATGGAGGTCACGCGGGCTGGTACTCCAACCCGGTCAGCTCCAACGTCGGTGCCCGCAACTGGGAGTCCTTCCACATCGGACAGCTGCTCCCCTGGGTCGACGCCAACTTCCGGACCTATGCCGAGTACGACGGCCGCGCGGTCTCCGGGTTCTCCATGGGCGGGTTCGGTGCCCTGAAGTACGCGGCCAAGTACTACGGGCACTTCGCCTCGGTCAGCTCCCACTCCGGGCCTGCCAGCCTGCGCCGCGACTTCGGCCTGGTCACCCACTGGGCGAACGTCTCCTCGGCAGCGGTGGAGCTGGGAGGAGGCGCCGTCTACGGCGCGCCGTTGTGGGACGAGGCGCGAGTCAGTGCGGACAACCCGGTGCAGCGCGTGGAGAGCTACCGGAACAAGCGCGTGTTCCTGGTGGCTGGTACCAGCCCCGACCCCATCAACTGGTTCGACACGGTCAACGAGACTCAAGTCCTCGCGGGGCAACGGGAGTTCCGCGAACGTCTCGGCTCGGCGGGGATTCCGCACGAGTGGCACGAGCCGTCGGGCGGCCACCTCGTGCGCCCCGACCTGTTCCTCCGCGATCTCGACGGGATCGTGGCCCGTCTCCGTAAGGCCTGACCTTCCTTCTTCCGCGCCCGCCACCCGGGGCCCTGTCATGCGCGGATCGAACGCTGCCTCCCGTTCCGTCGGGCACGAAGACGGAGCCACCGACCGCGGCCGGCGGGCTCGCCATGGTGGGCGTCGGGACTCACGGCCAGGAGGCCGATCAGCCGGACAGCAGGATGCCGGGCGAGAACGGCGGCATGGCGACTGGTCCCAAGACGACTGCCCCGGGCGCGGAGCCTCGTGGCCCAAGCCAGGCGCAGGGAGCGCGCCCCCGACCTGCTTCGGCACGGGAGCGGTGATGTGCGTCTATCGCGTCCACGACGAAATCGGAACGCCGAGGATCAGCAGCACCGTTCCGGCGGTGTGGCACGTGACGTGCAGCCGCCCGGCCCGCACGCCGGCGTCGCGGAGAAGTTGCTTCCACACGTGGTGGAAGGCGCGGCGCCCGACCGTGCCGTTGGCTGTCAGGGAGCGGCCAGCGCCTCGGCCGGGTAGCGGCGCGGACCATGGCCGGCGGGGGGGGACGGCGAATGCCAGTCCCGGGAGAACGCGTGCCCCGTCGTGACCCCGATGCCGATCAGCACACCGCCTGTGCCGCCGGGTGCGGAGAGCAGCGGCGACTCGGCCGGGAACTGGGTGCGGATCTGGCCGCGGGTGGCGCCCGGGGCACGCCGCAGGCCGATCAGGAGGCCGGCGAATGCCTCGTCGGTGGCCTGCTGGGCGGCCAGCGCGTCGGAGGGCGGCAGACCTTCACCTCGTTGGACGCCTCCGGGTCGGCGGTGGCACGTGGGCGTCGACAACGTGTGATCACGGGCGTCACCGCCCCCGGGCCCGTCCCGGTCGGACCGGGGTGCCGGTGCCAGGACAGGCCGGTTCCGGTGGGCCTCGGCGCGGGCGGTCCGCCGCTCGCAGCGGGCGGGCGGGCGTCGGCGGTCTACCATCCCCGAATGGTGGGCAGGCAGTTGGTGATTCTCCTGCGCTCCCCGTGGCGCCGGGCGATACCGCAGGACATGGCGCTCGCGGGCGGGCTGCTGGTGATGTGCCTGCTGGTGAACGACCCCGGTGCGGCGGTGCGCGACACCGTGTACGGGCCACTGGCGGAGGTGCTGGACGGCCCAACTCCCTGGCTGTGGTGGACGGCCACCGCGGGCGTCACGGTCGCCGTGACGCTGCGTCGACGGTGGCCGTCGGCGATGTTGGCCGTCGCCACTCTCGCCACCGCGACCCACGTGGCGTTGGCAGTGCGCCCCATGATCATCGACAGCGGCGCGCTGGTGCTCCTGTACACCGTGGCGGCCCACCGCCGCCGTGCCGTGTCCGCGGCGGCGCTGGCCGTCATGGTGGCGCTGGTGACCGCCTGGAGTATCTGCCACGCCTTCCACGGACGGTTGGCCGCCGGGCTGCCGAGCACCGTGATCAGGTACGGCGCCCCCGCGGACGGCGGCGGAGGCGGAGGCGGAGGCGGAGGCGAGGTGAGCGTCTCCGACCGGGATTCCTCCTCCAGCGCCTGGCTCACCGCCCTGGTGTACGGCTCGGCCCTGGTGGTGGCGTGGTCGACGGGGTCGGCCGCCAGGAACCGCCGCGCATACCAGGAGCAACTGCGGACCCGGGCACGGGACCTGGAACGCGAGCGCGACCAGCGGGCCGCCCTGGCGGTGGCCGCCGAACGCGCGAGGATCAGCCGTGAGATGCACGACGTCGTCGCGCACGGCTTGTCGGTCATCGTGATCCAGGCGCAGGGAGCGGCGGCTGCCCTGCACGACGCGCCAGCAGAGAGCGAGGCGGCGCTCGACGCCATCGTCGGCATCGGTCGCGACTCCCTGGCCGACATGCGCCGGGTGCTGGCCGCGGTGGGCGAGACGGACGGCAACTGGCATCCGCCGCCTGGTCTGTCGCAGCTGGAGAGCCTGCTGGCCACGGTCGAACGGGCGGGCACTCCGGTCCGTCTGCGGGTGAGGGGAGACCCGAGCGCCCTTCCCGCCGCGGTCGACCTGTCGGCCTACCGCATCGTCCAGGAGGCGTTGACCAACACGATCAAACATGCCGGGGAAGGTGCCACCGCGGACGTCACCGTGTCCTACGGCAGGGGCGAGGTGTCCGTCGAGGTCCGCGACGACGGCCGGGCGGCCCCGTCGATCGTCTCGGAAGACGGCGGTGGCAACGGACTGCACGGCATGCGGGAACGCGTCCGCCTGCTCAACGGCCGCTTCAGCGCCGAAGCCTGCCCTGGGGGAGGATACGTCGTGCGTGCGGCGCTGCCCCTCCACCGCTCCGAACGGGAGGCCGGTCCGGGCGCATCGTCCGCACACCGTCTCACCGGAGGAAGCCCGTGATCCGCGTTCTTCTCGCCGACGACCAGACGCTGGTGCGTACCGGCTTCCGGCTGATCCTGGAGCGGGCCGCCGGCGTCGATGTCGTCGGGGAGGCGGGAGACGGCGCCGAGGCCGTGGCGCTGACCGCCGAACTGCGGCCGGACGTCGTCCTGATGGACATCCGCATGCCCGGGGTCGACGGCGTCGAGGCCACCCGTCGTATCTGCGGCGACCCGGCCGCCGCCAACAGCCGGGTGCTGGTCCTCACCACGTTCGACCTCGACGAGTACGTCTACGCCGCGCTCCGGGCCGGTGCCAGCGGCTTCCTTCTCAAGGACACCCTGGCCCGCGACCTGGTCGCCGCCGTCCACGTGGTGGCCCGCGGCGAGGCGGTCACCGCGCCGAGCGTCACCCGCAGGCTGCTGGAGCGCTACGTGGCCACCGTCCCGGTACTGACCGCCTCGAACGGCGCGCTCGGCCTGTTGACCGAGCGCGAACTCGAGATCCTCGTTCTCCTGGGCCGCGGCATGTCCAACGCGGCGATCGCCCGATGCCTGCGGGTGACCGAGGGCACGGTCAAGACACACGTCAGCCGGGTGCTGGGCAAACTCGACCTGCGGGACCGCGTCCAAGCCGTCGTCTACGCCTACGAGTCCGGCCTGATCCTCGCGGGCAGCGACTGATCCGGCCCGCTCGCGTCCGCCGCGTCCGCCGCGTCCGCCGTGTTCGCCGCGTCCGCCGCGTCCGCCGTGTCCGCCCTGGGCCGGGCGCGCCGCGTCCCCCGCGCGACAGACGCGGCCTCCCGCGTACCTCTCACGACAGAGGCGATGATGCGCCCCGCGCCGGACGCGCCGAGCCGCCCGCGGGCCGAGAGTGGTCGTGGGCCGACTCGCCGTCCACCGCTGTCCGCCGTGCCGCTGAGTCGTCGCCCGATCTCTGGACGCGCGAGAAGGAAGACGTACATGACCACTACCCAGGCGATGAATCCGTCGCCGGCCAGGGGCCGCCCAGCGCGGCGACGACGCCTCGTCGCCGGTATCACCGGACTCGCTTCCGTGTGGGGATGCCTGATCGCCTCCTCGCCCGCCGTCGCGGTGGAAGAGGCGAGGCCGCGGATCGACTGGCAGGAATGCCCCGTCTACTCCGACGAGGTACTGCTGGCCCGGGGCATCACCGAGAACCGCCTCCCGGAGGCGCGCGCGGTGCTGGAACGCCTGGAGTGCGGGGAGATCGACGTCCCGCTGGACTACGAGGACCCGCACGGCGAGCAGGTCTCCGTCGCGGTCACGCGGCTGCCGGCCGAGAACCAGGAGCGGCGGCTCGGCAGCCTGGCGGTCAATCCCGGCGGCCCCGGCGGCAGTGGCTTCCTGATGCCGTTCGACCTGGTGATGCGGAACGAGGCGAGCGCGCGGCTCGACGATCGCTACGACCTGATCGGCTTCGACCCTCGTGGCGTCGGCTACAGCACCACGCCCGACTGCGGTCGGCCGGGCCGGGGGCCGGCCGCGCCGGGGCCGCTGACCGAGACGGCCGCCCGCGAGATGTACGACGACGCGGCTGCCTGGAACCAGGCGTGCGGGCAGACGGACCCCGACTTCGTCGGCGCGCTCACGACGGAGAACATCGCCCGTGACCTGGACCGGGTCCGGCGGGCGCTGGGCGAGCGGAAGCTCAGCTTCTTCGGGGTGTCCTGGGGAACGCGGCTCGGCGTCGTCTACCGCGGCCTCTTCCCGCGCGGCGTCGACCGGATGTTCCTGGACAGCGTCGTGCTCCCCGGGATCACCTGGGACGAGACGTCGGAGGCCCGCGCCGCCGCCACCGAACGCAACTTCGCCCGCTTCGCGGAGTGGCTGGCGGCGCGCAACGCCGGTTACGGCCTCGGCACCACCGCGGACGAGGTGGCCGCCACGGTGCAGGACCTGGTCCGTTCCTACGACCAGGCCCCCCACCTGTACACGGACATCGGGGTGTACGGAGACGGAGCGCTGGTGGCCAGGATGGCCACGCGGGACTCCAGGGAGTGGGACAGGGCCGGCCAGGCGCTCGCCGAGCTGCTGAGCACGGTCGGGGCCCCGGACGGTCCCGCGCCGCCGGCCGTCAGGGAGCTGGCGGGTGCCGGCGGGCGGGCCCCGCAGGTCCCGCCGGGCGCCCCCGAGCCATTCAACTCCGCGACGCAGCAGGCGATCGGCTGCAACGGCGACCCCGAGCGGCCCGCCTTCGAGGAGACCTGGGCCGCCTACCAGGAACGGCTGGCGGAGAACCCGGTCACCGGCCGGAGCGGCATCTTCTCCGCCGGCTGCGCCGGTTGGCCGCTGCCCGCCCAGGAGGGCGAGCTGAACGCCTCCAGGGGATCGCTCGTACTGTCCGGGCACCGGTGGGAAACGGCGGCGCCCTACGAGTGGACGCCGATGACGCGGGCGCTCGTCGGCGGCCGGGTCTACACCGTCGGCGACGACGTGCACGGCTCGGCTCTGCGGACCGAGGACTGCGCCGAGGACGTCGTCGGATACTTCGAGACCGGTCGCATCGACCGCGGCTGCACGGGGAGCCCCGTGCCGTAGCGAGCGGGCGCCACTGGCCTTTCCCGCGGGGCCGCCCCAGTCGGCCCCGCGGGGATTCGGCGTGCTCCCGGTGCCCGGCGGTGATCCGGGCCCGGCAGGCCACCATCTCCTTCGCGGCGACGCCCGACCCGCTGTCAGTCCCCGGCTCGGTCCACGTTGAGGAGTTCCGCGTACTCGGCGGCGTTCAGGTGTTCTCCCTTGAGCTGGGAGGTGATCGTGGCGTCCAGGATGCCCAGAGCCAGCAGGTTGTCTTCCCGTTCCCGCGCGTGCTGCCTGATGTGTGCCTCGGTGGCGGGGTCCACGTGGTCCTGCCAGTTGGGCGCGTACGTGGCGCCGCCGTGGGGGCCGAGGGGGAGCACGATTCCCGGCGGGCCGGGCTGGTAGGTGGTGAGGCTTCCGCCGCTCTCCAGGAGGACGCGTATGTTCGCCGCGATCACGGCCGCGTGGCCCACCGCGGCCCCGGCCTGCTTCGGCTCCTGGATCGCGGTGATGTCGCCGAGCGCGAAGACCCGTTCCTGTCCTGGCAGTCGGAGGTCGGCGGTGACCGCGAGCTGCCCTCCTGCCTGCCGTGCCGTCGCCAGGTCGCCGGTCAGATAGTCGGTGACGGGCGAGGCGCCGAAGCAGCGGAACCAGATATCGGCGGTGAGCTGTTCGCCGGTGTGCAGGGTCGCGGTGAACGTCTCGGCTTGGCCGGGGTCGGACGGGGGTTGGCCGCGCAGTTGTGTGCCGAGGATGACCCGGATACCCATCGCGTCGAGCTGACGGCGCAGTTCGGCCCTGAACTCGTCGGAGTAGCCGCCGGAGACGATCTCGTGACCGGGGTCGACGATGGTGACCGACGTGTCCGCCCAGGCCGCTTTGATCTCCCCGGCCAGTTCGAGGCCGACCGGGCCGGCGCCCAGGAGCAGGACCCTGCTGGCCTTGGCGAGGGCTTCGCGGGTGGCGTGATACCTGTTCTTGGCGGTGGTGCTGTCCTCGGTGTCGACCTTGGCGGGGAAGGGGAAGGTGGAGCCCGTCGCCAGGACGATGTAGTCGGCGTCGATCCGCGTTCCCGACTCCAGGGTCACGGAGGTGGCGTCGACGTGCATGGCCTTGTCGCGGATCACCCTGCCGCGGGTCAGCAGCTGGTCGTAGGGCAGGAACAGGCGGTCCGTCCACTGCGGATCGGTGAGGCCGCGGAGTGCGGCGACATTATGGACGAAGGTGTCCCGAGGCTCGATGAGAGTCACGTCGGTGACGCTGTCGAGCTGTTTGGCGACGGCGATGCCGCCGTATCCGCCTCCGACGACGGCCACGGTGGTGTGCATGATGCGTTCCTTCTTGCTGGTCGGAGCAGGGTGGTCGGGGTGACGGCGCCCACCTGTAGTACGGCGTCGAACCATTCGTCGAGACGGCCGGTCGTCAGGTAGTGGTCGGAGTCGGCTGTGGCGTCGTAGACGCCGCCGATGATCCGTAGCTTGTGCGGGCCGCGGAGCCAGTCGTTCACCGGCCCGGGGCGCGAGGCACGCAGGTCCAGCAGGTAGCGGTCCGGCCCCGCCCCGGTCAGCGTGGCGTCGGCTGATTCGGCCATGGGCCGGGGAACCCGCTGTCCCGGATGGAGCCCGCTCACGTTTCCCTGGGCGAAGGCGATCAGCAGGGAGAAGTAGCCGCTGCCGAGTTGCCCGCGCAGTTCGTTGCCGACACTTTGGAAGGGGTCGAGCAGGGCGGCGGGGATGACCCGGGCCGCGTTCGCGGTGAACGCCATGCCCTCCCAGTAGACGACTTTCGCTCCCTCGTTCCGCGGCAGCGAGGTCAGCGCGGCCACGGAACGGCGCCGGGTCAGGGCGTAGTCGAATCCGCCCGCCGCGAAGCTGCCGGCGTGCCAGTCGAGGATGAGCTTGGCCTTTTCCAGCGCGGCACCGGGGGCGGGCAGCGATGCCACCAGGTCGTAGGCGTCCCGCGCATGCTCCACGAAGGGATGCCCTGGATGGCTGCCTCGCGCGTGCTGCACGTGTTCCGGCACCTCGTGCGCGGTCACAATCGTGTCGTAGTGCAGGCGCAGTTCCGCGAGCCGGTCACCCGGCAGGTCGACCACATGGTCGATGACGGCCTGGTAATCGGAGGGCCGCGCGGACACGGGGTCCAGTCCGACGATGCGCAGCGCGTCGGACGGGTTCCGTTGGTTGAACGCCCGCGCCCATTCGAGCACGGCGACCATCTCCTCGGTCCGCCACGGCGTCCACAGGTCCGACATCGCCGCGCGGGCGTCTCCCTCGTGGCCGCGGATGTAGGCGTTCACCCGCTCGACCGCGGCCTCGTCGTCCTGGATCGCCAGGACCCGGAAGCCCAGGTGCTCGACGAGAAGGCGAACCACCCGGTGTCCCTGTGTCGTCACCTCGCGCGCCGCGCGGGTCGCCTCGCCCACTCCGACGATCACCGCATCGGCCAGCATGGCTTGGAGTGGTTCCAGGTCAGTGAGTGCTTCGGCCGGATCAGTGGTCGTCAACTCGCGTGCGTGGTCGGCTATCCAACGTCGCGTCGCCGTCGGTGGATGAGTAGTTGTCGCTTCTGGCACGGGACCAGGCTAGAAGCGAAGCGTGAGACGATGAATAATCGACAGGGGCGTTTTTATACGCGAACGTATCAGCCCTATGGGGGCGAGTGGATGGACATCCTCAGCGACGTGATCTCCGCCGTGCGGGCGGGCACCCCCGGCGGGGAACGCGTCGAATGGCGAGCACCGTGGCGTCAGCACTTCCAGGACCAGCCGGGAACCGCGGGCTTCCTGGTGGTGCTGCGAGGCACGTGCTGGCTGATCGGCGACGCGGCGGAGCCCGCCCGCCTGGTGCCCGGCGACGTGGTGTTCTCCCCGCACGGCGACGGATACGTCCTGGCCGACACCCCGGCCGGGACGGTGGTCGGTGACGAGGTCGCGGCCTCGTCACCGACCACCGTCACCCTGTGCGGCGGCTACCAGCTCACCCCCGAGTGGACGCATCCCCTGCTGCGAGAGCTGCCCGGCACCATCCACATCCCGGCTCACCCGGGCCACTACCCGGGGCTGCGGGCAGCCGTGGAGGTCCTCGGCGCCGAGCTCGGCAGCGAACGCCCAGGCGCCGCCGCCCTCCTGCCCGTGGCGCTCGACATGCTCCTGCTGTACGTCCTGCGGGCCTGGTTCGAGAAACACCCCCGTGAGGAGACCCCGACGGGGTGGGCCGCGGCGCTCGCCGACCCGGACATCAGCGCCGCGCTCAACGCCATGCACGACGACCCGGCCCACCGCTGGACCGTGCAGGAACTGGCCGACAAGGCACAGCTGTCCCGCGCGACCTTCTCCCGCCGTTTCAACGCCCTCACCGGCCAGCCACCCCTGACCTACCTGACCTGGTGGCGGATGACCACGGCCGCCAGGCTCCTCCTCGAACCCGCGTCCTCCATGGACGCCGTGGCCACCCGCATCGGGTACACGTCAGAGTTCGCCTTCGCGAATGCCTTCAAGCGCCACTTCCAGCTGGCCCCGGGAAAGTACCGCCGCCAGGCCCAAGCCCTCGCACGACGGTGATCGGCCCCGTCACCACCAACCGAACGCCTGCCCCGGGCCGCTTCCTCACCCGCCGCTTCGAGCGAGGCGTGCCCGGCGTACACTCACCGGCGCGCAGGCGAACGCCCTGGCGAACCCGAGGGGAAGACACCGTCCGTGCACAACTATGACGAGCCGGCCTGGAGACCGCTCCCCGTCCGGCCGGCCGCACTGCGCTGGCTGCTGCTTCTGCCCCTGACCCTGGTGTTCCTGCCGCTGTGGTGGGTGGTGTGGGTCTTCCTCGCGGTCTGCTTCTACGGCGTGGCAACGGTGGCCCAGCTGATCGTCTACGTGCTGCCGCGTGCCGAGAACGGCGCGGTACGGGTGCTGGACGCCACGCTGGGCCGGGTGCCGTTCATCCCGCGCTGGTGCGTGACCCCCGTGGCGCTGGTGCGGGAGGGCGACTCGGCGTACTACCGGGCCAGAGTGGACCGGCGCGTCGGCAAGAAGACCCGGCTGGTGGGGACCTCCCACGGGTACCACCGCGATCTGGAACTCGGAGTGCACTACTTCCGGGGCGCGGGCGCCGGTTACGTGCTGCGCGTCGCCTCGGAGCAGGGCTGGGACCTCCATCCGGTACTGCGCTCGCATCCCCGGCGCCGGCTCCGGCTGCGCCACGACGGCCGCCCGCGGCCCGACTTCAGGAACTGACCGACACCTGAAGGCAGTCGAAGCCCGAGCGTTCACCCTCGCCGCGATCAGGTCGTCGCCGCTGCCCGCTTGGCGACACACGCCCCGAGGTGAGAACGGTTGAGGCCCAGGTCTGTCCGCACCGGACTGCTCGATCCTGCCCGGCGCTTCCCCCAGGGCCAACAGGCCATGGCCGGCCCAGGCGCGCGCACTTCGCCGACTCGGCGTTCCCCACGAAGTGACCTCTCCGCCCGCGGGCCGACGCGTCAAGCGGATGCGTTGCCGCCGGGCAGTGGGCCGGGCAGTGGGCCGCGAAGCGCGCTACCGGGGCGCGATGCCGTGGAAGAGCCGGTCCAGGCCCCGGCGGAAGAGCAGGTCCGGGTGGGCGTCCGCGGGGTCCGTCCTCAGCAGCGAGGCCATGGCCCCGGCGAGGCGGGGGCGGCTTGGATCGGCGGCGATGCTCTCCAAGTGGCGTACCCTCGCCGCCGCGGCATCGCCGTCCACCGGCTGGATCTCGTGCTGGGCGAAGTTGGCGATCCAGTTGTTCAGCAGGGCGATGAAGTCCACCCGCTCCGGGATGTCGAGCCCGGTCGGTTCGAGGGCGGCCAGCAGAAACTCCATGTAGTCCTGCACCCGCGGGCCCCAGGACGCTCCCGCGCTCAGCTGTCCGGCCCAGGGGTGCCGACGGTATGCGGCCCGGCCACGCTCCGCGACGAGGGTCAGGTCGGCGATCCAGTCGCCCGACGGCTCATCGGGCAGGTCGTATTCGGCGGCGACCTCGTCGACCATCAGGTCGTAGAGGTCATCCTTGCTCGCGATGTACCGGTAGAGCGACGCCGCCCCCGCGCCCAGCTCCGCCGCCACGGCCCGGATCGACACGGCCGCCAGTCCCTTGGCATCGGCCAAGGCCACGGCCTCCCGGGCGATGTCGTCGAGGCTGTGCGCCGGCCGCGGCCCCTTCCGGCCGGCCCTGGCCCGCGTCCAGATCACCTCGGTGGTCACAGCACCTCCCAGTTTCCGCGTTGGCGGTCGCCCCTCACACACACTGCATACAGCGTTCGCAGTAAGCTGGCCACACACTGCGAACACCGATCGCTGAAGGAGTGGCCATGTCAGGACCATCCGCACCGGCAATTCGTACGGAGGAGTTGACCAAAGTCTATGGTCGGGGCCACAAGGCCATGACCGCGCTCGACGGCATCGACCTCACCGCGCCGGCGGGAACGGTATTCGGACTTCTGGGACACAACGGTGCGGGCAAGTCCACGTTGCTCCGTCTGCTGTCAACCCTCGCTGCCCCGACCTCGGGACGCGCCTGGGTCGGCGGCCACGATGTCGTCACCCATCCCGCCGACGTCCGGGCCTCGATCGGCATCACCGCACAGCAGACCACGCTCGACGGGCGCCTCAGCGGCCGGGAGAACCTCTTCGTCTTCGGCAGACTGCACGGACTCTCCCGGGCGACGGCCCGCCGCACCGCCGGGGAACTCCTGGAGCGGTACGACCTGGCGGAAGCGGGCGACCGTCCGATCAGCGCCTACTCCGGCGGAATGCGCCGAAGGCTGGACATCGCCTCCAGCCTCCTCCTGGAACCCGCCGTCCTCTTCCTCGACGAACCCACCACCGGGCTCGATCCACACAGCCGCACCGCCATCTGGAAGGCCGTGAAAGAGCTGGCCGAGAGGGGCACGACCGTCCTTCTGACCACCCAATACCTGGAGGAAGCCGACCACCTTGCGGAGCGCGTGGCGGTGCTCGACTCGGGCCGGGTCATCGCCGACGACACACCGCGCGCGCTCAAGCGGCGGATCGGGCTACGGCTGTCGGTGACCCTCGCCTCGGAGGAATCGCACGGAACGGCGTGCGGCCTGCTCAGCGGCCTCGGGGTCTCCGGCCTCCCCGCCCCCACCCCCCGAGCGACGACGATCACGGGCTCGGTGGCGGCAGGGACCCTGACGTTGCCGTCCGTCCTCGCCGCACTGAACGACGCCGGGGTCGACGTCGCCGACATCGGCCTGCACGAGCCCACCCTTGACGAGGCCTACCTCGCCCTGACCGGAGGACCGGCATGAACGACGCGGTGAACGAGGAGACACCGGCGGGAGAAACCAGGGGCATGGCCGACCGGACGCCCCGGAAGGGGCCGCGGGCACGGCCCCTCGTACGGAAGCGGTGGTGGCCGGCCGACGGCGCGATCATCGTCCACCGCAACCTCCTCGCCCTCAGGCGGAACCCTTCGGTCATCGCGGCGAGCCTGGCCGCCCCGCTCGGCATGGTCGCCATGTTCGGCTACGTATTCGGCAATGCCCTGAGCGACGGCTCCGCCACGGACTACCGGAGAGAGCTGATCCCCGCGGTCTTCGTGCTCGTCGCCGCGACAGGCGCCGTCATGACAGCGGGGTCGACGGCCATGGAGGTGCAGAACGGCGTCACCGAACGGCTCAAGTCGCTCCCGATGCGGCGCATCGCCGTACCGTTCGGCCTGGCGGGCAGCCAGCTCGTCCTGTCCGTTGTCTCCCTCACCGCCATGGCGCTGCTCGGTCTCGCCGTCGGCTGGCGCATCGAGGACGGCGCCGCGTCCGCGCTGGCGGGCTTCGTCCTGCTCCTGCTCTTCGGCTACGGCCTGACCTGGGCCGGGGTCTTCCTCGGACTGGCGATCCGCACCATGGAGACGATCCAGCAGCTCGCGCCGCTCGTCTTCGCCTTCGTCATGCTCTCCAACGCCTTCGTGCCGACTGCCGGCATGCCGACCATGCTGCGGACGCTGGCGGAGTGGAACCCCTTCAGCGCGGCAATCAGCGCGGCGCGTTCGCTCTTCGGCAACGCGCCCGCGCCGGATGGGCCGCTGCCGCTGGCCCATCCCGTCCTCACCACGGTGATCTGGTCCGTGGCCCTGATCACGCTGTTCGCCCCGCTGACGGCCCGGCACTTCGCGAAGGCGGAGTGAAGCGGGAGGAACAGTCCGCCGGCCGGTCCCCCGCGCGTTCGGATGCCGGCCGGCCTTGGGTGACCGCTGTCACGCTTGACCTCAAGTGCGGTTGAATTTGCAGGATCTGGTCCGGTAGATAACGCAACCTGCCGATCCACGGAGCGAAACCAGCATGAGCAGCGATTCCGGCTTCTACTCGATCATCGACTACACGGTCGACGGCCCCGAGACCCAAAGGGAACTGGCGGAGGCATTCGCCGAAATCCAGGAGCGGTGGGTGCGCTTCTATCCTGGCTACCTGTCCGCTCGACTCCATGTGAGTACCGACGGCACCCGTGTCTACAACATCGTGCACTGGGCGAGTGAGGCCGACTACCGCGATTTCGTCGAGACGTCCGACACCGAGGGGCGCATGGCGGCCATCCAGCAGGCGCTGGATGGGCTGTCGGGCGAAGCGGAGCCCCGCATGAGCGGAGCCCCCACCTACCGGGTCGTGCGCGAGATCGGCCCTGGTCCCCAGAGGACCGGCGATACCTGACCGCGATACCTGACCGCGGTACCTGACGCCGACGACGACTGCGTTGTCGAGTCGTTCAGTGTCAACGAACTCAGGGCACGAACGGGCTGCCGCGGTGGCGCGGCTGCGGCGCAAGCCGATTCCCGCTGTATCCGAGTGACGCGCCGGTGCGGCGGGGCGGGTCGCGCCCCCGGGCCGGGGCCGGGGCCGGCGGACCAGCTCAGCGCTGGGCGGTCACGGGGATCTCGGCGAGTACGTCGCCGGTCGTGTCGTAGGCGATCACCCGGAAGCCGAGGGTGAAGGCCGGGTGGTGGCCGGCGTCGAGGTAGTAGGTGCCCCAGCCCGGCTCGCCTGCCAGGGTGACCACGGTGGCCGGGTAGGTGACGTCCTGGCCCTCGGGCGCGATCTCGATGCGCGCGGGCGCCCTGTCCAGCCGCCAGGAACCCTCGACCAGCTCGACCACGTCGGCTTCCGCGCGGTAACCGGCACTGATGCTGTCGGGGTTGATGTTGCTGCCGGGGTACTGCTTGGCGGCCTCGACGTCCTCGTCGAACCGTTCGGGGAAGGAAACCACGTAGTTCTGGTTGCCCTCGGGCAGCAGCGCCATCACGAACGAGTCGTTGATCACCACCCGCTCGTAGGGCTCTACCCGCACGTGGCCGCGGGGGGACGGCGACTCGCGCGTGGCCGCGGGGGGCGCCGGGGGCGCGGTGCCGTCGGGTCCGGCGTCGGCCGGCAGCCATGCCAGACCGGCCGCCAGCGCCGCCGCCAGGACGGCCGCCGTTCCGGCGCCCGCCGCCGCCCGGCGGCGGGCGCGGAGCGCGCGGCCCCGGCGGATCATCTCGTCCAGCGGTGGCGGCCCGGCCTCCATCGCCTCCGCCGCCAGGCGCAGTTCCTCAACGAACTCCGGCCCGTTCTTCCGCTCCGCCACGGAACGTCACCTCCTGTCCGTTCTCCGGCTCGCGCAGGTCAAGGACCGCCGGGTCGGCGCGCAGTTTCTCCAGGCCGCGCGCCGACCGGCTGCGCACCGTCCCGACCCGGACGCCGAGCAGCGCGGCGACCTCGGTCTCGGTGCGGTCCTCGACGTAACGCAGCACGACCGCGGCGCGCTGCCGCGGCGGGAGCCGTTGCAGCGCGGCCGTTAACACGCCCCGGGCGAGGACGTTATCGACCCGGTCCCGGACGGTCTGTTCCGGGAACCGGGTCGTCAGCCACTCGGGCACCCGCAGCCGGCGGACCCGGTCGCGATGGGCGTTGATCATGATGCGCCACACGTAGGCGTCCGGATCGGCCGCCTGTGTCACCCGGTCCCACCGCGCGTACGCCTTGACCAGCGCCGACTGGGTCAGGTCCTCCGCGTCGTGATGGTTGCCGGTCAGCAGGTAGGCGGTCCGCAGCAGCGGGGACCACCGGCTGACCGCGAAGGTCCTGAAGTCGGCGTCGTGTGCTTCGGGTGCGCGAGTCATCGGAGCTGTCGGAACTGTCGGAGTCGTCGGACGTCGCCTCAGCGGCCGAGGGAGACCTCGAACTCGCTGAACACCTCGCCGGACCCGTCGGTCGCGGTGATCGTGTAGGTGTCGACGCCCTCGATCTCCCAGTGGGCGGGGTCGAAGTAGAACGTACCCCAGCCGTCCTCGTTCTCCAGCGCCACCGGATGCGCCCCGTAGCCCCAGTCCTGGCCCTCCGGGGTGACCGAGATGAACGGCACGCCCTCGTCCAGCCGCCAGGCGCCCTCGATCAGGACGATCTCGCCGTCCTCGCCGTACATGCCGGCGCTGATGCTGTTGGGGCGGATGTTGCTGCCGGGGTACTGCTTGGCGGCCTCGACGCTTTCGTCGAACTGCTCGGGGGAGGAAACCACGTAGTTCTGGTTGCCCTCGGGCAGCAGCCCCATCACGAAGGAGTCGTTGATCTCCACCCGCTCGTAGGGCCGCGCCTCGATCAGGTCCATCCCGCCGGCCTGGGCCCCCTGCGGGAGGAGCACCACCATCGCGGCGGCGGCAGCGGCGCCGGTGAGCACGGCGCGCCTGAAAGTCAGCATCCCGGTCATGAACCCTCCAAAGGGTCTGTCGTTGGTCGGTCATGACTCAGACGTCGGCCGGCAGCCGGATCTATCCACCGTTCGTCAGATGTCCGCGGAAGCCGTGTGGTGTCTGCCGATGGGGAGCATCAGCGGTCTGCCGGACAGGGGGTCCTCGATAATGCGGCTGTCGAGGCCGAAGACGGCGCGGACGCTCTCCTCCGTCAGTACCCCGGCCGGGGTTCCGGCGGCGTGCAGGCGGCCCCCCGCCAGGGCGATGAGGTGGTCCGCGTACCGGGCGGCGAGGTTGAGGTCGTGCAGCACCATCACGATCGTGGTGCCGCGGGTCCTGTTGAGGTCGGTCAGCAGGTCGAGTACCTCGATCTGGTGGGTGACGTCGAGGAACGTGGTCGGCTCGTCGAGCAGCAGCAGATCGGTCTGCTGCGCCAGGACCATGGCGATCCACACCCGCTGGCGCTGGCCGCCGGACAGTTCGTCGACGGCGCGGTCGGCGAGGTCCGCGGTCCTGGTGGCCTCCAGGGCCGACGCCACCGCGGCGTCGTCGTTCTCGTTCCAGCGGGAGAAGATGCCCTGGTGGGGGTGGCGCCCCCGGCCGACGAGGTCGAGCACGGTGATGCCCTCGGGGGCGAGGGGTGACTGGGGCAGCAGGCCGAGGGTGCGGGCGAGTTCCTTGGCCGGCCGGCGGTGCACCTCCTTGCCGTCCAGGACCACGCGGCCTTCGCGCGGGGCGAGCAGCCGGGACATCGAACGCAGCAGCGTCGACTTCCCGCAGGCGTTGGCCCCGACGATGACCGTGATCGCGCCGGGCGGCACGGTCAGGTCGAGGTCCGCCACGACGACGCGGTCGCCGTAGCCGAGCGTGAGGTTTTCGGCCGCGAGTGTGTGGGACGTGGTCAAAGCGAGCCTCCCGACCGGTGGGTGCGGATGATCAGGTAGATGAGGTAGGGCGCGCCGAGGACGCCGGTGACGACGCCGACCGGGTAGCGGACGTCGAACGCGAACTGGCCGGTGAAGTCCGCGGTGAGCACCAGCAGGGCGCCGACGAGCCCGGCCGGTACCAGCAGTGAGGTGCCGGGCCCCACGAGCCGCGCCGCGATGGGTCCCGACAGGAAGGCCACGAACGCGATCGGCCCGGTGGCGGCGGTGGCGAAGGCGATCAGGCCGACGGCGGCGACGATCAGCGTGACGCGGGTGCGTTCGATGCGGACCCCGAGTGCGGCGGCGGTGTCGTCGCCGAGCTGCATCGCGGAGAGGTCGCGCGCCCGCGACAGCAGGACGGGGACGAGCACGGCCAGGGCGACGAGGGTGGGCACGACCTGGTCCCAGGTGGCGCCGTTGAGGCTGCCGGTCAGCCAGCGCATCGCCTCCTGGAGGTCCCATTCGGCGGCCCGGGACAGAACGTAGGAGGTGACGCTGTCGAGCATCGCGGAGATCCCGATGCCGATGAGGATGAGCCGGGTGCTGGCGACGCCGTCCCGGAAGGCCAGGGTGTACACCAGCAGGGCGACGGCGAGGGCGGCGGCGATCGCGAAGACGGAGACCTGGCTCTCGTTCAGGGACAGGGTGACGATCGCGATGGCCGCCGCGGCGCTCGCGCCCGCGCTGATGCCGATGATGTCGGGGCTGGCCAGCGGGTTGCGGAGCATCGTCTGGAAGGTGACGCCGGCCAGGCCGAAGCTGAATCCCGCCGTCACGGCGAGGACCGCGCGCGGCAGGCGGAGCCGCCCGACCGTGAAGGACGCCCCCGGCACCTGCTCCCCGAGGATCACCCGCATCACGTCGCCCGGCGGGTAGTACGTCTGCCCGTACATCAGGGTCATGGCGAACGCGGCGACGACGAGCACCGCGAGGACCAGGACGATGAGCCGGCGCCGGGCGGCGCGTCGCGTCCGGCCGTGGGTGACGGCCCGGAGCACGGACGACGGCCGGGGCCGGGTGACGGCGGGGGCGCTCACAGGGCACGCACTTTCTGACGGCGGACGATGTGGATGAAGAACGGGGCGCCGATCAGCGCGGTCACGATGCCCACGTCGACCTCGGCGGGGCGGGCCACGACGCGTCCGACGACGTCGGCCGCGGTGAGCAGCGCGGCGCCGGCCAGGGCGGAGAACGGCAGGAGCCACCGGTGGTCGACGCCGGTCAGCAGGCGGCAGGCGTGCGGAACGACAAGACCGACGAACCCGATCGGGCCCGCGACGGCCGTCGCGGCGCCGCACAGCACGACGGCGCCGACCGCGGCCGTGGCGCGGGCGAGGGCGACGCGTTCGCCGAGTCCCGCGGCGAGTTCGTCGCCGAGGGCGAGCGAGTTGAGGGTCCGCGCCGACAGGAGGCAGATGGCGCACCCCACGGCGAGGAACGGCAGCACGTGCCCGATGCGTTCGAACGACGCGCCGCCCACGCCGCCGATCTGCCAGAGCCGGAAGCTGCCGGCGATGTCGTTGCGGGGCAGCACGACGGCGGTGACGAGCGAGGCGAACGCGGCCGACGTCGCGGCGCCCGCGAGGGCGAGTTTGAGGGGAGTGGCGCCGCCGCGCCCGAGGGAGCCGACGGTGTACACGAACACGGCCGAGACGGCCGCCCCGGCCATCGCGACCCAGACGTAGCCGGTCGGCGAGGTGAGCCCGAAGTAGGCGACCGCCGTGACGACGGCGAGGGAGGCGCCCATGTTGACGCCGAGGATTCCGGGATCGGCCAGCGGGTTGCGCGTCACTCCCTGCATGACCGCGCCCGCCAGGCCGAGCGCGGCGCCGATGACCAGGGCGAGCACCGTGCGCGGAATCCGCTTGGTGACCGCCGCCTGTTCCAGGGTGTCCTCGGCGCCGCCGAGCGCCGCGAGGACGTCGGAGAAGGGAACGGTGCGCGAGCCGAAGGCGACGGACGCCAGCATGATCAGGGCCAGCGTCAGGACCAGGACCAGGAGCCAAAGCAGCCGCACGCGCGCCGGACGCCGCACCATGGCGGCGTCCGGCGGGCGTCGGGTTCCGAGCGCCGTCACCCGACCCTGTCCGCCGCTTCGGCGAGTGCCGCCACGTAGTCCTCCAGCACCCAGGAGATCGACAGCGGGGTGGGGTTCGCCGCGGTGGCGAGGGGGGCGCTGCCCGGCAGGAGGTAGACCGAGCCGCGCTCGACGGCGGGGATCTTGGACAGCAGCGGGTCGTTCCGCATCGTTTCGAGCAGCTCGCCGGTCTCGTCGCCGTATCCGGTGATGATGTCCACGTCGTCGAACACGTCGACCTGCTCCGCGCTGCGCGTCAGGGCGAACTGGTCCGTGCCCTCGGAAGCCGTCGCGATGCTGCCCGGGGTGGTCATTCCGAGGTCCTCGAAGAAGAGGGTCCTGGTGTCGTGCGTGGTGTAGAAGCCGATCTCGCTCACGTCGTTGGGGTCGACGTGCGTCATGAACATCGCCGACTTCCCTTGCAGCTGCGGGTAGTCGGCGACCACGGCCTCGATATCGCCCTCGATGTCCGTGATCAGCTCCTCGCCCTCGTCGGCGAGTCCGATCGCCTCGCTGTTCAGGCGGATGATCTCGCGCCACGGCGTGGCCCACGGGGAGTCCGGGTACGCCACCACGGGCGCGATCTCGCTCAGGGTGTCGTAGTCCTGCTGTGTCAGCCCCGAGTAGGAGGCCAGGATCACGTCGGGGCGGGTGTCGGCCACGGCCTCGAAGTCGATGCCGTCGGTCTCGTCGAACAGGACCGGGGGCTCGGCCCCCAGCTCGTCGAGCCGCTCGCTGACCCAGGGCAGGACGCCGTCGCCGTCGTCGTCGCCGAAGTTGGCCGCGGCCATGCCGACCGGGACGACGCCGAGGGCCAGCGGCACCTCGTGGTTGGCCCAGTTGACGGTGGCGACGCGCTCCGGCTGGGCGGAGATGGTGGTCTCGCCCAGGGCGTGCTCGACCGTGAGGGGGAACGAGGTCGAGCCGTTCCCGCCGTTCCCTCCGTTCCCGTCGCTGTCGTCCTGGGCGTCGGAGGAGCCGCCGCAGGCCGTGAGCCCCAGCAGGACCGCCGCCATGGCGAGCAGGGGGATGCGGTGTGGGCGCATTGATCCGTACTCCACTTCCGGAACTCCTTGGTGTCGGACCTCGCACGTCTGGGTCGCGGAACGCGGTCGTGGAGCGGTGCACCGTGCTGACGCAAGCCACTTAGGTAAGGCTTGCCTTCCTTGAGCACCTTAAGAGAGCCGACCGCATGTCGCAATCAGCCTTTCGGGACACGTGTTGTAGCAATCGGGACATACGGTCGGCGGGCGTACGCCCCGGCAGCCCCGTTCAACGGGTCCGGAACGTCCCCGGAGTGAGCCCGGTCGTGCGCCGGAAGGCCGCGCCGAACGCGCTCGCCGACCGGTAGCCGACCCGCTCCGCGACGGCCTCGACCTCCCAGCCCCGGGTCAGCAGCCCGACCGCGTGCTGCGCGCGCACCGCCGCGACCCAGCGCCCGAAGCTGGTGCCGGTCTCCGCGGTGAACGCCCGGGTGATCGTGCGCGGGCTCACCCCCAGCTCGGCCGCCCAGTTGGCCAGCGTCCGCTGGTCGCGGGGGTCCTCGCGGACCGCCTCGGCGATGGGCCGCAGCAGGTCGGACACGGGCACGTTGAGCAGCAGTTCACGCGAAGACGGCGTGAGCACGTCCAGCACCATGGCCTCCGTCACCGACCGGGACGCCGCGGAGAGCCGGGGCTCGCCCAGTCGTTCGAGGAGCAGCCGGAGCAGCGGGGTGATCTCGACGGCCACGGGGATGTCGGAGATCGAGGTGGTGCCGCTGAGGCCGAAGAAGCTCGCGCGGAACCAGGTGCCGGCTATCGCCGAGCCGGAATGCAGGGTGCCCGCCGGCATCCACAGCCCCAGGGTGGGAGTGATGGTCCACACCCGCGCGCCCACCACGGCCGTGGACGCGCCGCGCTGGTTCCAGAGCAGTTCGTGAAAGGGGTGCGAGTGCTCGTTCCAGGTGGTGTCGTGGGCGACGACCTCGTCATAGCACCGGATGACGAACGGCACCTCCACCGCGCCCGGCGCGAGGGCGGGCAGCGTACGGGTCTCCCGGCTCGTGCGCGGGCGGGCGGCGGGGGAGGCGGCTCGCATGCCCCCACCCTAGGAGTACGGGAAGCCGGGCGAACCGGCGGATTGCCCTCCTGCTCCCTCCTGCTCCCTCCTGCTCCCGCCCGCGTGCGCACCACGCAGGAGGCCGGCCGCCGCAACTCGTCCACCAGCGCGCGGTGCCGGAACGGCTGGGCCTGGTTCAGCCCTCGGTCGGACGGGCCGGGAAGGAGTGTCGATGATGGTGACGCCGTCGTGGATCACACCGGACGCCACGGCGGAGGGCCCGTGGAGCGGATGGTCATGTCGCCGTCGACCGCGTTGCCGCCCGGCGCCGAGACGTTCGGGACCAGGGCCCTCAACCGTTCGGCATGCGCGTCCCGTTGGGCTTCAGGGAGCACGTCGAGCAGGCGGGTGGCACGCGCGTGGCGCTCGTGTGCGTCCGTCAGCGTCTCCAGCAGGTCCTCGATGCGCGCCCGCCACACGCCTTCCCGCCGGCTGCGCAGCCGCTCGGCCTCCGCGCCCGCCGCCCCGTTCGACTCGGCCCCGGTCAGCGCCGCCCCGGTCTGGTCCAGCCGCTCCCGCGCCTCCCGTTCGCGCCCCTCGTCCCCCTGCCCGAACCACAGCGCCAGCCGTGCCCTGACCGTCGTCCACGTGTCCGTGCCCGCCGCCTGAACGACGGCCGTGCCGCCGGCCGCCGCGAGTGCTGTCATCGCCTCGGGAAGCATCCCCCGGCCCCTCCGCTCCGATCCCCGCCGGCCTCCGGTCGCTCACCGCGATCGTCCTGCCCCAGATCGCAGTGCTCCTCGCGCCCCGTGGCACCAGGAACACGCATCGTTCCGCGCGTATTTGGACGATGGTTCTACTTGTACTATGGTTCAACTTATGACGCAGCCCCAAGCGCAGACGCAGACGCAGACCGGAACGAAGCGCGCGGGGGCGCGGGAATGGGCGGGCCTTGCGCTGCTGGCGCTGCCGACCGTGCTGCTCGGCCTGGACCTCACGGTGCTGTACCTGGTGCTGCCGAGCATGGCCGCCGACCTCGACCCCTCGGCGACGCAGACGCTGTGGATCATGGACTCCTACGGCTTCTTCATCGCCGGTCTCCTCATCACGATGGGCACCGTGGGCGACCGGATCGGCAGGCGGCGCCTGTTGATGATCGGGGTCGTGGCGTTCGCGGGCATCTCGGTCCTGGCCGCGTTCGCCCCGAGCGCCGACCTGCTGATCCTGGCCAGGGCACTGCTCGGCGTCGCCGGGGCCACGCTCATGCCTTCGACCCTGTCGCTGATCTCCAACATGTTCCCCGACGTGCGGCAGCGCGCCCTCGCGATCGGGGTGTGGGCGACGATGTTCGCGCTCGGGATGGCCGCGGGCCCTGTGGTCGGCGGCGCGCTGGTCGACCGGTTCTGGTGGGGAGCGGCCTTCCTGCTCGCCGTCCCCGTCGCGGTCCTCGTGCTGGCCGGTGCGCGGCTGCTGCTCCCCGAGTACGTCGCGCCCCACGAGGGCCGGCTCGACCTGGCCAGCGTCGTCCTCTCGCTGGCCGCCATCCTCCCCGTCGTCTATGCCGTGAAGGACATGGCCGCCTACGGGCCCACCCCGCTGACCGCGGTCCTCGCCGCGGCCGGCGGCGCGGCGGGCGCCGGGTTCGTGCGCAGGCAGCGACGGCTCGCCTCGCCGCTGCTCGACGTGACGCTGTTCACCGACCGTGCCTTCTCGGCCGCGCTGGCGGTCCTGCTGATCGGGCTGGTCGGCGTCGGGGGCACGATGTACCTGGTCACCCAGTTCCTCCAACTCGTCGAAGGACTCGACCCGGCGACGGCCGGCCTGTGGATGGGGCCGCCCGCGCTCGCCATGTTCGCCGCGGCCATCGGGGCCCCGCTCCTGGCCGGACGCGTGCGCCCGGGACTGGTCATGGCGGTGACGCTGGGGATCTCCGTGCTCGGCTACGCGCTGCTCGCGACCGCGGGACCCGGCAGCAGGACTTCGGTGGTGATCGGCTTCGCGTTCGTCTACCTCGGCCTGGGCGCCATCGCCGCGCTTGGCACGGACATGGTCGTCGGCGCCGCCCCGGCAACGAAATCCGGCTCGGCCGCGGCCCTGTCCGAGACCGTCCAGGAGCTGGGCATCGCGACCGGTGTCGCGCTGCTCGGCAGCCTCACCACCACCGTCTACCGCAGCCAGGCGCCCACGCCCCCGGACGCGCCGCCCGAGATCGCCGACCGCGTCACCGACAGCCTCGGCGGCGCCCTCGAAGTGTCCGAACGGGTACCACCGGAAACGATCCGCGCCGCCCAGGAGGCGTTCACCACCGGGGTGAACGTCGCCGCCCTCGTCGCCGGGGCCGCCATCGCGGCCGTCACCGTGCTGTGCCTGCTGACGCTGCGGCACGTCCGCCCGCTGGGCCAGGACCGGGCCGAAGGACCCGGCCCGTCGTGAGAAAGCCCGCGTGAACGGCCCCACTACACTGGGGTGCAGGAGGGAGCATGAACGAGGGCGACGCCGTCATCGACGGGCGCAGGGCCAGAGGGCACAAGCGCCGCGCCGAGATCATCGGGGCCACCCTCGCCGTCGTCCGGCGCGATGGCGCCGCCGGTGTCACCCACCGCACGGTCGCCAAGGAAGCCGGCATTCCGACCAGCCTGAGCACGTACTACTTCGCCACCCTGGACGACCTGCTCGTCGCGACCCTCTCCAGCGTCGCCGACGCCTACACCGCCCGCATCCGGGACATCATCGACCACGACGACGACAAGCTCCACGGGCTGGCCGCGCTCATCGCCGAATCCGCGGGGCCGGGGCGCGACCGCGCCCTCGCCGAGCGCGAGCTGTCCAGCCTCGCCGCCCGCAGGCCGGCGCTGCGGCCCACCGCCCGTCGCTGGCGGGAGAACGTCGCCGAGCTGGCCGGGCACTTCACCGACGATCCAGGGGCCGTCGCCGCGCTCGTCGCGGCCTCCGACGGCCTGTGCACCGCCATCCTCATCGACAGCGCCCCCGCCGACACCGGCTACATCCGCGCCGTTCTCCAGCAGACACTCGGCGGAACGGCCAACCGGCCGGGCTGATACGTCAGGAGGGCCGGCGGCGCGGCTTGCCGCTCTCCGCCGCGTTCTTCTCCTGCTCCTGCTCCTGCTCCTTCTCCCTCTTCTCCCTGACGCGCGCCGCTTCCTTCCGCACCTCGGCCTGCGTGGCACGCTCCTGCCGTAGCCACTCGGGAAGGTCCCTTTTCAGCGCGTCGATCTCCGCCGTGGTGAGGGCGCCGGTCACGCCCCCGCGCGCGAGGCCCGCGATGGAGATGCCCAGCTTCGCCGCGACCACCGGCCGGGGATGCGGGCCGTTGCTCCGCAGCTCCCGCAGCCACTCGGGCGGATCGGCCTGGAGCGCGCTCAACTCGGTCCGCGAGACGACGCCCTCCTGGAACTCGGCGGGGGTGGCCTGGAGGTACACCCCCAGCTTCTTCGCCGCGGTGGCGGGCTTCATCGTCTGAACGGTCCGGTGCGGGGTCATGCTGCCAAGGGTAACGAGCGCGCGCGGGGCGCCCGACCACGACCGGATAGCCTGGCGAGGTGACAGACGCGGAAGTGCCCCCTTCGTTTCGTCTCGCGTACGTTCCGGGCGTGACACCGGCCAAGTGGGTACGGATCTGGAACGAACGGCTGCCCGACGTCCCGCTGGCCCTCGCCCAGGTCCCCGCCGCCGAGGTGTCCGGCATGCTGCGGCGTGCGGAAGCCGACGCGGGCTTCCTGCGGCTGCCGACCGACCGGACGGGCCTCAGCGTGATCCCCCTCTACACCGAGACGACGGTGGTCGTGGTGCCGAAGGACCACGTCGTGGCGGCGGTCGACGAGGTGTCGGCCGACGATCTCGCCGAGGAAGTCGTGCTGCACCCCCTGGACGACACCCTCGACTGGGAACGGCCGCCCGGCCGGCCCGCGCACGAACGCCCCGCCACGACGGCGGACGCCGTCGAACTGGTGGCGGCGGGCGTGGGACTGCTCGTCGTCCCGCAGTCACTCGCCCGTCTGCACCACCGCAGGGACCTCACGTACCGGCCGCTGACGGACGCCCCCGAGTCGCGTGTCGGACTGTCGTGGCCCGAGGAGGAAACCACCGACCTGATGGAGCAGTTCATCGGGATCGTCCGCGGGCGGACGGTCAACAGCTCACGCGGCCGGCCGACCCCGCCGCAGCCCAAACCCAAGCCGAAGCCGAAGCCGAAGCGCCCCGCCCCCGGCAAGAACGCGCGACACGGCTCCGGCGGCCACGCCGACCCCAAACGCGGCAGACGCGGCAAACCCCGCCGCCGGTCATAACCCCACCGCCGGTCAAACCCCGCCGACGGTCAAACCCCGCCGACGGGCGGCCGGCCGCGTCGAAGGACGCCTCGACCCGGCGCGGGAAGTCGTCCGGCCAGGCCGCCGCCGCGTACAGGGCGGCGGAGAAGAACTCCACCACCGCGTCCGCGTCCCCGCGGCCGGGTCCTTCCCACGGGCGGCGCACGCCCTCGTCGTGCTGCCGGACCTCCGCGAGGTCGGCCAGGCTGCGCTGCCGCTCGGCCTCCGCGGCCTGGGCGGCGTGCCAGTCGCGCTCGAACCGCGCCTGCGCGTCCGCCTCGGCCCGCGCGTCCGCCTCGGCCCGCGCCCGCCGTCCCGCTGGGCCCGGTACCAGCCGGGCCGGGCATCG
This sequence comes from Streptomyces johnsoniae, assembly GCF_031845565.1. Lineage (NCBI taxonomy): Bacteria > Bacillati > Actinomycetota > Actinomycetes > Kitasatosporales > Streptomycetaceae > Streptomyces > Streptomyces johnsoniae. The sequence goes on along the minus strand of NZ_JAVREV010000013.1, from coordinate 83,607 downwards.
GGACGGGCTGCCCCAGCGCCCAGGGGCGGAACGGCTCGATGTCCTCCGCCTTCATCAGTGCTTCCGCCCGGAACACCGGCGCGTCGCACCCCGTCGCGGGGTTGCCCAACTCGCCCTCCCGGGTGGGGAAGTGCGCCCAGGGCGCCGGGGCGCCGGGGGCCGGCGGGAGCTTGGAGATTTCATCGTGTCCTTGTGAAGGCATCCTCACGAGCGAACCCGCGCCGGTGGCACAGGGGCGGGCCCTCGTAGTCTGGGGGCCGCATCAACCGCCCCGACCCGCAACGCACTTACCCTGCGGCCCAGGAGTGACCTTGGACATCTGGATCTCGCTACTCAACGGCGCTGTGCTGATCGGGCTGATCGCCCTGCTGCGCAAGTCGTTGCAGAGGATTCCGGTCGGGAACGTCGGCCTCGTGGAGCGGCTCGGCCGCTACCACCGCACGCTGACCCCGGGGATGAGCTTCGTCATGTTCGGCGTGGAGAAGGTCGCGCACCGCGTCGACACGCGGCTCCAGGTCGTGCCGCTCCAGCCGGTGCGGGTCACCACCAGGGACAACCACGCGCTCAACGCCGACATCACCGTCTACCTCCAGGTCCAGGACCCGGTGAAGGCGGTGTACCACGTGACGAACTACGTCGGGGCGATGGAGCAGCAGGCGTACAACACCCTGCGGGTCGCCGCGGGACAGCTGGACGCGGAGCGCGCGCTCGCCTCGCGCAAGGAGATCGGGGCGTCCCTGCACCAGGAGCTCGCCCGTTCCGCGGACGCCTGGGGGCTGCGCATCGACCGCGTCCTCATCGACGCGATCGACCCGTCCTCGTCCCCGCAGGCCGCCACCGTCACGTCCCACGCCACGCCTGGCTCCGCGGGCCCCGCGGCGGGCGGCGCCGGGGTGCCGCACCGGCCGCTGCGGGCGGAGGACCCGCCGCGGGTCGGCCCCTACCAGCTGCTCGCGCGGCTCGGTGAGGGCGGCATGGGAACGGTGTACCTCGGCCGTTCGCCCGCGGAACAGCCCGTCGCGGTCAAGGTGATCCGCGGCCAGTTCGCGCAGGACGCGGCGTTCCGGCGGCGGTTCACGCGCGAGATCGAGACGGCGCGGCGCGTGGGCGGCAGTCGCACGGCCTCCCTGGTGGACGCCGACCCGGCGGGTGAACCGCCCTGGCTGGCCACGGAGTACATCCCAGGCCCGTCCCTGCACTACGTCATCAGCCACCACGGCGCGCTGCCCTCGCCGACGCTGTACACGATCGCCGGCGGCATGGCGGAGGCCCTGGCGGGCATCCACGCCTGCGGCATCGTGCACCGCGACCTGAAGCCGAGCAACATCATCATCTCCGAGGACGGCCCGCGCGTCATCGACTTCGGCATCGCCCGCGCCGTCGACGCCACGGCGCTCACCCGCACAGGACACGTCGTGGGCACGCCGGGGTTCCTCGCGCCCGAGCAGCTGACGGGTGCGGCCGTCACGCCCGCCACCGACGTGTACGCCTACGGCATGGTGCTGTGCCACGCGGGCGGGCTCGTGCCGCTGGCGGACGGGCAGCCGATCGAGTCGGTCCTCCGGCTGCTTCCCGAGGGGCTTCAGGAGCTGGTGCGGGGCTGCCTCGCGCCCGACCCGGCGGCCAGGCCCGGCCTGGACGACATCCTCACCCGCCTGTCGCCGCCCGCGCCGCACGAGACGAACGAGTGGCTGCCGCCGCCGGTGCGCACCATGGTCGACCTGCACGCCGGGACGACGCGGGAAACGGTGCGGCTCCACGCCTGAGGGCGGCGCACGGCGGTCCGCCGTGCGCCGCTTCCGCGTGCGGAATCCTCTACAGTGCACACAGAACGTGCAATCTCTCAGGGCGGGGGCCTGCTGTGGCACTCTTCGGCAATGCGCACACCGTTGATCCCGTGGCCGCGCAACAGGAGTATGCGCGGCTGCTGGGTCATGACGAACGTATCCATGCCGCCTTCCAGTTGATCCGCGACACCATCCTCTTCACCGACCGGCGGCTGATCCTCGTCGACAAGCAGGGCATCAGGGGCAAGAAGGTGGAGTACCACTCGATCCCCTACCGGAGCATCACGCACTTCGCGGTCGAGACCGCCGGGACGTTCGATCTCGACGCGGAGCTGAAGATCTGGATCTCCGGCACGGACCTGCCGATCGAGAAGACGTTCACCAAGGGCGTCGACATCTACGAAGTGCAGGCGATACTGACCCAGTTCGTGGCGAGGTAGCCGAGGTCAGGGCCGACCCGCCGGGGGGATCTCCTCGGTCGCGGGAGGCGGCCCCGGCGGGGTGCCGTCGCCGAACGGCCGCCCGCCGAGCTGCTCGCGGTGGTGCGGGGTCAGCCAGCCGGACAGGTCGGGCCCGGCCGGGAGGATGCCGGTGGGGTTGATGCCGGTGTGCACGAGGTAGTAGTGCCGCTTGATGTGGTCGAAGTCGACCGTGTCGCCGAAGCCAGGCGTCTGGTAGAGGTCGCGGGTGTACGCCCACAGCACCGGGTCCTCGGTGAGCTTGGAGCGGTTGCACTTGAAGTGGCCGTGGTAGACGGCGTCGAAGCGGACCAGCGTGGTGAACAGCCGGATGTCGGCCTCGGTGAGGGTGTCGCCGACCAGGTAGCGGCGGTCCGCGAGCCGCTCCGACAGCTGGTCGAGGCGGCGGAACACGTCGTGGTAGGCCGCCTCGTACTCGTCCTGCCGGGTGGCGAAACCGGCGCGGTACACGCCGTTGTTGACGTCGCGGAAGACGCCGTCCATGACCTCGTCGATCTCGTCGCGCAGCGCGTGCGGATACAGGTCGGGCGCGCCCTCGCGGTGCAGCGCCGTCCACTCGGTGGCGAGGTCGAGGGTGATCCGCTGGTAGTCGTTCGTGACCAGCAGCCCGGTGGGCACGTCGACGACGGCCGGGACGCTGACGCCGCCCGGGTAGCCGGTCTCGCGGGCGTCGTAAGCCTGCTTGAGGTAACGGATGCCGAGCACCGGGTCCTTGCCGTCCGGGTCGAGGGTGAAGCGCCAGCTCCTGTCGTCCTGGATGGGGTCGGTGACGGCGAGGGACAGCGCCGCCTCCAGGCCGAGGAGGCGCCGGGAGATCAGCGCGCGGCTCGCCCAGGGGCAGGCGCGGTTGACGACGAGCCGGTAGCGGCCGGCCTCGACCGGCCAGCCGTCGGCGCCGTCGGCCGTGATGCGGTCGGTGAAGTGGCCCGCGGACCGTTTGAAGCTCTTTCTGCCGTACTGGGTGTTGCCCTGGTGGTCGGCCCCGGCGGCCCCCTCGGCGGTGTCTCCCGCCGGGTCCCCGGCGTGCGCGTCAGTCGTGCGACTCATGCTCGGTCCTCACGTTCGTCATCCCCTGTGTCGCTGCCCAACTGCCTGTGATTGCCCGCGACGGGCCGTTTTAAGCCCGATGTCACCCGCTTCGCGGACGGCTCGGCCCGGTTCGGCTCCGTGCCGTTCCGTTCCCTTCCGTTCGCAGAATTTCCTGTCCGTCGCGCGGCACGCTGGCGTGGGGCGATTGCCCGGAGTCACATGCGGCGCGCAGGAGTTCGTGCGCGAACGCTTACGCAACGATTCGATGGGCGCTACGTTGCTGTGCGGGAGCGCTCCCACGGGAATCGCGTGCAGAACAGCTAGGAGACCCCCCACATGGCTCATCCACACGTCGAACGGAAGAAGGCCCCGTTCCGGAACGCTCGCCTGCTGAGCGTCCTGGGAGCCGCCCTGCTCGGGCTCGTCATGGCGAGCCTGCCGTCCCCGGCATCGGCGCACGGCGTCTCGATGTCGCCCGGTTCGCGGACGTACCTGTGCTACAAGGACATGCTCGCGAGCGGGAACCAGACCCCCTCCAACCCCGCCTGTGCCGACGCGGTGGCCGAGACCGGCACCACGCCGCTGTACAACTGGTTCGCCGTTCTGGACTCGAACGGCGGCGGCAGGACCGAGGGGTACATCCCGGACGGTGAGATCTGCAGCGGCGGCCACAACGGCCCCTACGACTTCTCCTCGTACAACGCGGCCCGCGCCGACTGGCCCACGACCCACCTGACGGCTGGCTCCACCATTGAGCTCCAGTACAGCAACTGGGCCGCCCACCCGGGCGACTTCGACGTGTACATCACCAAGGACGGCTGGTCCCCCACCCAGCCGATCGGGTGGAGCGACCTGGAGCTGATCAACTCCGTGACCGACCCGCCGCAGCAGGGCGGCGCCGGTTCCGACGGCGGCTACTACCACTGGGACCAGGCCCTGCCCTCCGGCAAGACCGGTCAGCACGTCCTCTTCGTCCACTGGATTCGCTCGGACAGCCAGGAGAACTTCTACTCCTGCTCCGACGTCGTCTTCGACGGCGGCAGCGGCCAGGTGACCATGTGACGTCCGCTTCCGGCCGACCGTGACGCCGGAACGAAGTCAAGGGCCCCGCCGGGCGCATGTCCGGCGGGGCCCCTGCGCTGTATGGCTGTGGCGGGGCACGCCGCGGGCTCACGGTTTCTTCACATTCGAGTCGCCCCCGCGCTCTGGCGAACGCGCGTAGACGTCGGGCACCATCCTTGTGCACCGCACCGCACCGCACCTGCACAGCCCACCCCACAGGCCAGCCCGCCCGCCCCGGCCCGGGGCGGAAGGAAGCAGGAGGGTTTCTCCCATGAAACTGCGTTCCGTCCTCACCACGCTCGCGCTCGCCGGCACCGCGCTGTTCGCCGGGCCGGGGGCCGCGTCCGCCCTGGCCGACGGGTCACCCGCGGCCGCCCCCGCGCCGCTCGTCACCAAGATCAGCCACTCGCAGGCCACGTCGATGTTCCAGTCCTCGGGCATCACCTGGTCGTCCTCGGGCGGCTGTTCCGACCGCAACGTGCCCACCTGCACCTCGTTCGAACAGCTGAACCTGGCCTCGGCGCAGGGCGCGCAGACCCTCAAGTCGGCGAGCGGCTGTGCGCTGAACGTCACCGGCGGCACCGAGACCGGACACGCGGGCGGCACCTACAGCCACTGGAACGGCTACAAGCTCGACTTCGGGCTCAGCAGCTGCCTCAACTCCTACGTGACCGGCGCGTTCACCTACATCGGCGAGCGCGGCGACGGCGCCGCGCTGTACGAGTCGGCGTCCGGGAACGTCTACGCCCGCGAGAGCAACCACTGGGACGTGACGTACTACAACTGCGGCGGCTGCTGAGCCGTGGCCCGGGGCGGCCGCGGCTCATGGACGGTTCGCACGGTGTGCCCGAGAATGGCACCGGCATGAGCGCGACCAGCCCAGGTCGGCGTATCGGTCCGATAGATCGGAAGGGCCCCCTCTATGGCACTCGAAGTACGTGGCGTCATCGCGCCGGGCAAGGACGAACCGGTGCGGGTGGAGACGATCGTGGTACCCGACCCGGGGCCCGGCGAGGCGGTGGTGCGCGTCCGGACGTGCGGGGTGTGCCATACCGATCTGCACTACAAGCAGGGCGGTATCAGCGACGACTACCCGTTCCTGCTGGGCCACGAGGCCGCGGGGGTCGTGGAGCTGGTCGGGGAGGGCGTCACGGAGGTGGCGCCCGGCGACTTCGTCATCCTCAACTGGCGTGCGGTCTGCGGCCGTTGCCGCGCCTGCCTGCGGGGCAGGCCGCAGTACTGCTTCAGCACGCACAACGCGCGGCAGCGCATGACGCTGAAGGACGGCACGGAGCTGTCGCCGGCCCTGGGCATCGGCGCGTTCGCCGAGGCGACGCTCGTCGCGGCCGGGCAGTGCACCAAGGTCGACCCGGAGGCGTCACCCGCCGCCGCGGGCCTGCTGGGCTGCGGCGTCATGGCGGGCATCGGCTCCGCGATCAACACCGGCGGCGTCGGCCGCGGCGACAGCGTGGCGGTGATCGGCTGCGGCGGGGTCGGCGGCGCGGCCGTGCTCGGCTCGCGGCTGGCCGGGGCGGCGCGGATCATCGCCGTGGACATCGACGAACGGAAGCTGGCGACGGCGAGGCAACTGGGCGCGACGCACACCGTCAACTCGGCACAGACGGACGCGGTCGACGCGATCCGCGAGCTGACCGGCGGCTTCGGCGCCGATGTCGTGATCGACGCGGTCGGCCGCCCCGAGACGTACCGGCAGGCGTTCTACGCCCGCGATCTGGCGGGCACGGTGGTGCTGGTCGGCGTGCCGACGCCCGAGATGCGCATCGAGCTTCCGCTGCTCGACGTCTTCGGCCGCGGCGGCGCGCTGAAGTCCTCCTGGTACGGGGACTGCCTGCCGTCCCGTGACTTCCCCATGCTCGTCGACCTCTACCGGCAGGGGCGTCTCGACCTGGACGCGTTCGTCAGCGAGACGATCGCGCTCGACGGCATCGAGGCCGCGTTCGACCGCATGCACGCGGGCGACGTGCTGCGTTCCGTGGTGGTGCTGTGATGGCGGGCGCGCGCGTCGAACACCTCGTCACCTCGGGCACGTTCGCCCTGGACGGCGGCACGTGGGACGTCGACAACAACGTGTGGATCGTCGGCGACGACGAAGAGGCCGTCGTCATCGACGCCGCGCACGACGCGGACGCCATCGCCGCGGCGCTCGGCGGCCGGGCGCTGCGGGCGATCGTCAGCACGCACGCGCACAACGACCACGTGAACGCGGCTCCGGCCCTCGCGGAGCGCACCGGGGCGCCGGTGCTGCTGCACTCGGCCGACCTGCCGCTGTGGGAGCAGACGCACCCCCGCCGGCAGCCGGACGGCGACCTGGCCGACGGGCAGGTCCTCACCGTGGCGGGTACCGCGCTGACCGTGCTGCACACGCCGGGGCACGCGCCCGGCGCGGTCTGCCTGCACGCGCCGGAGCTGAACACCGTGTTCACCGGCGACACCCTGTTCCAGGGCGGGCCGGGCGCGACCGGCCGTTCGTTCTCGGACTTCCCGACGATCGTCGGGTCGATCCGCGACCGTCTGCTGACCCTGCCGCCCGCGACCGTCGTGCGCACCGGGCACGGCGATGGCACGACGATCGGCGCCGAGGCGCCTCACCTCCAGGAGTGGATCGACCGCGGGCACTGAGGCCGACGGGGAGCGCCCGCCGCGGGCGTGCGTCGTGACGGGCCCACGGTCCGTCGCGGGGCCGCCCCGGCGGATGGCATGCTGGGGCGTGTCCATTGGTGATCCGTGCCGGAAAAAGGGGGAATTGGCCGACCGTACAGTCGCCGTTCACCGCGTGGTCATCTGAGCGTATCCTGACTCGCTGATCTCGTGTTTACCGTCGCGATCACCCTGCTCACAGCCCCTGGAATACCGGTGCCCAAGCTCTCTGTCATCGTCGCCTGCCACAACGTGCAGGAATTCGTTCCCACCACGCTGCGCAGCCTGGCGAGAAACGCCGGGCCGGATACCGAGTTCATCCTGGTGGACGACCGTTCCACGGACGCGACCGGGGAGATCCTCGGCCGGGCCGAGGGGGAGCTGCCGCGGACGAGAGTGATCAGGCACGACACCAACCAGGGCATTTCGCAGGCGCGTAACACGGGGATCGAGGCGGCGCGGGGCGCGTACCTCACCTTCCTCGACGGGGACGACTGGTACGCACCTGGTTATCTCGACGAGTTGACCCACGCCATCGAGGACCTGGACTGCGACTACGTGCGCACCGACCACGTGCAGTCCAACGGCAAGCGCCGCACCGTCAACCGCGCGCCCGCGCCGCGGCGCGGGGTGGCCATCAGCCCGCGGGACGCGATCACGCCGTCGGACAAGAAGACGATGGTCGACTACCCCTTCGTGTGGGCCGGGGTCTACCGGCGCGAGCTGTTCGAGGACGGCCTGCGGTTCCAGACGCATCTGCGCACCGCGGAGGACCGCGTGTTCTGCTGGCAACTACAGCTGCGGGCCCGGACGTTCGCCTCGGTGGGCCTGCTCGGCGTGTTCTACCGCCGGGGCGTGACCACCTCGCTGACGCAGATAAAGGACGACCGCCAGCTGGACTTCCTCCCGGCGCACGACCTGATCCTGCGGGAGGTCGAGAAGGACCCGGAGGCGGAGCGCTTCCTGCCCAAGATCGTGCGCACCTACTGCGCCATGATCGCCTTCCACGCGGGGAACGCGGGAAGCTACGAGGCGGAGGCCGCGCGCCGGTTGAAGCAGGAGTCGGCGGCGGCGCTGCGGCGCTTCCCGCCGCAGCTTCTGGAGCGGACACTGGTGGCGATGGGCGACGAGCGCGGGAAAGTGCTCCGCCGGCTGCTCGGCCGGGGAAGGAAGGCGGCCTGAGACATGGGTGTGCGCACACAGATCTTCGAGGTGTCGACGCTGTACGGGGCCGCCACGCTCGCCGCGGCGCTGGACGCCGGGCAGTTCGGCGCGCGGGACGACGCGCGCCGGGTGCTCCTGGTGTCCAATAACGCGGCTGTTCCCGAAACGGCCGCCGCGCTCACGGAGATGACCGGCTGGGACCGGATCGCGACGCGCTTCGACCGGGTCATCGACTGGAACGAGACCATCCGTCCTCACCACCCCAGCGACTGGGGCCCGGCCGACCGCGACGCCCCGGTGTGGGAGCGGCTGCTGCGCCGGTACTGGAGTCTTGGCGACGGGCCCGTGGAGCTGGCGGTGGAGTCCGTACACGCGAAGCCGGCCGCCGCGCTGGCCGTGATCTTCGCGGATGCGGACATCCACGTGTACGCGGACGGGCTCATGAGCTACGGCCCCACCCGCGACCGGCTGGCGCAGGACACCGCGGTCCGGATACAGCGCCTGCTGCACCTGGACCTGGTGCCGGGGCTCGCCCCGCTGCTGCTGGCCGAGCACCGGGTGCCGTCCGAGGTCGTGCCGGGCGACGCGTTCCGCGCCGTCCTCGACGAGATCAGCGCCGAGCACACGCTCGCCGACGTGGTCCGGGCCGCCGGGCACCAGGACGCGGACCAGGAGCAGGACGCGGAACGGAACGACGCGGACGCGGAACGGAACGGCGAGGCGGCGGAGCAGCAGGCGCAGGCGCCGGTCGCGGTGCTGCTCGGGCAGTACCTCGCGGCCCTCGACATCCTCACCACCGAGGAGGAGGAGGCGCTGCACGAGCGGATGCTGCGCGGCGCGGCGGCGGCCGGGTTCAGGAACGCGGTGTTCAAGCCGCATCCGACCGCGCCCGTCCAGTACTCCAGGGCGCTGGAGAAGGCCGCGGCGGACGCCGGGGTGCGGCTGACCGTTCTCGACACGCCGATGCTGGCGGAGACGGTGTTCCACCACTACCGCCCCGGGCTCGTGGTCGGCTGCTTCTCCACGGCGATGCTGACGGCCTCCTCGTACTACGAGGTGCCGATCGCCCGCGTCGGGACGGGGCTGCTCATGGAACGGATCACGCCCTACCAGAACAGCAACCGCATTCCGCTGACCATCGTCGACGCCCTGGTGCCCGATCTGGAGACGCGGCGGGCCGGCGAGGCCGTCACCGCGCTGCCCGATGCGGCGGAGCGGGTCGCGCCGCTGGTGCGGACCGTCGGCTACTGCATGCAGGCCAAGACCAATCCGGGGCTGCGCGGCGAGGCCGAGGAGTGGCTGGAGCAGCACCTGGACGAGACGACCTGGCGGTACTTCAAGCGGGCGCGGCTCACCGCGCTGGCGCTGCCCGGCGGCTTCGCCTCGCACCTCACCCGGCAGCTTCCCGGCGGCGGCACCGCCATGCGCATCGCGCGCAAGGTGCGCAAGGCGACGCTGCGCAACAAGAAGTGACCGGCCGGTCCGGCCCGCCCGTCCGCTTCCAAGAACGGACGGGCGGGCCGGACCGGACCGGTCAGCCGAGCCAGCGGCGCAGGCCGAGCCTGCCCCACAGCAGGCTCGCGGCGTAGGACAGCACGGTCGTCATCGCGACCATGGCCACGAGCATCGCGGCGGCCTCGACGGCGCCGGAGTCCGCGGAGACCCAGCGCTTGACAAGCTCCTCGACGAAGAAGACGTGGACCATGTAGGCGCCCATCGCCGCGGAGGAGAGCCGGGTCAGCCGGGGGCGCCAGCTCTCGGGGATGTGCATGCGGCTGACGAGCAGCAGCAGGCTGAGGGTGAGAATGGCGACGAAGGGGTGGGCGTTCGCGATGACGTAGTGGACCTGCGTGTCCCACCAGATGCAGCCGGCCATGGCGGCGACCATCAGCAGCGCCACCAGGCCGCGGTTGCGCTTGGAAAGGCGTTGCGGGAGGGCGAACAGCAGGGCGCCGCCGATCGCGTACACCACCGAGTAGGTACCGAAGCTCCAGCCCACGGGCGGCGGCGACCAGCCGGTGAACTCGCTCACGGTGGACAGCAGGTGCGGCAGGCCCGCGATGACGAGCAGGGCGGCGCCGAGGCCCCAGGGGCGGTGGCCGGCGCGGATCAGCACCACGAAGCCGAGGGCCATGATGATCGGGATGTACGCGTACAGGAACCACAGGTGGTAGGCGGGCTGTACGGAGCCGAAGACGGAGTCGACCGCGAGGTTGGTCATGGGCTCGTCGTTGCGGTCGCGCAGGTAGGCCCACACCAGGTAGAGGCCGGTCCAGACGAACAGCGGGGTCCCGTTGCGGATGATCCGCGTCCACATGCGGGCGCTGTCCTTCGGCGGGGCTCCCATCAGCACGGCCCAGCCCGCCATGGCGAAGAACATCGGCACCGCGAACTGGTTCGCGCCGTCCGCTATGTGGCCCGCCCAGTAGGAGGCCGCGCCGTTCGACTCGTCCATGTCGACGGCAAGGATGAAGGCTCCCGCGACGTGTCCGAGGATCACGGCGCAGGAGCAGATCAGCCGCATCAGGTCGATGTCGAACCGGTGCTCGTTCTTCGGCGTGGACCGAGGTGCGGGGACCGGCTTCAGACTGTCGCTGTCGGTGGCCGCGCCGGTTTTCGGGGTCGCTGGTGGTGCGCTGTTAGCGGGCATGGGTTCCGATCGCAAGGTGGCTCGTGTGGGTGCCGTATCGGCAGCGCCGGTGCCGGACCTGGCTCCGGAATCCGTTGCTCGTGAACTTCTAGCCCTTCCCCGATAACGCTCCATCGCTGGAAGGTATCCGCCCGGTGAACTACGGGATACCGTCCGGTGCCCGCGCGCGGCCGGCGACCGGGGTCCGTCAGTGCTCCGACAGGATCTCATCCAAGCTGCTGTCCGGGGGCCCGGGGAAGACCGGTGACGGATCGAATGCAGCCTGATACATCGCCGTGACCGCGCCCGCCATTTCCCGTACCCCGCTGAACACCCAGACCCCGGTGAACCGCTCCGGCACACCCACGCCCCAGGCGTCTATACCCGCCGCCTCGCAGAGCGCGAGGGCGCGCCGGATGTGGAAGTCCTGCGAGACGAGCAGCGCCTCGGTGACGCCGAAGACGGAACTGGCACGGGCACAGGAGTTCCACGTGTTGAACCCCGCGTAGTCGGCGACGACGCGGTCCGCGGGCACGTCGAGACCGACGAGATAGTCGCGCATGGCGTCCGGCTCGTTGTAGTCCTCCGTGCTGTTGTCCCCGGTGACGAGGATCGCGCGGGTGCGGCCGGTGTGGTACAGCTCCGCGGCGGCGTCGAGGCGGTGCGCGAGCCACTGGGTGGGCGCGCCGTCCGGCCGCAGGCCCGCGCCGAAGACGACGGTCACCGGGGCGGCGGGTGCGTCGGCGACGGTCCGCACCCGGCCGTCGGTGGTGAGGTGGAGCCAGGCCGAGGGCAGCAGGCCGAGGACGCACAGTGCCATGACGGCCTGGACCGCCCTGCGCTTGCCGCGGATCGTGCGCGGCAGGCGCGGCCTGAGGGCGCGCAGCAGGCGCCGCGATCGATCAGGGATCACATCGTTATCACGTACCGCGCGGCGGCCGAGTTCCCCGGCTGCCGGGCGCCCTGGCTCCGCACCGGCGGATCGGGCATGATGGCCAATCGAACAGTTTCCGTACACCGCACAGTTTCCGTACACCCCGGGGATCGTTGACACCCATGCGCGAACGCCCGCCTGCCGTCGACGTCCTTCCGCGACCGGGGTGACCGGGGTGACCGGGGTGACCGGGCTCGGCGGGGCGGATCTCGCGGTCCTGATGACCGCCGCGGTGCTGGTCGGGATCGCCAAGACGGCGATCGGCGGGGTGGGCGCGATCAGCGTGGCGCTGTTCGCCGCCGTACTGCCCGCGCGCGAGTCGAGCGGGGCGCTGCTGCCGCTGCTGATCGTCGGCGACCTGTTCGCGGTGCACGCCTACCGGCGGCACGTGGACTGGCCGGCACTGCTGCGCCTCTTCCCCTCGGTCGCCGCCGGGGTGCTCGCGGGCGTCGTGTTCGTGGCCAGGGTCGACGACACCGTCATGCGCCGCACCATCGGCGGCCTGCTGCTCGCGGTGGTCTGCGTGCACCTGTGGCAGCGGCGCCGGGGCGCGCGGTCCGCGGCCGGCGCCCCGGCACGCGCCGCGGACGCGACGGGGAAGCCGCGGCAGGCGGGCCGGGGGATCGCGTTCTGCTACGGGCTGCTCGCCGGGTTCACGACGATGGTCGCGAACGCGGGCGGCGCCGTCATGTCGCTGTACCTGCTCGCGGCGGGCTACGCGATGCTGACGTTCCTGGGCACGGCGGCCTGGTTCTTCCTCATCGTCAACGTGTTCAAGGTGCCGTTCAGCGCGGGACTCGGGCTGATCACGGTCGACTCGCTGGCGCTCAACGCGGTACTGCTGCCCGCGCTGTTCCTCGGCGTGTTCCTCGGGCGGGCCGGGGTGAAGCGGCTCGACCAGAGCAGGTTCGAGCGGCTGGTACTGGTGTTCACGGTGGTGTCGAGCCTCAATTTGCTGCGGTGAAAGCGGTGGAAGCGGTGAAACCGGAGCGGTAGCGGAATCGTGGCTCCATCGTTATGGCTGTCGACGCAACAATCCGCCGGGTTCGCGCATCTTTACCTATGAGGTCCTGAGAGATCTGGTAACGCCAGGGGGAACACTGATGCGCTCCGCGCACTTTCGCAGGTATGTCGTGTCGGCCGCCGCGAGCGCCGTCACCACCGCGCTGCTGCTGACCGGCTGTTCGGCACAGGGACAGGAGGCGTCGGACGGGCCGTCCGACGCCGCGTCGCAGGAGGAGCAGGCCCCGCCGGAGGACGACGGCGAGGGCGGTGACGGCACGGACGGGTCCGAGGAGCCGGCCGAGCAGGTCCTGCTCGACTTCGGCGACGAGTCGGACCAGGTACGGGAGTTGCAGGCCCGGCTGCTTCAGCTCGGCCACTTCGTGGCCCAGCCCACGGGGTACTACGGCGACGTCACGCTCGGCGCGGTCTCGGAGTACCAGCGCGCCGCGGGCTTCGAGGTGTCCGGCACGGTCTTCGAGAGCACGTGGTCGGCACTGACCGGGGCGACCACCACGCCCACCGAGACCGAGCTGTACCCGCCGCAGCAGGTGATGGGCTACGGGGACAACTCCGAGCAGGTGCGCGAGCTCCAGGCCCGGCTGAAGCAGCTCGGCCACTTCGCGGACAACCCGACGGGCTACTACGGCGACGTCACCACCGCCGCCGTCCAGGCGTACCAGGAGGCGGCGGGCCTTGAGGTGACGGGCACCGTCTTCGAGCCGACGTGGGACGCGCTGACCGCGGAGACCACCACGCCCGCCGAGGAGGAGATGTACCCGCCGCTCGACGTGCCCGACGTGGAGCCCGCCCAGGACCTGGACGAGCGCTGCCTGGAGGGCCGGGTGCTGTGCATCTCCAAAACGTCGAACACGATGTCCTGGGTCATCGACGGCGAGGTGCGGATGACCGTGGACGTGCGGTTCGGCGCCGAGGAGACGCCCACGCGCGAGGGCGAGTTCGAGGTGTACTGGAAGTCGCGCAACCACCACTCGACGCTGTACGACTCCCCGATGCCGTACGCGATGTTCTTCGACGGCGGGCAGGCCGTTCACTACTCCGAGGACTTCGCGGCCAACGGGTACAACGGCGCCTCCCACGGCTGTGTGAACGTCCGGGACGAGGCCGCCATCGCCGGGCTGTTCGACGAGGTGGCCGAGGGCGACCGGGTCGTCGTCTACTGGTGACATGCGTTATCTCATCATCGGAGCGGGCGCCGTCGGCGGCGCCATCGGAGGCCGGCTGTTCGAAAGCGGCCATGACGTCGTCCTCGTGGCGCGCGGCGCGCACGCCGCCGCGCTCCGCGAGCACGGTCTGCGGCTGCACACGCCGGAGGCCGTGCTGAAGCTGCCCGTTCCGGTGATCGAGGGCCCCGACGCCTACCGGCCGCGGCCGGACGACGTGCTGGTCCTCGCGGTCAAGACGCAGGACTCCGTGGCCGCGCTCGACGCGTGGGCGCCGGTGGCGGGCGGGGCGCCGCTGGTCTGCGCGCAGAACGGCGTGGCCAACGAGCGGCTGGCGCTGCGCCGTTTCCCGCACGTGTACGGGATGTGCGTGTGGCTGCCCTCGCAGTTCCTCAGGGCCGGGGAGGTCACCGCGCCCTGCGCCCCGCTGACCGGGATGCTGCATCTGGGCCGTTACCCGGGCGGCGCCGACGACACGGCGCGGCAGATCTCCGCCGATCTGACGGCGTCCCGGTTCCTGTCGCCCGTGGTGCCCGACGTCATGCGGTGGAAGTACGCGAAGCTGCTGGCCAACCTGGCGAACGCGGTGGAGGCGCTGTCGGGTCCCCCCGCCGCGCCGCCGCTCACGGAGGTGGTGGCGGCGGCGCACGCCGAGGGCGTCGCCGTGCTCGACGCCGCGGGCCTCGCGTACGCGAGCGAGGAGGAGCAGGCCCGGCTGCGCGGCGACCGCATGCGGATACAGCAGGCCGACGGCGAGGAACGGGTCGCCGGCTCGTCGTGGCAGAGTCTGCGGCGCGGCACGGGATCGATCGAGGCGGACTATCTGAACGGCGAGATCGTGCTGCTCGGTCGCCGGTTCGGCGTGCCGGTGCCGGTCAACGAGGCGTTGCAGCGGCTGGCCGTCGAGTCCGCCCGCGCGGGCCGCCCGCCCGGCTCGCTGCCGCCGGCGGAGCTGGCGGCACGCACGGGCGTGGCGTAGCCGCTCACTCCTCGGGGACGCGGCCGGCGAGGCGGGCGTAGCGCTGCCGTGCGGCCTGCGGGGTGCCGAGGCCGAGACCGAACGCGATCTCCTGCCAGGTCAGGCCGCGGCCCCTGGCCATGGTGAGCAGTCCGGCCTCCAACTCGTCCATCTCGCCGCGGGCCCGCGGCACCAGCGTCAGCGCGGCGGTGATGTCCGCCCGGTCGATCTCCGGCTCGCCATCGTCGAGCGCGGCGGCGCCGCTGAGCAGGAACGACACCAGCCTGATGGCCTCGTGCGGCGCGAGCGTGTACGGGTGCACCTGCCGCGCGCGCTGCTCGCCGGTGGCGGCGTGCCGCTCGGCGATGCGGAACAGCGAGGCGTACACGCGGTGCGCCCGCGCCTCGTCCGGGTCGGGGGGCGTGAACGGGTCGGCGCCCGGCGCGGGGCTCTCGTCGCGGTCCATACCCCCACCATGCCGCCACACACACCCCGTTGTCAACAGATTGATGCAAACAAACCGTTCACTCCTGCCCGGCGGCCAGCCACGCGTCGAAGGTGCGCGGCTCGCGTCCGGTCAGCTCCGCGACCGCGCCGGTCACCTCGGAAAGACCGCCCGCGGCCATGTCCTCCCACAGCCACACCAGATCGGCCACGAACCCCGCGGGCAGCCCTCGCGCCCGCAACTCGGCCGCCGCCTCCGCCGCCGGGACGTCGCGGAAGCCGAGCCCGAGCTTCGCGGCGATCTCCCGGTGGGTCAGGGCCTCGCGCCCGGTCAGCACGTGCGTCTCGCCGGCGCCGCGCTCCCCCGTCAGCAGGACGGCGGCGCACGCCGCGACATCGGCCGCGTCCACGTAGGCCACCCGGCCCGCACCGAACGTCCCGACCAGCGCACCGTCCCGGACGTAGCCGCCGTCCCCGGTCGTGAAGTTCTGCATGAAGCCGCTCGGCCGCAGGATCGACCAGGGCACGCCGGACGCCTTCAGGTGCCGTTCGATGTCCCAGTGCGCGCCGAGCGACAGCTTCCCGCCGGGCCGCGGGCCGAGTGCCGAGATCTTCACGACGCGGCCGACGCCGGCCGCGCGGGCGGCGTCGATCGCGCCGTTCTGCCTGCGGACCATGGGCTGCGGCGCCCCGTCGGGTACCGGCACGGCGCCCGTGCTGTTCAGGAGCAGCCGGTCCACGGGCCCGAGCCGCGCGAACGCGGCGGCCAGTGAGCCGGGGTCGTCGAAGTCGCCGACGACGTAGCGGCAGCCGAGCGCTTCCCCCTTCGCCGCCGTCCGCACCAGGGCCGCGAAGTCCGCGCCCGCGGCGGCCAGCTGCCGCACCAGATGCCTGCCGATGGAGCCGGTGGCCCCCGTCACCAAGATCACTGTGCACGCCCTCCGGTTAACCTGAGACTGCCTCGATAACGACCACCATATCGAGGCGCCCTCGACTTATCCGCCCCGCCCCATCCCCGCCCCATCCCCGCCCTGCCCCGGGAGGCAGCCCCATGCGCGCCGATGCCCGCCGCAACCGCGACCGCCTGCTCGCCGAGGCCGAGGCCGTGTTCCGCGAGCGGGGCTCCGACGCCTCGCTCGAAGCCGTCGCCCGCCGCGCGGGCGTCGCCATCGGCACCCTCTACGGCCACTTCCCCACCCGCAAAGCCCTGCTCGAAGCGCTGCTCCGGGATCGCCAGGACGCGGTCTTCCGGCTCGGCGACCGGCTGCGCGACGCCGACAGGACCGGCGCGGCCCTCGCCGAGTGGATCACCGCCGTGACCGAGCACGCCGCGACCTACCGCGGGCTGGCCGCCCAGCTGCTCGGCAGCCTCGACGACGAGACCTCGGAGCTGAACGCGGCCTGCCGGCGCATGAGCGAGGCAGGGCAGCACCTCGTCGCCCGCGCCACCGCGGCGGGCGATATCCGCCCCGACACGACGGCCGACGACGTCTTCGCCCTGATCAGCGCCGCGGCCTGGCTGCGCGACCAGGTGCCGCCCGCACAGGCCGACCGGCTGCTCACGTACATGATCGACGGCCTGGCGCGCGGCTGACCGCTCCCCCGTCCGCGGCCGTTTCGTACAAGCCCGCGTCCGGCCGCCGCGGCTAGCTTGACGAGGGTGAGTGCAACGGGACCGACCGGACATGTCTTCCGCCCCGGCGACGAGGGCTACGACGCTGAACGCACGGGTTTCAACCTCGCCGTCGACCACCGCCCCGCCTACGTCGTCGGCGCGGGCGGCTCCGAGGACGTCGTCGGCGCCGTCCGCCGGGCGGCCGACCGCGGCCTCGGCATCGGCGTCCTCGCCACCGGCCACGGGCCCTCCGTACCGGCCGGCGAGGACACGGTGCTGATCACCACGGGCCGGATGACCGGCGTCACCGTCGACCCGGGCGCCCGCACGGCCCGCGTGGGCGCCGGCGCGCGCTGGCACCACGTCATCGAGGCCACCGCGCCCTACGGCCTGGCGCCGCTGAACGGGTCGAGCCCGCACGTCGGCGCCGTCGGCTACACGCTCGGCGGCGGCGCGGGGCTGCTCGGCCGCCGCTACGGCTACGCCGCGGACCACGTGCGCAGCCTGGACCTCGTGCCCGCGGACGGCACCCCGAGAACGGTGACCGCCGACACCTGCCCCTCGCTGTTCTGGGCCCTGCGCGGCGCGGGCAAGGGGAACTTCGGCGTGGTCACCGCCATGGAGATCGCGCTGTTCCCCGTGGCCCGCCTCTACGGCGGCGGCCTGTACTTCCCGGCCGGGCTGTGCGCCGACGCGCTGCACGCCTGGGCCGAGTGGACGCGGGACCTGCCCGAGGAGATGGCCTCCTCCGTACTGCTGATGGCCTACCCGGACGTGCCCGAGGTGCCGGGCCCGCTGCGCGGCCACCACGTGACGCACCTGCGCATCGCCTGGTCGGGGCCGCCCGCCGAGGGCGAACCCCTCGTCGCGCCGCTGCGCGCCGTCGGCACCCCGCTGCTCGACACCGTCTCGGACATGCCCTACCGGGACGTCGGCGCCATCCACCACGAGCCGACCGCGTCCGCCGCCGCCCACGACCGCGGCACCCTGCTGACCGGTCTGCCCCCGGCCGCCGTCGACACCCTGCTGGCCACCGCCGGGCCCGCGGCGCGGGCGCCGTTCGTCACCGAACTGCGCCACTTCGGCGGGGCCTACGCCCGCCCGCCCCGCGTGCCCAACGCGGTCGGGCACCGCACGGCCGCGTTCTCCCTGTACACCGGGGCCGATCCGGCCGCGGGCGACGCGCCCGACCGGCTGCACGTGTCGATGCGGCCCTGGAGCGGCGGCTCGTTCCTCAACTTCCTCGGCAGCGGCGAGACCGAGGCGTCCCGGCTGCCCGCCGCGTTCGACCCGGGCGACTACGCGCGGCTGACCGAGCTGAAGCGCACCTACGATCCGGCGAACGTCTTCCGCGTCAACCACAACATCCCGCCGGGCGGCGCGCTCAGCCCTTGAGGAACGCGGCGATCACCGGGGCCAGCTCCTCGGGCGCCACCTCGTGGAAATGCCCCGGCAGCGCCCGCAGCAGCGCGCCCGGCACGGCGTCCGCCAGGGCGCGCGCCGAGGCCGCGAGGCCCGCGCTGGTGTCCTCGCTGCGCAGCACGAGCGCCGGGACCGCGACCGACGCGTACCGGCCGGGGAGGGCCGCGCCGGTCACCGTCAGGTCGTAGACCAGGGTGTGCGCGATGGCTTCGAGCCCCGGCCGGAACGGCGCTCCGCGCATCGCCGCCACCATTTCCTGCGGCACCCCGATCGAGGTCTGGAACAGCTCGACGGCCTCGCCGCGCCGGTCGTCGGCGACCAGCGCGGCCAGCCGCGGCGCCAGCTCGGCGGCGGCGTCGCCCGCGAGCCCGGGGCCCGGCAGCGGCGGCTCGAACACCGCGAGCCGGTCGATCGCCGCCCCGCGCGCCGCGGCCTCAAGCGCGAGGATGCCGCCGGAGGAGACGCCGTAGACGCGGGCGGAGCCGCCCGCCGCGGCGATCACCGCCCGCAGGTCGTCGACCTCGCGCTCCACCGCGTACGGCGCGCTGTCCCCGCTGCCGCCGCGTCCGCGCCGGTCGTAGGCGTACACGGTGAAATCCGGCGCGAGCCGCGCGGCCAGATCCGCCGAGGGGCCGAACTCGCGGTGGCACATCGCCCCGTCGACCAGCACGACGGGCGGCCCGCTGCCCGTCCTGGTGATGGCGATGCCGGTGCCGTCCGCCGAGACCGCGGTGGCTTCCATGGTGACGTCCCTCCCGTAGACACACTGCCTCGGAGGGTGGACCGCGGCGGCGGGCGGGACTCATCGGTCGGCACCGGAACTTCAGGACGCGTCGCGGTAGGCGTGCGGGGCCACGCCGGTCAGCCGCCGGAACACGCGGCTGAAGTAGGCGCGGTCGTGGAAGCCGACGGCCCTGGCCACCGTCTGCACGCTGTCGTCGCTGCGCTGGAGGCGTTCCTTCGCCTGCCTGATGCGCAGGCGCGTCAGGTACTCCCAGAGCGTCACGCCGATCTCGCGGTGGAAGAGGCGCCCGAGGTGGTCCTCGCTGACGCCCGCGGCCTGCGCGATCTGCCAGCGCGTCAGGCGGTGCCGGTAGTGCTGCTCGATGCAGGCCAGGGCGTGGCGCACCGGCGCCGGATCGGCCGCGCGCGGCGCGCGGGCCGTCATCGCGGCGAGCAGCCGGACCAGTTCAGGACCGGTGAGGATGTCGCGGCCGAGCAGCACAAGGCCCGGGTGCGGGTCGGCGCGGCGGGCGTCCGCCGCCGTGAAGCCCTGGTCGCCGATCATCAGCGCGGGCGTGCCCGGCAGCCGTTCGACGAGATCGAAGCCGTCCATGTCCGGCAGCGCCCGGTTGACGATCAGCAGCCCCGGCGCCTCCTCCGCGATCAGCGCCAGCGCCGCCGTTCCGTCGGCCGCGGCCCTGACCTGGTGCTCGGGCAGCAGCCTGCGGAACTCCTCGCGCCGGGCCGCCGAGCCGTCCGCGACCACCACGGGCGCGCCGAGGCCCGAGGGCTTCAGCGCGCGCAGCGCGTGGTCGAGCGCCTCGCCCGCGGCCTCGCCGTAGAGCAGGAACGGGGTGTGCCGCAGCGCCGGGTGGTCGTGGAGGCGGCGGACGGCCGACCACTCGTGCGCCGTCGCCTGCCCGGTGTCCCAGGCCACGGCCGCCGGGCCCGGCGGTGCGAGCAGCGCGGCCAGGTCGTCGTCCGGGTGCAGCCGGTGCAGGTCGAGCCCGTGGTCCCGGGCCAGGGTGGCGAACTCGGCGGGCACGGCGCCGTCCGCCGCCACCAGCAGCGTGCGGCCCGCCGGGCGGGGCGCGGGCGGTTCGGCCGGGGTGGGCAGCGGCAGCGTGAGGTGGAAGCCGCTGCCGCCCGGACCGCGGTGCGGGGCGAGGGTGCCGCCGTGCAGGACGGCGAGGCGGCGGGCGATGGCCAGGCCGAGCCGGGTGCCGGGCGCGCCGGTCGCGAACGGGTGGAACAGCTGGTCGTCCTCCGCGGCCGGCAGCGCCAGGTCGGGGCTGGTGACCAGGACGGTGAGCCGGGCCGGCCCCACCCGGACGGTGAGCCGGGTGCGTTCCCCGGCCGCGACGGTCAGCAGGTTGTGCAGGATCTGCCGCAGCCGCCCCGGGTCGGCGAGGACGGCGGGCAGGCGGCGCGGCAGGTGCAGCCGCCCGCCGCTGTCCGCGGCCCGCAGCGCCTCGGCGAGCAGCGGGCGCGGGTCGGTCAGGCGGCGGCGCAGGGCCAGCGCGTCGATCTCGGAACGGGACAGGTCGAGCAGGTCGTCGATGAGCCGCAGCAGCCGGCCCGCGTCCTCGTGGGCGGCGTCGCCGGGCCGGGTGTGGGCGAGTATCGCCTCGACGGGGGTGCGGAGTTCGTCGGTGGCGTTGTCCAGCAGCCGCGTCTTGAAGCGGCTGGCCCGCTCGGCCGCGTCGCGGGCCCGCCGCACCTCGGTGAACAGCCGCACCCCGCCGAGGGCGGCGCTGATCTGGTCGCCGAGCGCCCGGTACAGGGCGCCGTTGCGGGCCGCGCCCTCCTGCGGGCCGGCGTCGAAGACGGCGTGGCCTAGGCGTTCCTCGCCGAGGTGCAGGGGTTCGAGAACGGCGGTGAACCGGTGGTCCGCGGGCAGCAGCCCGCCCGCCGCCCGCCCGGCGGGCGGCTCCTCGCCGGCGATGGCCAGGCGGCAGCCGGGGACGCCGAGCGCCGGCAGGTGCCGGTCGAGCGCGTCGGTGAGGCCCGCGGTGTCGGTCACGGCCGTCAGCGCGGTGGCCAGTTCGCGCAGTCTGCGGTCCTGCTGCTCGTTGGTCCAGCGCTCGTATTCGAGCAGCCGGTGGGATTTGTCGGCCACCATCAGCCTCGCCTGCCCGAGCAGCCGTTCGACGCGAACGGCCGCCCGCGCGCCGGGGTCTGCGCCGGAGCCTGCGCCGGGGCCTGCGCCGGGGTCCGCTCCCGGGTCCGCGCCGGGGTCCGCGCCCGCGCGCTCCCGGAGCAGGGCGCGGTCGAGGGCGGCGGCGTCCTCGAACGTGTGCACGTGGTCGGCGATATGCCGTTCCATCGCGTTGAGGAACGCGGCGCCCGGCCGGGTCAGCGCGGCGGCCAGGTCCGCCGCCAGCGGCGGCCCCTCCGGCGGCGGCGCGTTGTCCTCGCCCTGGCTGACCAGCGGCGAGTGGCAGCCGCACGAGCGGCGCGTGACGAGCGTGCCCGGCACGACGCGGCGCGCGGGCGGGGCGTTGCCGCGCAGCCGGGCGAGGAGGGTGTCCACGGCGAGGGAGCCGAGTTCGGCGAACGGCAGCGAGACCGAGGTCAGCGGCGGGTCGCTGATCCGCGCCTCCAGCGAGTCGTTGAAGCCGATCACCGCGATGTCGTCGGGGACGCGGATGCCGCGCCCGGCGAGGAAGCGCAGCGCGTCCGCGGCGAGCACGTCGCTGCACGCGACGACGGCGTCGAAGTCGCGTCCTGGCCGCAGCCCGCGCACGTCGAGCAGAACGCCCATGGCGGTGGCGCCCGCGCCCGCGGCGTAGTCGAGGGAGGCGGAGACCAGCGAGTGGTCGCGCGGCAGGCGGTAGCGGGTGAGGGCGTCGGCGTAGGCGCGGAACCGGTCGCGGGAGACCGGGTTGGCGAGCGGGCCGCGCAGGCAGGCGAGGCGGCGGCGGCCGTGGTGTTCGACGAGGTGGCCGACGGCGTCGCGCATTCCGGCGTAGGAGTCGAGGCGCAGCGTTTCGTGGCCGGTCAGGACGCGGTTGAGGCTGACGACGTGGCGGAGCCCGCCGAGGCGGCGGGCGAGGCGGGCGGCGGCCCCGCCGGGGTCGGCGTCCTCGTCGGCCGCGGGCACGCCGAGGGTGGAGGACCAGCAGATGGCGCCGTCGAGGCGGGCGGCGTCGATGAGGTCGTACACGGCGTTGCGCGGGTCGCCGCCGCCGGGGCGCAGGGCGTTGCCGGGGAAGCAGACGACGTTGACGTCCTCGCGTTCCGCGGCGTCGAGCACCCCGGACCACAGGGTGGCGCCCACGCCCAGGTGGATGTTGGCCGTGACCAGGCCGACCGTGAGTCGCCGTTCCTGGCCTGGCCCGCGTTCCGCCATGGGGGCCGCCTCGCTCCTCGCACGACGCCGGGGGTGGCGTGGACGATAGCGGCGGTGCGGCGCGGCGACAAGAGCCGGCGTCGCGGCAGTGCCGCGACGCCGGCCCTCGGCTCTGGCGTGCCGGGTCAGATGTTCCCGACGCCCGCGCCGCCGGTCACGATCGACTTGACGTCAGTCGCCGCGTCCGGGGTGTAGCTGTAGGGGATGTCGGAGACGGAGCCGCCGGTCTCGCCCTCGCTGGAGTTCTCGTAGTGGTTGTCGACGGCCACCAGGCTGCCGGGACCCGAGTCGCCCTCGCCGAGGTGGTACGGGTCGTCGGTGTTCTCGAAGTAGTTGGCCTCGACGAGCACCCCGGCGTCCTCGGTGGACGCGACACCGTAGCTGCCGATGTCGTTGTAGTAGTTGTTGTACACGTGCACCGGGTCGCCGAAGCGGACGCGCGGGTTGCGCTGGTTGACGCTGTCGAACCAGTTGTGGTGGTACGTGACGTTCAGCCGGCCGACGTCCTCGGAGGCGTTGTCGTCGTCGTGCCCGAGAAGCATGTTCTTGTCCGAGTCGTAGGTGTGGTTCCACGACACGGTGATGTCCGTCGACGCGCGCTTGATGTCCAGGGCGCCGTCGTTCGGGTTGGTGAAGTCGTTGTGGTCGATCCAGACGTTCGTCGAGTACTGGACGTTGATGCCGTCGTCGTTCGAGTTGGCGAACACCAGGTTCTGGATGATCACGTTGTCGGCGTCGGCGACGTGCAGGCCGCTGCCGTCGAAGCCGCTGCCGGAGCCGACGCCGATGATGGTCTTGTCCGACGACACGTCGGCCATGTCGTCGAGCTGAATGGTGCCGTCCACCTCGATCTGGAGCGGCCCGTCGCTCGACGCGGCCTCGATGAACGCGTCGGCGTCGGACACGGTGACCGTGTCGCCGCCGAAGGTGGCCGCGGCGGCCGTGACGGCCACGGCGCTGGCCAGCTTGAATCGTGCGCTCGTCCTGCGCATGGGATTCTCCGTCCGGTGTGGGGGGTGTGGGGGGGGTGGGGTGTTGGGGGTGTTGGGGGGAAAGACAGAGACCGGTGCCGGCCGGCTTCGGCGTGGCCTCGATGCTAGGCCGGGACCTGTGGACGATGCCGGGCCGCGTGTGGACTATTGCGTCCGGATGGGTCTTCGGGGGGCTTCGGGACAGGTGCACACTGGAGGCATGTGCCGAAGCATCAAGACGCTCCGCCCGCCGGCGACGCCCGAGGTCAGTGACGACGACATCCGCGCCGCCGCGCTCCAGTACGTGCGCAAGGTGTCGGGGTTCAGGGCGCCCGCGGCGCACAACCGCGAGGTGTTCGACGAGGCGGTGGACGCGGTGACCGAGGCGACCCGGCACCTGCTCGCCAACCTGACCGTCCGCGGCTCCACCCCCCGGTAGCGCCCGGCGGCACGAGGGCCGCGTTGTGCCATGCTCGTACCGGACTACAGGACTACCGGACTACCGGACAGCAGAGCTTCAGGGGCGCACGTGTTCGACGACCTGTTCGGGCGGGAGCACGCGGCCGGCGTGCTCCGCTCTCAGATCGCCAGGGCCGTGGCGAGTCACGGCGGTCTCGTGCTGGTCGCCGGCGAGGCGGGCATCGGCAAGACCGCGCTGGTGACCGGCGCGGCCGAGGAGGCCAGGGCGCGGGGCGCCCTCGTGCTCGGCGGCTCCTGCTGGCACGCGGAGAACGCGCCCGGCTACTGGCCGTGGACGCAGGTGATCCGCGGACTGCGGCGCGCGGCGGCACCGCGGGAGTGGGCGGCGGCCGAGGAGGCCGCCGGCCCCGACCTGGCGGTCCTGCTCGCCGGAACAGGCGGCGCGGGCGCCGCCGAGAGCTTCGGCCTCCACGACGCGGTGACGACGGCCCTGGTCACCGCCTCGCAGCACCGGCCGGTGGTGATCGTTCTCGAGGACCTGCACTGGGCCGACACCGCGTCCCTGCGGCTGCTCCAGTTCGCGGTCCAGCACACGTGGTTCGAACGGCTGCTGCTGATCTGCACCTACCGCGACACGGAGGTCGCGCCGCCGGAACACCCGCTGCACGCGCTGATGATGCCGCTGGTCGCCAAGGCGACGACGCTGGCGCTCGCCGGTCTGAACGCGGACGAGGTCGGCGCGCTCATGGCCCGCACCGCGGGCCGGGCCCCGGGCCAGGGCCTGGCCGCCCAGGTGCACCGGCGCACCGGCGGCAACCCGTTCTTCGTCGAGCAGACCGCCCGGCTGTGGCACGGCGGCGGCGGGGTCGGCGGCATCCCGCCCGGGGTGCGGGAGGCGGTGCGGCGGCGGCTCGGGCTGCTGCCGGAGCACGTCGTCGCTCTCCTCACCGGCGCCGCGGTGCTGGGCCGGGAGTTCCACCGGCAGGTGCTCGCGGCCACCGCCGCCGCGCCGGTGCCCGAGGTGGACCGGCTCCTCGCCCACGCGGCCGCGGCCCGCCTCGTCGAGCAACGCCCCTCCGGACGCTTCGCGTTCGCGCACGATCTGGTCCGCGAGACGCTGTACGACGCGCTGGACGAGGCCGAGCAGCGGCGTCGGCACGCCGCCGTCGTCCACGCGCTCGACGGCGCGCCCGAGCTGGCCGACCGCGTGCCCCCGGCGGACCTGGCCCGGCACGCGCACCTGGCGGGCGGCGAGCTGGATCCCGCCCTCGCCGTGGAGCTGCTGCGGTCCGCCGCCGAGGAGGCCAGGGGCCGGATGGCGTTCGAGGAGTCGATCGGCCACAGCCGCAAGGCGTTCGAACTGGCCGCCGCGGTCGGCCCCCGCCGCCGCATCCTGGCCGGGCTCGACCTCGCCGGCCAGCTCGGCCACGCCGCCGACCCCACGCACGCGACCGACGTCTACGAGCAGGTGGCCGAGGAGGCCCGCCGCCTGGACGATCCGGAGCTGATGGCCCGGGTCGCGCTGTCGATGTACCAGTCGAACGGCCCGATCTTCCGCACCCGGCTCGGCCGGCTGAACACGGAGCTGCTCCAGCTCGCCCACCGGCGGCTGATCGGCGAGCCGCAGGGCAGGCCGCTGCCCGCGGGCGACGACCCGGACACGCTGGAGCGGATCGCCCGCGAGCTGAGCATCCGTTCCGCCGTGCTGGCACGGCGCGGGCACGACGAGGACGCCCTCTCGTTCAGCCTGTGGGCGCGGCACGACACCATCTGGGGCCCAGGCACCGCGGCCGAACGCGAGGCGCTGACCGCCGAGATGGCCGACATGGCGCGCCGCCGCGGCGACGCGGACCTGGAGCACTTCGCGACGGCGCTCGGCTGGGTCGCGCTCCTTGAGCAGGGCGATCCGCGCTACCTGGAGCAGTTCGACGCGTTCCTGGCCTCCGTGGAACGCATGGACCGGCCGCGCTACCACCTGTCGGCGGCCGTCGACCGGACCATCCTCGCCACTTTCCAGGGCCGGTTCGCCGAGGCGGAGGAGGCGCGGGCCCGGCTGACGGACCTGATGCGCGACGACGACCGCGAGGAGCTCGCGCTCTTCCGCAACCACATGTGCTGGGCGCTGCTCCAGGCGCAGGGCCGGTTCGCGGAGCTGGCGGAACTACAGGTGAGTTCGGGCGCGAAGGAGCACCCCCACCCGGAGCTGGTCGCGGGCATCGACGCGGCCGAGCAGGGCCAAGTGGCGGCCACGATGCGGCACTTCGACGCGGCGCGGGCCGCGAGCTATCCGCGGCATGTCGAGGCGCTGTGGCTGCGCTTCCAGGCGCAGGCCGCGGCCCTGTCCGGCGACCCGGAGCTGATCGCCGCGGCCAGGGCGAAGCTCGCGCCGCTCGCCGGGCAGTGGGCGGTGTCGATGTTCGGGTTCGACATCAGCGGCCCGTTCCTGCTGTGGTCGGGCCTGCTGGACCTCGCCGAGGAACGCTGGGACGAGGCGGTCGGGGCGTTCACCGAGGCGGCCAGGTCGGCCGACCGGCTGCTGGCCCGCCCCTGGGCGGCGCGGGCGCGGCTGCACCTGGCCCGCGCGCTGCTCGGCCGCGGCGGCGCGGGCGACGCGGAAGCGGCGCGGGTGCTGCTGCGCGAGACGGCGGAGGAGGCCACGGCCCTCGGCCTGCGGAACGTGGCGGAGCAGGCCGCGGCGGCGCTGACGGAGCCGCGGGCCGCGGCGCCGGAGCGGAACGAGTTCCGCTTCGACGGGCGCGTGTGGACGCTCCGTTACGCCGGGCGCACCGTTCACCTGCCGGACGCGAAGGGGCTGCGGGACCTGCGCCACCTGATCGGGCAGGCGGGGCAGGACATCGCCGCCGGCCGGCTGCTCGACCCGTCCGGCGAGGTGCGGGTGTTCGGCGGCGATCCGGTGCTCGACGACGAGGCGAAGGCGCGCTACCGGCAGCGTCTTGACCGGCTGGACGACGAGATCGACCGGGCGGCCGGTCGCGGCGACCCGGCGAAGGCGGCCGAGCTCGACCGCGAACGAGCCGCGCTGCTGGAGGAGTTGCGCGCCGCCGCGGGCCTCGGCGGACGCAGCAGGCGGCTCGGCGACGAGGCGGAACGCGCCAGGAAGACGGTCACCGCCCGCATCCGCGACACACTGCGCCGCCTCGACACCCACCACCCCGAACTGGCCACCCACCTCCGCGCGACCGTCTCCACCGGCACGGTATGCACCTACCACCCGCCTCCGGGCGAGGAAGCCCACTTCCGGCTGTAGGCGGCGAATCCACGGCCGGGAGCGGTGCCCCGCAGAGGGCCTGCTCGGGCGATGCGGCAACGCGGCGAGGGGTGCCGGGGCTACGACGGTGACGGGCGGTCGCGGTCGCCTACCGCCCCCTCGATCCGGCGGGCGATGCCGATGAACGCGTCGACCTCCTCCGGGCTCAGATCCCGCACGGATGCTTCCTCCAGCGTTCGCCACATCGCCGTGAGGGGCTCCCGCAGGGCGCGGCCCTTGTCGGTGAGCCGAACGACCACCGCGCGCCGGTCGTGCTCTGCCGGTTCGCGGGTGAGCAGCCCGGCGTCCTGCATCCGGCGCAGGGACTTGGAGACGGTGGAGTGGTCCAGGCCGACGCTGCCGAGGAGTTCGGACTGGGTCTGGCCGTCCTTGTCGAAGAGCTGCATCAGCAGCAGTTCCTGCCCCGGATGGAGATCCATGGCGCGGAGCATGGCGGCGGCCCGGCTCCGGTGAGCTCGGGCGAGTTGGAAGACCGCGTGGCTCAGGCGTCCCTCGCGGGCGGAGCTCGGCACCGGAGGTCCGGGATCGTTCATCGCTCATGTTCCTCGGGGTGCGTGGGCGGGGGACCGAAGTGCCGCCGCCGGGAAAGAAGACCTGGGTCGGGGAGAGCCGCCCGCCGTGCGAGCCGTGCGAGCCGTGCTGCCCGTCATCGCGGCGGGCCGACGACGATGTTGCCGTACAGCCCGGCGGCCTCCGCCAGCAGGGCCGGGGAGATTTCGAAGTCCTCGGGACGCGGCGTGGCGAGGTCCCGTCCGGCGTGGCGGAACATGCCCTCGATGCCGCCGGGCGTGGCGATCATGAGGAGGTCCGCGCGCTCGGAGGTGATGCGGTAGGAGTGCGGGATGCCGCGCGGCAGGTAGACGATCCCTCCCTCACCCAACTCGTGTTCCTCCTCGCCGCACCACACCACGGCGGTGCCCTTGACGAGCAGGAACACCTCGTCCTCGCGCGTGTGCAGATGGAACGGCGGTGCCTCGCCCCGTGGGACGTCGAACCGGCCCACGGTCAGCTTCCCTTCGGTGGCGTCCTTGCCGAGCAGCACGGAGAACGTGCCTCCGTTGAGCCATTCGAGCTTCTGCTGCTGCTCACGCTGCGCCAGATAGGCCAGGGTCATGTCGTTCTCCTCGGCGGTAGAGGACGGTCCGGGGCAGCCGGCCGCGCGGAGACCGGCCCGCCGGGACCGATTTACGTGGCCAGCCACATAAACGTATACGCCATTTGCGTGGCTGGCAACATAAACCGGAGCCCACGTTGGCCATCGCTCCCTGGGCGGCCGCGACGACACCCCGCTCCATGCGTCAACGTGTCGACCGGGCCCTGATGGGCTTAACCCCCCGGCCGACTGGGGGCCTGAACGGCTCCTCTCGCGAACGCGCCCGGCCCTAACGTGGACAACCGCCACCAACCAGGCGGCCCAGAACCCAAGTTCCCAAAGGAGTACCACCTTGTTCTCTCCCATGACGACGAGCCGCGGGCCCCTGCGTACCGCCCTGGCGCTGACGTTAGCGACCGGCCTGAGCGGGCTCCTGATCGGCTGCGCGGAGGCGGAGGCGAGCCCCGACCCCGCGCCGGACAAACGGCTGGCCGAGCTTGCGCAGACCGCAGCGGACACAGGCTCCTTGGGCGTGATAGTCCGGGTCGAGCAGGGCGACGGCCGGCTGGTGGAGCTCGCACGCCAGGCCGAGTGGACCAAGGACGATCATGATCTGGCCGCGACCGATCAGTTCAGGGTCGGGTCCAATACCAAGTCGGTCACCGCCACACTCATTCTCCAGCTGGTCGCCGAGCACAGGCTCGGCCTGGACGACCCGGTGGAGAGGTGGCTGCCGGGACTGGTGCCGGGCGGCCAGGACATCACCGTCGAGATGCTCCTCAACCACACCAGCGGCTTGGACGACTACCTGCTGACCCCGGACTTCCTGCCCTCCCTGACCGGGCAGGAGCAGCGCGTCTGGCAGCCCGGGGAACTGCTCGCGATCACCCAGCCCCAGGACCCTCCGACCGCTCCTGGCGAGAGCCACTACTACAGCAACGCCAACTACACGGCCCTCGGCCTGATCCTCGAGCGGGCCACCGGGCAGAGCCTGTCCGAGCTGATCGCGGAGCGGATCACCGACCCGCTCGGCATGAACGACTCCTTCCTGGCCACGAGCGGCAGCTGGGACCCGGAGAAGCCGCACGCATCCGGCTACGAGCCGGACGCCGAACGTCTCAGGGACATCCTCGCCCCCGTTGTGGACCTGCCGGAGGGGATAGGTTTCGTCGGCCCCGAGCGGCCGCACGACAACGTGAACACCACCGACATCGACCCGAGCTGGTCCTGGGCGGCGGGCGGCATGGTCTCCACCGCCGAGGACTGGACACGCTTCCTGTCCGCGCTGATGTCCGGTGAACTCCTGCCCGAGGCCCAGATGGAGCAGATGCGCACCACCGTCCCCATCCCCGACGAGGACGGCGACTACGGCCTCGGCCTGATGCGCAAGACCACCTCCTGCGGCACCGTCTGGGGCCACACCGGCGGCCTGCCCGGTTACTCCAGCGAGATCTACACCGACGACACGGGCCAACGCAGCGTCGCGGTCCTGACCAACACCAACTTCGGCATCATGGAAGCCGAGGCCGCCGCGGCCAACTCGGCCCTGATCGACGCCGCGATCTGCGACATGCTCGACGAGCCCTTTTCCGCCACCGGGAACAGCGCCTCGTCCTCGTAACGCGCAGCGGGGCGCCGCCGCGAGCACCTCGGAGGACGCCTCCTTGCGCCCGCGCTCCACCTCGGACAGACAGCGCATGGAAATCCTGGCCGCCTCGGCCACGTCCTTGAGGGTCCGCCCCTGCACCAGGCGTCTGCGGTGCGGCACGTCGCCGACGACGTGCCGCCACAGGGGTTCGGGACGGGCCTGGGACGACAGCCCGACCGGCCGGACATCGCCGAGGTCCGCGTGGCGCTTTCCTGAGCTGTCCGACCGGCACGGGGAGGGATCAGCGCTGCGCGTCGCCGAGTCCGGCCCATTCCAGCAGCGACGACGTGGCCAGGGCGCGGTCGTCCTCGGCGAGCCGGTCGATGCTGATGCCGACGTGGTTGGTGTCCGGCGCGGTCATGACGTACGTCTCCTCGCTGCCGGCACCCGCCTCGAACGGCTTCGCGCTCCACGGGTCGTCGGCCCCGTTGATGTACAGCATCCGCTCGCTCTCGTCGCGGACCCAGTTGTGGACGGCGACGACCGCGCTGTTGTCGAACGCGGGCAGCTCGACGTTCGGCGGCACGAAGGCGGCCGAGTACATCAGTTCCGGGTACTCCAGCAGGTCCGCGATGTGGTCGACGGAGTACAGCGGGTTACCGAGCTGCGTGGCGGCGTGGTAGTAGTGCGGCTGCGTCGGGGCGAGTTCCTGGTCGGAGGCGAAGCCGGTCGTCGCCGTCAGGTAGTCGTAGATCTCCTGGGAGGTGGCGGTCGTCGCGGGGATGTCCGCGCAGTCGGCCGTCGTGTTGACCTGCCAGAACTGCCAGCGCAGCAGGTTCGGCCCCGACTCGAACGAGGCGTCGACGCTGCCGACGGTCTCGAACGTGGCGCCGGTCTCCTCGGCCCACGCCGCGTGCAGGCCGACCATCTCGTCGCGGCGTTCCAGCGCCTCCCGTTCCAGCGCCGCGAGCGCGTCCCGGCACTCGGGCGTGCCTACGGTGTTGAGGAACGCGTCGTAGGGCTCGGTGTCTTCGCGGTCCGTGATGCTGGGCGCGACGTAGGCGACGGTCCCCGCCATGTCCTCGGGGAAGAAGTGGCGGTAGTAGGTCGCGACCATGCCGCCCCTGCTGCGCCCGCTGGAGATCCACTCCTCGGCGTAGATGTCGTCCAGCGCCTGGTAGATGCGGTGCTGGTCGTTGGCCGACTGCCAGATGTCCAGCGTGCTCCAGTCGTCCGGGTCGGGCACGGACTCGCCGAAGAAGCGGTGCTCCATGCCGACCTCGTTGCCGCCGAGGAGCTGGGTGGGCTCGCTGACCGCCGGGTTCGGGTTGATGAAGTAGCCGTTGGTCCAGAAGACCGTCGGCCGCTCTTCGCCCGTGTGAAGGATCGAGATGCGCTGCTCGAACGTCTCGCCATCCGGGTCGCGGTGGTCGACGGGCTGCGTGAAGTTGAGGAGGAAGAAACGCTCGCCGTCCGGCCCCGGCTTCTCCTCGATCAGACTCACGCCCGGAATGGCGAGGATACGGTCCTTGATGTCGGCGCTCTGCACCGGATCGGCCACCGCGGGGCCGCCGATGAGCGTGAACCCGGCCGCGAGCGCGATAGCTCCGGTCAGACATCTCCTGCGAAGACTCATGCCGCGAAGCTAACAACGACTCGCAAATGCAAGGTAGTTGAGCGAAGCAGTTGAACATGGCCGCCCGCCGTTCATTCCACGGTGCAGCGGGTGAGTTCGACGATGAGCTGGGAGGCCAGGAACCACGGCGCCCTCGGGTGGCCGTAGGGCAGGCAACCGTCAGGATGGGAGGCGAGTTGCCCGGCGGGGGTCGGGGAGAAGAACCCGCCGAACACGCCCCAGGTGCGCGGCTTGCGGGAACGGATGGTCACCGGGTCGGTCAGGTGCGGGCAGTGGCGGACGGCCAGCGCGGCGCAGGGGCGGCACACCGGCGGCTTCGTGCAGAGCATCCCCTCGGGCCAGTCCGGTGATTCGGTCATCTCGGCAGAACGCTGGAGCAGGAACAGCCAGCCCTTGGCCGTGCGGCTGGCCTGCCCGCCGCAGACCTGGCACAGCTTGTTGAGCATGGCGTGCCGCTGGCGGCCGGAGTGCAGAGCCCGGAAGTCGGGCCGGCCCTTCCCCGGCGCCCGGCCGATCCTGGCCCACAGCACGCCCTGGCCGTCGCGGTCGTCGGGCGTCTCGTCCCGGTAGGCGAGACCGCCGTGGTCGCCCCTGACCGTCAAGGCCCGGCCCATCGCTCCTCTTTCGCTGCTCCACACGGCGGCGTACGGAACGGGCAGCACGCGAGGGCCCCAGGTCAGCGGCGGCGCATACGGTTCAACACGGCGAACAGACATATCAACGGATGTCCTTCTCAGACGGTGACGAGATCGGCGACCGGGGCCCACCACAGCGGCCCGCCCCAGCACTCGGCCCGGAGCAGCGCGCGCACGGGACGCCTTATCCGGCGGGTACTGACCTCGGCGGTGGCGTCCTGGAGCAGCAGAACGACACCGACGTCGTCGGCAACGACATCGCGGACACGAACGCCCGGCACGAGCCAGGCGGGCGGCGGAGGTGTGCGGCAGGTCGTAGACATCGCGTTCGACTCCGGGTGATCGCACGGAAACGGGCTGCAACTACGCGCTGGAGAAGGAACAATGCAACGAGGCGCGCTCAACTAGCAAGCCTTGCGCACTATTCAGCAGAAGATAGGTCACCAGTCGCATCG
Source organism: Streptomyces johnsoniae (assembly GCF_031845565.1). NCBI lineage: Bacteria > Bacillati > Actinomycetota > Actinomycetes > Kitasatosporales > Streptomycetaceae > Streptomyces > Streptomyces johnsoniae. The sequence goes on along the minus strand of NZ_JAVREV010000013.1, from coordinate 51,078 downwards.
CTTGCCGCACCCAAGAGAGCCAAAGCGCACCCATTACTTCTTCTCACGCACCGAAAGGGTGTGAAATAGCACCATGCCGAATGTTCGAGCAGTGCCAACTCTGCGCAGGCGGCGACTCGGTGGAGTCCTGCGGAGGTACCGCCACGAAGCCGGGCTCAGCCTGAACACGGCAGCCAGCGCAATGGGCTGGGACGACAGCAAGCTGTCTCGCATCGAGACCGCCCAGACACGGCTGCGACCGCAGGACGTCGCCGAGTTGCTCGCGCAGTACGCGGTGACGGACACGGACATCGTCGCCGCCCTCGAAGGGCTCGCCAGGGATGCCGGGAAGCAGGGCTGGTGGCAGGCGTACGGCGACGTCATGACCGCGAGCTACCAGGACTACCTGATCCTGGAGACCGACGCGGAGAGCACACACATTTACACCCCCGGGCTGATCCCCGGGCTACTGCAAACCGGCGCGTACGCTCGTGAGATTATCGCCGCGACCGCGATCACCCGTACGTCCGAGGAGGTTGTTGCCCTCGCGGAAGTCCGCAAGACGCGCCAGGCGATCCTCACCACGAGGCCCGGAGGGCGCCCGCTGCAGTTTTGGGCCGTCATTCACGAGGCCGCGCTGCACCAGCGGTTCGCCTCGCAGCCAGCGATCATGCGCCAGCAGCTTCGGCATCTGCTGGACATGGCCGACCTGCCGAACATCACCATCCAGGTGATGCCGCTGACCGCCACCCCGCACCCGGGCATGCTCGCCCTCTTCGAGGTCGTTCGCTTCCCCCACCCCTGGTCCACGGTGGTCCGCCTTGAGAACATCCGGGGCGGTCATTTCGTGGAGGGCATCGAGGACGTGAAGATCTTCGAGACCGCGTTCGAACGCATCGTCGCGGCCGCTCTGTCCGTGGACGACTCGCGGGAGATCATCCGAAGAATCTCCGAAAGGAACGGGAAGTGACCAGCCCTCGCAAGGACGACCTCTACGCCGTCGATCTCACTGATGCCGTCTGGCGCAAGTCCCCCCGCAGCAACGGCGGCGAGGACTGCGTGGAGATCACCGACCTCCCCGGCGGCGCCGTCGCCATCCGCGACTCCAAGAACCCCCACCGCGCCCCCCTCCGCTACACCGCCGAGGAATGGCAAGCGTTCCGCCAAGGCATCCTCGACGGCACACTCTGACCACCACCCCACGTGTAGGTTCCCCGGAGACGGGGCCAATTTCCAGCGGTGAGAGCCACTCGGAGTCCGGTGGCCCCGAGTGGCCACATCGGGAAGCAGGCGTACGGACTTCGGCCCGGTCTTCATCCGTAGAGGCGGAGGCCGGGCCGCGGGCCCTGTGCGGTCGCCCTCGGTTGTGTCAGCGTGATGTTGGTGCTGGTCGCGAAGGGGTGAGGGCCGCATGGTCCGAGCGCCCTCACGAGTGCGGATATGCCACCATCGTCCTCGCCGCGTCGTCCCAGAACAGGCCGAAACCGGCGGTGTCACCGAAGGGGAAGTGGACGTTGACGTCGTCGAGTTCCTCGATCTCACCGGTCGTCATGTCGAGTTGCACCGGGCTGTCGGTGGAGCTGTATCCGAAGGCCATGCCCTCGTCGGTCACGATTTCGAAGCGCAGCTGGTTGGTGGTGTCGGTCCGCTGATGGCACTCGCCCGTCCCCCCCTGCAGGTCGAATACACGTGCTCCGTGGGCCAGGTAGCGGCCGTTGGCCGAGAGTGTGGTGTCGCTGGAGGAGGTCATGTGCCCCTCGCAGCGGACCGTTGCCAGTGTTTGACCCGAGGCGCTGTCGACCACGGTCCACAGGTACGCGTCCGAGTCGCCCGCCTCGTCCCAGCCAGCGACGAGGAGGTTGTCCTTGGCGACCCCCAGGGACGGCGCTTCCTCCGGGTCGGCCCCCTCCGGCCGGAGGTCCGTGGTCGCCCAGCCGCCCGGCACCCAGAAGCCGGAGTAGTCGATGTCGATCTGGGTGCCGAGCAGCGGGCCGTTGGCGGTGAGTCCGACGATCATCCAACTGCTTTCGCAGTCAGGGCAGTCGGACGGCGGCTCCAAAGTGTTGATGTCGTACTCGGTGGTGTCCCCCGTCGCCGGGTCGACGGCGACCGCGGTGTCACCGTCTCCCCTCACCAGCAGCCCGGCACCGCCGTCGCGTACGTCACCGTCGCCGTCCACCTCGACGTGGAGGGGCTGCACCGCATCGCCGGACGCCTCGGCCGGGAAGATGTCGAGCGAGACGATGTCCCTGCCGATGTTGACGGCGTCGGAATCCGTGGTCCCGGAAGACCAGGCAGCCAGGTACTCTTTACCGTCGACGGTCACCACCACGAAGGGCACGTCGGTGTGCTCGACCGGGCTGATGGGGACGCTGCTCCAGCGCGTCTCGCCGGTGGCGGCGTCCAGCACGGTGAAGCCGTACTCGCCCTGCCGCTCCCAGTACACCCCGACGGCCTCGGACCTGGGGAGCACGAACTGGGTCCCCTCCTCCGACGACTCCCAGCCCCGGCCGGTGTCGTACAGCGAGGGCACCGACAGCTGGCTGCTGGGCGGATGATCCTGACCCGGGTCCGTCCGCTGCTCGCCACCTCCGGCACCATCGCCACGGTTCGGATCGGCCTCCTCGTCCCCTCCCGAATCCGAGCACGCAGTGAGCAACGCTCCCACCGCGACCAAGCCCATGGCCAGCCTCGCTCCACGCATCGCAGCGCAACCCCTCCCTCTAGGCAAAGCATCAAGATGTCACCCGGAGCGAGGCACTGTAAACGGTCGTCATCTCCCATCCCGATAGGGACCCCGGGTAATGCCTGCCCTACTTGAACAGACGCACAGGCCAGCAGCGCGGGCGCCCAATTGGTCATCGTCTTCCCCAGCACCGTCGCGCTCTCGCCGCCATCCACAACTCGCAGACCGCTCAGGGCCAACTGGCATCGCAGCGAGAGAACCTACACCACGGCCCGCTCCGCCCCGACGACCGGAGGGAGCGGGCCACCAGCCCGGGATGCGAACGGCGGCAGGTGCGGGCGAGTACCTCGCCGTGCCTGTTCGACGAGGAACCGACGATCGCGACCTTGAAGATCGGCCTCGGTCTTCCGTGGTCCGAGACCGCCGACGGGTACGCCGACGGACCACACGGGTGGCAGGACCTGCACACACCCTCAGTCCCAGTCCGCGCCGCTATTCGTGGAAATGCTCAAACATGACGTCGTAGCCGTCGGGATCGAGTCCGAAGAAGACGCTCGCCCAGCCGACGTTCATCGGCTCCGCCGTGACCGGGAGACCTTCGTCCTGCCAGAGCCGGTATGACTGGTCGATGTCCTTCGACGGGATCGTGAGGACGAACCCACGTCCGAGCGGCCCCTGTTTCGTCGCCTGTTCCCGTTCGGCGGCGTGGTACGGATGCGCGCTGAGGTCGGACAGGATCAGCCACGTGTGGCCGAAGGTCAGGTAACGCAAGTCCAGCTGCTCGCCGTTCGGGATCTCCTTGAACCCGCACTTCAGATACAGCGCCCGCGATCGTTCGAGATCTCGTACGCGCAGCCCGACCTTCAACTGCTTCGATCCCATCACCTCGCCTCCACCCTACGGGAGGCCCGCTGGGATCACCGACCTCCCCGGCGGCGCCGTCGACATCCGCGACTCCAAGGCGAAGCGCCGCATTATTCCGTTGCGCGCCTTCAGCGGCGGACCGACTATGTCGGTCGTTGGCCCAGAGAAAGGACCTCATGTCGGCCGTCGTTGTTGTCGGTGCGGGGATCGTCGGTGCCTCGGTGGCCTACCACTTGGCGCGTCGGGGCGTCCCGGTCACCCTGCTCGAACAGGGGCCGGGGCCGGGTACCGGGGTCACCGCGGACTCGTTCGCCTGGGTCGGCGGTACCGGAGGCGATTGGCCCGGCGGAGCACAGGACCTGCGCGAGTACGTTCTGGCGGACTACGAGCGCCTGGAGGCCGAACTGCCCGACGTCGCCCTCCGCCGGACCGGCTCGCTGAACTGGGGAGGCGGACCGGATCAGGAGCCACGGCTGACGCCCGGACAGTTCCGCGTCGGGCGAGGTGACATCACCGCCCTGGAGCCCAACCTACGGCACCCTCCCGATCAAGCCATCCACATTCCCAGCGACGCCGGTGTCGATGCGACGGCGCTGACCAGCGCGTTGGTGGCCGCGGCCGAGGCCCACGGAGCCACCGTGCGCTACGAAACCGCCGTTACCTCGTTGCAGTTGTCCGGCGAACGCGTCGAGGGAGTGCGGTCCGCGACCGGGCCGCACTCCGCCGCGACCGTCGTGCTCACTGCCGGAACCAGCGTCCCCCAGCTCTGCGAGCCGCTGCCGGCCGACCTGCCCGTCGCTGCCTCGCCGGCCACCCTCGCGCGGATCACCGCACCGCCCGGCCTGGTCAGAACCATCGTGGCCACCCCTGATTTCGAGGTCCGGGAAGTGCGTGACGGCGGCCTTCTGATGGTTCTGCCGACGCGCCGTGAGCGGACCGCGCACGACGCACTCCGGCCCCTGCGGACGGCCTTCCGTGGCAGCGACGAGTGCCGACTGCTGGGCTACCGCACCGGCATACGCCCCATGCCCGCGCACGGGCCTCTCATCGGATACGCGACACACGACCGGTCCGTATACGTCGCGGTGATGCATTCCGGCGTCACCCTGGCACCCACCGTCGGACGGCTCGTCGCGGACGAACTCGTGACCGCAAGACCGGCTCGCGAGCTTCTGCGTTGCCGGCCACGCGTCCACTGACCTCACCCCCCGAACCGACAGCGGCCGTCGAACGTCTGAGCGGCATGAGACATGGACAACTCCGCCCCGTGGTGGCGATTGCGCTCGCGGCCATGGCCGCCCTGGCCGGCTGCGAGGCCGGGACCGAGACCGCCCCTGAGACCGAGCCCGGGACCGAGACCGAGGCCGAGGGCGGCACCGGCAACGGCACCCCCGACGGGGCGGAGCAGCTGACGGACTCCCGCTGGCTTCCGGAGCAGGTCACGGTCGACGGCACCGAGCACCCCCGGCCGCCGGGCCTCACTCTCGTCCACCTTGACCTGCCCGACGCCGAGGAGTTCCTCGACGAGTTCGGCTGCCGCTACGGCTCCGACGTGACGGTCAGCGGCGACACCCTGCTGGTGGACGAGGTGATCAGAACGGACGCGGGCTGCGCCGGGGACGAGGACACCTTCGAGGAGAACTTCCTCGATGTCTTCCAGGGCAGCCTCACCTACGAGATCGACGACGAGGACGGCCCCGGCATGAACGACCCCGCCACCCTCACCCTCACCAACCCCGCGGGCGGAACCATCACGCTCACCGAAGACCTGCCCATCCCGCTGCCCACCACCTAGGAACGGCCCTGTCGGGCCACCAGCCGGTGCCGCCCGGGCACCACTCCGTAGCCCAGCTCCGTGAGCCGGAAGTACTCCTCCGCTCACGGCTGAGCTTCCGTCTCCCGGTCTGCTTCAGACCCCGGTGACCTCGATCGCCGCAGGTTCTCCTTGCCCCTGCGCAGCACCAGCTAGCGTCCGTGCAGCAGTTCGTCGGCCGCAGCCGCTGCGTCCTCTTCGGCGAGGCGGAGCGCCGGGACATCGCCGCGGCCTGTCCGCGACCGGAGTGATTCCCGACCGAGCACGTCGTACCCGACGTCTGACACCCGCATCGCAGACTCCTGTTATCGAATGACTACGATCTGTGGATGGAAGCGAGGGTTGAGGAGGCATGGGCGGTACTGTCCTTGCGTGGCAACTATCGCGCTGTTCAGCACCGACAACCTCTCCCTTCCCGAGTCTCTACAGGAGGCCGTGGAGCATGGCGAGGTGTTCACGCGTGCCTGGGTTGTCGAGCTCATTCTGGATCTTCTCGGCTATACCGCCGACAACGACCTCAGTAGTGTGAAGCTCGTCGAGCCAGCTTGTGGTGGCGGTGCGTTCCTGTCCGTCATCGCGTCTCGAATCAGTGCGTCATGCCAGGTGCACGAGCGCTCCATCACGGAGGCGATCGACGCCGTCCGCGCCTTTGACCTGCTGGGCCGGAACGTAGAGCAGAGTCGGGCACTGGTCACGGAAAAGCTGCAAGAAGAGGGCTGGGAGCCGAAAGACGCGAGAATGGTGGCCGCAGCATGGGTGAAGCGCGGAGACTATCTGCTTCAGTCGGACGCTGAGCGTCGTGCCGACTATGTCGTCGGTAACCCTCCGTATATCCGGCTTGAAGACGTTCCTGACGACCGGATGGCGGCCTACCGCCGGGCCTGCCCCACTATGGGTGGCCGAGCTGACATCTACATCGGCTTCTACGAGGTGGCGCTGCGCAGCCTCAACCGAGGTGGCCAGCTGGGCTTCATCTGCGCCGACCGCTGGATGCGAAACCAGTACGGTCGGCGGCTGAGGCAGCTGGTGACCAAGGATTTCAGCATGGATCTTGCGCTTGTGATGCACGATGTCGATGCTTTCGATGATCAGGTTTCGGCCTACCCCGCGATCACAGTCATTTCGAACAGGCCCCAAGGCGCAGCGGTCGCCGCGGACACGAATCGGTCCTTCGGAGCGGAACAGGCACGGGACTTCGCCGACTGGTACGCGGCCAGCGAGTCGGCAACGGCGGCCATGACCTCCTTCCGAGCTGCACGCATGCCCCACTGGTTCTCCGAGGAAGGGTCGTGGCCGACCGCTTCGCCAGCAAGACTTGCTGTCCTCGAAGACCTGACCGAGCGCTTCCGGCTCTTGGAGGACACCAGGACGGGAACAAAGGTCGGGATCGGCATCGCCACCGGCGCCGACAAGGTCTTTCTCACCAAAGACAAGGACTTGGTCGAGGAAGACCGGTTGCTCCCCATGGCCATGGTCCGTGACACCACTAGCGGCACGCTCGACTGGGACGGCACGTTCCTTGTCAACCCCTGGGCAGCCAGCGGTGAACTGGTCGATCTTGATGCGTATCCGCGTCTCGCCTCCTACTTCGAGGAGCATGGAGAGGCTCTGCGCAAGCGCTATGTCGCGGTCAAGCAGCCTCAGCGTTGGTACAAGACCATCGACAAAGTCGACCAGCAACTCACCCGTAGGCAGAAGTTGCTGTTTCCGGACATGAAGCTGAGTATCCATCCGGTTCTCGATGAAGGCGGCCTGTATCCTCACCACAACCTGTACTTCATCGTCTCGGAGACCTGGGACATGCGCGTACTCGGTGGCCTGCTGCTGTCCAAGGTCGCGGAGGCTTTTGTGGAGGCGTACGCGGTCAAGATGCGTGGGGGGACGCTGCGCTTCCAGGCGCAGTACCTCCGGAAGATCCGCGTCCCAGACCTGACGGCGATCAGCAAGGGCGACCGAGCTGCTCTTGCCGAAGCCTTCGACAAGCGAGACGTGGAGGCCGCCACCGAGGCCGCTTTGCGTGTCTACGGGCTCGCCGAGCTGCCCGACTAGGAGGAACGGATCTTGACGGTCACCCGCCAAGACTTCGAGGACGCCATCGCGGCGTACTGGGGCGCCAAACAACTACAGAATGAGCAGTCCGTGATCAGGGACGCGGTAGGAGCTGGTACTGCTGGCTCTGTCCGAGGCGGCAAGCATTTCGACGTCATCGCGGCACTCTTGGCCAAATTTTTCCTCGAAGCCGGCTACCCGGCTGAGAGCATCCGCGTCACCAAATCTCAGGGCCTGGAACTGCCTGGTTACTACCGTCCGCAGAAGCAATGGGATGTCGTGGTCGTCCACGAGAACGTGCTCGTCGCGGCGTTCGAGCTGAAGGCGCTCGGTGGACCCTCGTACGGCAACAACTACAACAACAGAGTCGAAGAAGCAGTGGGTAGCGCTGTCGACTTGCGTCGAGCGGTCCTCGCCGAGCTGTACCCGAAGGAAAAGCCGTGGCTCGGATACTTCTTCATTATGCAGGACGGGGAAAGGTCTCGGAAGCCGGTCAAGACCGCCAAGGGCGCCCTTCCTGTCGACGACATCTGGCATGGCACCTCCTACCAGGACCGATTCGGCATCTTCTGTGAGCGGCTCATGACCGAGCAGCTCTACGACGCCGCCTGCTATGTCACGTCTTCGGCCGAAGATCCGAAGCCGATCGAACTGGTCGAGAGCCTTGACTGGAGGCACTTCTCGGCAGCGATAAATGCTCGTCTCACATATTTGAAGGATCTCGGCATTCCCGGTTAATTGCCGTGCACGAGCGTGTGGGCGAGGCCTTCGCGGTTGCGCAGTAGGCGGCGGGCCCTCCATTCCGGGACGGGCCCGGCCGAGTCGGCCACGGCGCACCAGGTTGAGCATCCTGCTGACGAGTTGGACGACGCGGTAGTGGCCGACCGCGATCTGGACGTGGGGCAGGAGCGGTACGGATCACGGCCGGACCGTGGGATCACTGCGGGCCGGGGCAGGGACCTGGCCCTGGGAGGTGGGGGTGGACCAGGGCGGTGAGGTGTTCGGCGACGTGGTGCAGTGGCTGCACGCTCTGCTGTGCGCGGCACAGCACCAGGGCTCCTTCCAGGCAGGACAGCAGCGTCACGGACAGGCCGGCCGCGGTGTCCGGTGGCACGCCGTAGCCGCGCAGCCCGTCGGCGATGGCGGTCAGCCAGGCGTCGTATGCGTCGCGGCAGGCGTTGGTGAGCGCTTCTGACGAGGGGACCGAGTCCAGCGTGATGCTGGTCGGTGAAACTCGGAGGCGGCGAGCTGGGGGCGCACGTGGTGCAGCTGGACTTCACCGAGGGGCGACTGGCGCTCAATCTCGACCCGAGCGGTGGGGTGCTGGACGACTTCGGCGCCCTGAACAACCGGGTGCTGGAGCGCTTCACCCCGGCGGAACGCGCCCGCATCGGCGTGCACACCGACGCGGGCGCGGACCACGACTCCACCCACAGCCTGGATGTCGACTACCCGGCCTGCTCCCCGGTCTCTTCCGGCTCGCCGTCGGCAGCTTCTACCTGGCGCTGGCCGGCGAGCCCGACCCGGAGCGCGTGCTGGCCGCCGTCAGCACGCAACTGCCGGACGGCGCGCGGGACTTCGTCGGCGTCACCGACCCGCTCGACCCGCGCGTGGAAACTCCGGAGGCCGCTCGGCACCTGCCGCCCGACTCGGGCTTCGCTCCGTTCGCCGACGACCAGTCCACCAGCGTGGAAACCGCGTTCGTCAAGATCCGGGCCCGCCCGGAGGGCACCGCACTCGCCGCCGAAGCACTGGGAGTCTGAACGCGGGCCGCGTGCTCCGCCCCGGCCGCCGGCCCGTTCCCCCCACAGGGAACGGGCCACGGCGGCGTGCTCCGGCGGTTACTCGGCCGGCGGCGTGACGGGCTGCCAGTCGCCGCCCTCCTCGACTTCTTCGTCGGTCAGCTCCCTGATGTCCATGCTGCCGTCCTCGTTCTTCTGGACCGCAACCCCGTTCTCCGGCAGCTCCACCGGGCCGTCGCCCGGGACGGTGGGGCCGTGCGGGGGAACGTCCTCGTCGCCGCCGCCGCTGGAGGCATTGGCGGAGGTGACGGCCAGTGCGGTCAGCCCCAGCGCCGCGATCGACGCCGCCACGATGCCCTTGATCCGGGTCTTGCGCATGAGTTTCTCCTTGCGTCCGCGAACACAACCCCTCGCCGTGTTCCGTGACTTCATCTAACTCCGGGCCCGTGTTCAGCACGGTAAGCGTGCGACCGGTTCTGTTCGCCGTTTCCTTATGCGCTTGTCATCGCGGGCTCGCGGGCTCGCGGGCTCGCGGGCTCGCGGCGAAGCGGACCGCGACCGTGAGCCCGCCGTCCGGGCCCGGTGCCGCGCTCAGTTCGGCCCCGTGTGCCCGCGCGATGGACCGGACGATGGACAGTCCGAGTCCGTGTCCTGTGGTGCCGATGCGGTCCTGGCCGAGGCGCCGGAAGGGCTCGAAGAGGTCGTCGACGAGGTCGGGGGCGATCGGTGCGCCGGTGTTGGTGACGGTGAGGGCGTCGCCGTGGAGCGTCACCTCGACGCGGCCGTCCTCGCGGTTGTACTGGAGCGCGTTGCTCACCAGGTTGGCTACGAGGTGGCGGATCAGGACCGGATCGCCGGTCACCCGCGCCGGATCGCGGAACCTGGTGTCCAGGGTCAGCCCCTTCTCCGCGGCGACCCGGCGCAGTCCGGTCGTCGCCGTGTCGGCCGTGGCCGCCAGATCGACCTGTTCCGTGTGCTCAAGGCCGCGTTCGCTGCGCGCCAGAAGCATCAGGGCGGCGATGAGCTGTTCGGCTTCGCGGTTGGTGGTGAGGAGGTCGTCACGGGTCTCGGCGAGGTGCTCGGGGAGCGGGTCGGCCAGGCCGACTTCGATGCTCGCGCGCTGGGCGGCGAGCGGGGTGCGCAGTTCGTGGGAGGCGTTGGCCACGAAGCGGCGCTGGCTGTCGAAGGCGCGCTGAAGGCGGTCCAGCATGGAGTCGAACGCGTCGGCGAGGTGGTGCAGTTCGTCGTCGGGGCCGGCCAGGTCGAGTCGTTTGTCCAGGCTGGTCTCGCTGATCCGCAGCGCCGTGTCGGTGACGGCGGCCACGGGGCGGAGCGCGCGGCTCGCCAGCCACCGGCCGGTCAGGACGAGCAGGACGGTCATGCAGGCCAGGCCGATGCTCGACCAGAGGAGCATCTGCTGCAACGCGGTGTCCTGAACGGCCTGGGCGGTGTCGTCGACGAGCTGGAGGGATATCCCGTTCGGCGCGTCCGTCACATCCGGTACGCCCGTCACATCCGGTACACCCGTCACATCCGGTACGCCCGTCGCACCCGTTTCGCCCCCCGCGCCCGGCGGGGGATCGACGCGGGTCGGCGTCATCCCCTCGCTGGGCGGCGCGTCGTTCTTGGTGAAGTCGATGCCGGCGGTCTGCCAGGCGGTCCCATAGCGGGCCAGGACGACGACGAACGCCAGCAGTGCGGTGCCCGACAACAGGAACAGGCCGCCGAACGCGAGGGCGAGCCGGGTGCGGAAGGAGAGCTTGGACCACCAGCGGCGCCGATTCATGGCGTGAGCCGGTACCCGCGGCCGGTGTCGGCGGCGATGGTGTCCGGGCCGCCCAGCTTTGCCCGCAGCCGGCTGACGGTGGCACGGACGGCGCTGGTCCGCGGGGGGAGGTTCTCGTCCCACACGGTTCGTATGAGGTCGCGGTGGGAGACGGGGCCGCCGCGGGACGCCAGCAGCGCGTGGAGAACGGCGAACTCCTTGGGCGTGAGGTCCACCGGCCGCCCGTGGACGAGCACTTCGCGGCGCGTACGGTCCATCCGGATGCCCTCGTGCCGCAGCACCACGGGCGGGCTTTTCGGGGCGCGGCGGTACAGGACCTGGATGCGGGCGACCAGCTCGGCGAAGTCGAAGGGCTTCGCCAGGTAGTCGTCGGCGCCCAGCTCTTCGAGTCCGTAGACCTTGTCCGCGATCTCGCCGGCCGCGGTCAGCATGAGGATGCGGGGCGGGTTCTCCAGCTCTCGCAGTCTTCGGCACACCTCGTCCCCGGTCAGTACCGGGAGGTCGCGGTCGAGCACGAGAACGTCGTAGTCGGTCAGCAGGCACATGCGTTCGGCCTCGTCGCCGGTCGCGGCGAGGTCGACCGCCATCGACGCGCGGCGCAGTCCCCTGGCGACGGTACGCGCCAGCACGGCATGGTCTTCGGCTACCAGAACCCTCATGTGCCTTATGACATCAGGCAGTCGATTACAGACGCATAAGCGTCCGGCGCCCTGGCCACGGTGCCGCGCACCGTGGCCCGTTCCCCCCGTGGAAACGGGCCACGGTGGCCGCCGCCGGGCTCACTTGCGGTTGTAAAGGCGCATGGTCAGCGTGCCGAAGACGGCGATCAGCACCGCGCTCGCCACGAGCACCCAGCCGATCTCGCCCGTGTCCGTGTTGCCGTCCATGAGGCCGCGGGCCGCCGCCACCAGATGCGTGACCGGGCTCACGTCGACGAACGCCTGGAGCCAGCCGGGCATCGTCTCGGGCTCGACGAGGATGTTGCTCAGGAAGGTCAGCGGGAAGAGGACCATCATGCTGACGCCCATCACGGACTTCTCCGAGCGCAGCAGCAGACCGAACATGGTCCAGATCCACGAGAACGCGAACGAGAAGCCGATCAGCAGCAGGATCGCGGCGGTGACGCCGAGCACGCCGCCGTCCGGCCGGTAGCCCAGGATCAGGCCGACGACGAGGATCACCACCGAGGCGATGGCGTAGCGCAGCATGTCGCCCAGCAGGTAGCCGACCATGGCCGCGGGCCGCCACACCGGCAGCGTGCGGAACCGGTCGAAGATGCCCTTCGATATGTCGGTGTTGACCGCGACGCCGGTGTACATCGTGGTCATCACGACGCTCATCACCATGATCCCCGGCAGCAGGTACTGGAGGTACTCCGCGGTCGAGCCGGCGAGCGCGCCGCCGAACAGGTAGGTGAACATCAGCGTCATCATGATCGGGAAGACGGTGACGTCGAAGAGCTGCTCGGGAACGTGCTTGATCTTCAGCATCGACCGCCAGCCGAAGGTGAGCGAGGCGGACAGGGCGCTCGGCCGCGGCGGGCGTTCCCCGGGGGCGAGCACGGATCGCAAGGACTCCGCGGTCGGCGTGTAGGTGTCCTCCGCGTCCTGCGGCCGGTCCTCGGTGGTGCTGGTGCTGGTGCTGGTCGCGGTGGTCATGCCACGGCCTCCTGCTTCGCTTCCGTCGGGTGGGTGCCGCCCGCGGCGGCGATGTTGCGGTCGGTGAGGGCGAGGAACACCTCGTCCAGGCTGGGCTGTCCGAGCGAGAAGTCGTCGACGACGATGCCGCCGGCGGCCAGTTCGCCCAGGGCGCGGGAGGCCAGTTCGGCGGGTCCTGCCTGGCCGCCGGGCATGAGCCGGGCGGTGAGGCCGACCGGGTCGGCGTCGGCCTGCACGCTCGTGCCGAGGACCCGCGTCAGCAGTTCCTGCGCCTCGGCGCGCTGGTGGGACTCGCGCAGCCGGACGTGAACGGAGCCGGAGCCGACCGACGACTTCAGCTGGCCGGGGCTGCCCTCGGCGATGACGCGGCCGGTGTCGATGACGGCGATGCGGCCCGCGAGCTGATCGGCCTCGTCGAGGTACTGGGTGGTGAGCAGCACGGTGGTGCCCTGGGCCACCACGGCGCGCACGATGTCCCAGACCTGGTTGCGGCTGCGCGGGTCGAGTCCCGTGGTCGGCTCGTCGAGGAACAGCAGGTCGGGCGTGTTGATGATGCTCGCCGCGATGTCGAGGCGCCGCCGCATGCCGCCGGAGTACGCCTTCACCTGCCGGTCGGCCGCCGCGGTCAGCCCGAACGCCTCCAGCAGCGACGCGGCCCGTTCCCTGGCGGCCGGCTTGCGGTGGCCGAGCAGCCGCGCGAGCAGCACCAGGTTCTCCATGCCGGTCAGGTCCTCGTCGACCGAGGCGTACTGGCCGGTGAGGCTCACGCGGCTGCGCACGGCGGCGGCCTGCCCGACCACGTCGAGCCCGAAGACGCGGGCCTCGCCCGCGTCCGGCCGCAGCAGGGTCGCGAGCATTCTGACGGTGGTGGTCTTGCCCGCGCCGTTGGGGCCGAGGACGCCGTAGACGGTGCCGGCGGGCACCACGAGGTCGACGCCGTCGACCGCGCGGTTCTCGCCGAACGTCTTGACGAGTCCTGTGGTCTCGATGGCCGGCTGGCCCCTGTGGTCACTCATCGTTGCTCTCTCCGTGCTCCGCTCGCGTTCCGGTGGTCGATCGTATGTTCGTAAGACTTTGATTGTCGCGGCGTCTCATCGCTGGTTCCTTCTCTTTTTTCCTCGCGGGTTTCACACCGGGTAGGGCCTTTGGTCCCTGGCCTGGCGCAGTGCGCGGCCCCACCAGACGAGCTGGTCGAGCATGGCGCGGACCGCGCGGGCCCGTCCCCCGTCGCCGTCGGGCCGCTCCGGCTCGCCGGCCAGCAGGTCGAGGCCGACGCCATTGCGCACGGTCACGGCGTGCAGCTCGGTGAAGACCGGGCGCAGAGCCTCCGCCGCGTACTGGCCGAGCGAGCCCGAGCCGTAGGTGACGAAGCCCACCGGTTTGGCGTGCCACTCGTCGTAGGCGTAGTCGATGGCCTGCTTCAGCGAGGCGGGGAAGCTGCGGTTGTACTCGGGCGTGACCACGACGAACGCGTCGGCGCGGGCCACGGCCGCGGTGAACCGCCGCATCTGCGGCGTCGCCGCGCACGGATAGCACACGGGGAACTCGTAGTCCGCCAGGTCGAGCACGTCGGGCGCGATGTCCTCGCGCTGCCGCGCCAGGCCGGCGAACCACCGGCCGACGCGCCCGCCCGCCCGGCCCTCCCGGGTGCTGCCGATGATCAGCGCCACCCGCAGCCGCTCCGCGCCGTTCCCCGCCATGGCGGTCACCTCCCGTCCGTCCCTCACCCCAAGGGCGCGAGACGCGGGCGCGCCGCCGCGAGATCGGATCTCGCGGCACGTGGCGCGGCCCGCGGGATCGCCGCGGGCCGCGGGGCCCGCGGGCCTCAGCGCCCGGTCAGCCGGGTCAGCCGGGTCAGCCGGCGCTGACGCGGAGCTTGGACTGGCCGTGCGGCAGCTTCTCCCAGTCCTCCTGGAAGCGGGCGCGCAGACCGTGCCGTTCGGCGAGGGCGGCCAGGGTCTCCGTGCGGTAGTAGAAGTCCTCGCGCAGCACGTGGTGCTCGTGGCCCTCGGTGCGGTCGAAGGTGAAGTCGAAGAAGCCGCCGGGGGCGAGGATGCGGCCGACGTGCCCCAGGCACTCCTCGATCACGGACAGCGGGGAGTGGGAGAAGACGCTGTGCGCGTGCACGACGTCGAAGTGGGCGTCGGGCAGGAAGTCGAACGTGAGGTCGCGCGTGAGGGTCAGGTGCGGCAGCTTGTCCTGGAGCTTGTAGGTGACCAGCGTCTTCTTGGCGCTGATCAGGATGTCCGGGGAAATGTCGATGCCGTAGTAGCCGCCGGGGGCGAGGTGGTCGATGAACCGCCAGCCCGCGCGCAGGTTGCCGCAGCCGATGTCGAGCATGCGGTGCTCGGCCCGCAGACCGTGGTCCTTCAGGTACGCGAACTGCATTTCGCCGAGGGCCAGCCAGCGGGCGTGGCTGGCGCTGCCGACGGCCGCGTCGGGGTCGCGGCTCGTATCGGAGGCCATCACCGCCCGGTAATAGGCCACGTGGTCGCGATGCTTGAGCCGCAGCCAGGCGTCCCTGGCGGTGCGTCGCGCGTAGGGCGCGATGCGGCGCGGATTCCGCGCGGCGTAGCGGATCTTGTGCGCGATGCTCGCGCGGTTCACGGACAATCCGGCGCTTTTGAGATGCATGGGGGGCAGCTTGGTGCAGAAGCCGCGCCACGACCAGAAGGCGCGCAGCCGGACGCCGGCCTTCACGGAACAGTACATACCCCCTGGGGGTATTTGCTTCTCCATACCCGCCCGGGGTATACAGGTGGTGGAGGGCATACCACCCTGGGGTATTCTGACCGTCGAGGAGCACGCCCATGACTGCCACCACATCCGACAGCGCCGAGGTCGAGCTGGCCATCGGCGGCATGACCTGCGCCTCCTGCGCGGCCAGGATCGAGAAGAAGCTCAACCGCATGGACGGCGTCACCGCCTCCGTGAACTACGCCACCGAGAAGGCCAGGGTCGCCTACGGCGACGGCGTCACCGTCGCCGACCTCGTCGCCACCGTCGAGGCCACCGGCTACACCGCCGAGGAGCCGCGCCGGGCCGCCGCGCCGGAGCCCGGCGCCGGCGAGCCGCCGGACGAGACGGCCGCACTGCGCCACCGCACCCTGGTCACGGCGGTGCTCGCCGCCCCCGTGATCGTGCTGGCGATGGTGCCCGCCTGGCAGTTCGACTACTGGCAGTGGCTCTCCCTCACCCTGGCCGCACCGGCCGTGGTATGGGGCGGCTGGCAGTTCCACCGCGCCGCCTGGACGAACGCCAGGCACGGCGCCGCCACCATGGACACGCTGATCTCCGTCGGCACCCTGGCCGCGCTGCTGTGGTCCGGCTGGGCGCTGTTCTTCGGCGACGCCGGGATGCCCGGCATGACCCACCCCTTCGAGCTGACCATCGAACGCGGCGACGGCGCGGGCAATATCTACCTGGAGGCCGCCGCGGGCGTCACCGCCTTCCTGCTGGCCGGCCGCTACTTCGAGGCGCGCGCCAAGCGCCGCGCCGGAGCCGCGCTGCGCGCCCTGCTCGAACTGGGCGCCAAGGAGGTCACCGTCCTGCGCGGCGGCGCCGAGCGGCGCGTCCCCGTCGGGGAGCTGCGGCCGGGGGACCACTTCGTGGTCAGGCCGGGCGAGAAGATCGCCACCGACGGCGTGGTCGTGGAGGGCTCCTCCGCCGTCGACGCCGCCATGCTGACCGGCGAGTCGGTTCCGGTCGAGGTCACCGCCGGCGACCCGGTCACCGGCGCCACGCTCAACGCGGGCGGCCGGCTGGTCGTCGAGGCCACCCGCGTCGGCGCCGACACGCAGCTGGCGCGGATGGCCAGGCTGGTGGAGGACGCGCAGAACGGCAAGGCCGCGGCGCAGCGCCTCGCCGACCGGATCTCCGCGGTGTTCGTGCCGGTCGTCATCGCCCTGTCCGTCGCCACCCTCGGCTTCTGGCTCGGCAACGGCGCGGGCCTGACCGCCGCGTTCACCGCCGCCGTCGCCGTGCTGATCATCGCCTGCCCCTGCGCCCTCGGCCTGGCCACGCCCACCGCGCTGCTGGTCGGGACGGGCCGCGGCGCCCAGCTCGGCATCCTGATCAAGGGCCCCGAGGTGCTGGAGAATACGCGTCGCGCGGACACCGTCCTGCTGGACAAGACGGGCACCGTCACAACCGGCCGCATGACCCTGGTGGGCGTCACCGCCGCGCCCGGCGAGGACGAGACCGAGGTGCTGCGCCTGGCCGGGGCCCTGGAGCACGCCTCCGAGCACCCGATAGCGCGGGCCGTCGCCGAGGGCGCCGCCGCCCGCGCGGGCGAGCTGCCCGTGCCGGAGGACTTCGCGGCCGTGCCCGGCCTCGGCGTGCAGGGCATCGCCGGCGGGCACGCCGTGCTCGTGGGCCGCGAACGGCTGCTCGCCGACTGGGCGATCCCGCTCCCCGCGCCGCTGGCCGAGGCCAGGGCGGCGGCGGAGGCCGCGGGGCGCACGGCCATCGCCGTGGCCTGGGACGGCCAGGCCCGCGGCGTGCTCGAAGTGGCCGACGCCGTCAAGGACACCAGCGCGGAGGCGATCCGGCGGCTGCGCGCGCTGGGGCTCACCCCCGTCCTGCTCACCGGCGACAACGAGACGGTGGCCCGCGCGGTCGCCGCCGAGGTCGGCATCGACGAGGTCATCGCCGAGGTGCTGCCCGAGGAGAAGGTGGCCGTCGTCCAGCGCCTTCAGGCCGAGGGCCGCACGGTCGCCATGGTCGGCGACGGCGTCAACGACGCGGCGGCCCTGGCCACCGCCGATCTGGGCCTGGCCATGGGCACCGGCACGGACGCGGCCATCGAGGCGGGCGACCTGACGCTGGTGCGCGGCGACCTGCGGGCCGCCGCGGACGCCATCCGGCTCTCCCGCAGGACGCTGCGCACCATCAAGGGCAACCTGTTCTGGGCGTTCGGCTACAACACGGCGGCCCTGCCGCTGGCCGCGGCGGGACTGCTCAGCCCGATGCTGGCGGGTGCCGCCATGGCCTTCTCGTCCGTCTCGGTCGTCGCCAACAGCCTGCGGCTGCGCACCTTCCGGGCGGACACCGGGCGGTGAGCGCCCCGCACGGGGCGGAACCACCCCGCGGACCGGATACGTTGAGGTTGTTGCACTGAGAAGACGACAGCGAGGTGGCACCGATGTCCATGTGGGACCGGATCAAGGACGCCAAGGGGCGGAGCGGCTCCAGCGGCAGCGGGAGCAGCGGCGGAAGCGGCGGGGGCGCGCAGCTGGTGGGCATGTTCAAGAACCAGCTGTCCTCGATGAAGACGGAGCTGAAGAGCGGCGCGTACCGGGACGCGAGCATGGCGATGTGCGCGCTGGTCGCCGCCGCGGACGGCTCCGTCGACGGGGCCGAGCGGCAGCACGTCGAGTCGCTGATCGTCAGCAATGACGTCCTGCAGAACTTCCCGGCGGACTCGCTGCGGCAGCGGTTCAACAAGCACGTCGACCAGCTGGTGAGCAACTTCCAGCAGGGCAAGACCGCGGCGCTCCAGGAGATCGCCAAGGTGCAGAAGAAGCCCACGGAGGCGCGGGCGGTCGTCCAGACCGGCATCGTCATCGCCGGGGCGGACGGCTACTTCGCGCAGGCCGAGCAGCAGATCATCCGGGAGGTGTGCGCCTCGCTCGGCCTCTCACCCGCCGAGTTCAACATGTGAGAGCGTCCCCGGCGCGCACAGCGCGCACAGCGCGCACGCCGGGCGCAAGGTACGGTCCGGGCACCGGAGTTGAGGCTTCCCTCACCCGGACCCGGGCCTGCCTTTACCCTTTCCGACACAGCTCTTGACCTTCGGGAACGACGCTTGCGGCATGCACATCTCCTTGCGTGCCCGTACCGCGACGGCCGTTGCCGCCGCCGGGCTGATGATCACTGCCGCGGCCACCGGCGTTCAGGCCGCCGCTCCCGACGACCGCCCCGCACACTCCGCGCAGCAGCGGCAGGCCCCCACCGGGAAAGAGATCCGCGACCTGTTCGCGCTGTGGAACGACGCGCTCGCCACCGGCGACGCCGAGCAGGTCGCCGACCTGTACGCGGCCGACGCCGTACTCGAACCGACCCTCTCCAGCGTGATACGCACCGACCGCGCAGGCATAGTCGACTACTTCGAGCACTTCCTGCGCCAGCAGCCGTCCGGCGAGATCGACGCGTCCTACGTCGAGATCCTGGGCCGCCACGCGGCCGTCGACTCCGGCGGCTACACCTTCCACCTGACCGACCCGGAAACCGGCGAGCGGCACGACACGCACGCCCGCTACACGTTCGTCTACGAGCGTGACGCGCACACCGGCGAGTGGCTGATCGTCAACCACCACTCCTCGCTGGTGCCCGTGGACTGAACGGGCCGGAGACCCGCGCGTGCGGCGGTCAGGACGGCCGCCGCACGTTCAGGTGCAGCTCCTTCAGCCGGGACTCGTCCACCGTGCTCGGCGCGCCCATCAGCAGGTCCTGCGCATTGCCGTTGAGCGGGAACGCGATGGTCTCGCGAATGTTCGGCTCGTCGGCGAGCAGCATCACGATGCGGTCGATGCCCGGGGCGATGCCGCCGTGCGGCGGGGCGCCGAAGCGGAACGCGCGGAGCATGCCGCCGAATTCGCGCTCGACCTCCTCCGCGCTGTAGCCGGCGATCCCGAACGCCTTGATCATGACGTCGGGCTCGTGGTTCCTGATGGCGCCGGAGGACAGCTCGATCCCGTTGCACACGATGTCGTACTGCCAGGCCAGCACGTCCAGCGGGTCCTTGCCCTCCAGCGCGGCGAGCCCGCCCTGCGGCATGGAGAACGGGTTGTGCGAGAACTCGATGGCGCCGGTGTCCTCGTTCCGCTCGAACATGGGGAAGTCCACGATCCAGCAGAAGCGGAACACGCCCTCCTCGAAGTGCCCGGCGCGGCGGGCGGCCTCCACCCGCACCGCGCCCATGATCTTCGAGACCTCGTCGAACTCGCCCGCGCCGAAGAAGACGGCGGTGCCCGGGCCCGCGTCGAGCCGCGCCAGCAGCGCGGCCACGTCCTGCTCCGTCAGGAACTTCGCGATCGGGCCCGTCAGCTTCAGGTCCTCCCCGACGCGCACCCAGGCCAGACCCTTGGCGCCCTGCTCGACGGCGAAGTCGCCCAGCTGGTCGAAGAACCGCCGCGGCTGCGCGGCCGTGTCCGGCACGGCGAGCGCCCGCACATGCCGGTCGGCGAACGCCTTGAAACCGGACCCGGCGAAGATGTCGGAGACGTCGGTCAACCGCAGCTTGGCGCGCAGGTCCGGCTTGTCCGAGCCGTAGGCCAGCATCGCCTCGCGGTACGGAATCCGCGGGAACGGCGAGGTGACGTGCCGGTCACCGCCGAACTCCGTGAACAGCTCCGTCATCACCTGCTCGATGACGGCGAACACGTCCTCCTGCTCGACGAAGCTCATCTCCACGTCGAGCTGGTAGAACTCGCCGGGCGACCGGTCGGCCCGCGCGTCCTCGTCGCGGAAACACGGCGCGATCTGGAAGTAACGGTCGAAGCCGGCGATCATCAGCAGCTGCTTGAACTGCTGCGGCGCCTGCGGCAGGGCGTAGAAGGTGCCCGGGTGCAGCCGCGAGGGCACCAGGAAGTCGCGCGCGCCCTCCGGCGAGGTGGCCGACAGGATCGGCGTCGCCAGCTCGTTGAACCCGAGGCCGGTCATCTTCCGCCGGATGGCCGCGATCACGGCGGAACGCAGCATGATGTTGCGGTGCATCCGCTCCCGGCGCAGGTCGAGGAAGCGGTACTCCAGGCGCCGCTCCTCGTTCACCCCGTCCTCGGCGTTGATGGTGAACGGGATCTGCTCGGCGGTGCCGAGCACCTCGATCTCCGTCACCTCGATCTCGATGTCGCCGGTGGCCAGCTCGGGGTTGACATTGTCCGCGCCGCGGCCCACGACCCGGCCGTCCACGCGGATGACGGACTCCTTGGCGAGGGAGCCGAGGCGCTCGTCCACGGCCTGGCTGCCCGGGGCCTCCGGGTGCACGACCAGCTGAACGATGCCGTGGTGGTCACGCAGGTCGACGAAGAGGATGCCGCCCAGATTCCGGCGGTTGTGCAGCCACCCGGACAGCCGGACATCCTTGCCGATGTCCGCGGAGCGCAGCTCGCCGCAGGTGTGGGACCGGTACCGATGCATCGTTCATCCAAGTCGTCTTGAGAGCCGTCGTCGAGACGTCGCCGGTGGGTGTGCGGGGCGGCCTCTCAGACTACCGCCGCCCGCCGTCCCCACCGCCCCGGCCCAATACTGGTGGCCGCAGCCGATCACAGCACCATAAAGTGGGGCAATATGCGCACCGAGGACGTGCTGGGCGCCACGGAAACCGGGCTGTGGACGTGGGACGGCGCCCGCGGGCTCGTCACCCTCGACGCGACCGCCGCCCGGCTGTTCGATCTGCCCGCGGAAGAGGTCACCGTCCCGGAGTCCGCGATGCGCTCCCGGGTGCCCGCCGAGGATGTCATCGAGATCCAGCGCGTCCTGGCCGCGGCGGAGGCCGAGGGCCGCGTCGCGGAGGTGCGGATGCGGGTGATCAGCGACGACGGCACCGTGCTGCGGACCGTGCGCAGCCGCCTGCGGCCGGTCGGGGAGGGACAGGCGGCCGTCGAGGGCGTGGTGTCCGGCCTGGCCGGGACGGTGGCGGAGGTGCCCGCGGCGCCGGGCCGGCCGTCGTCCGTCGAGTGGGACTGGCGGCGCGCCCGGGAGGCGTTCCTCCTCGACGCGGGGCAGGCGCTGTCCGAGGCCCGCACCACCCAGGACGTGCTGCGGGTGACCGCCTCGCTCGCGATGCCCGGCTTCTCGCCGGACGGCATCGCGGTGTTCGTGCAGGAGGGCGACCAGGTCCAGGTCGCCGACTACCACGGGTACCGCTTCGACGAGGTGTCCGCCGGCTTCCCGATCCCCCTGTCGGCCAACTATCCGGCGGCGCGGGTGCTGCGCGACGGCCGGGCGGTGTACCTGGCGACCCCGGAGGAGTACCGCGGGAGCTACCCGGAGCTGTGGCCGTTCGTGGAGCGTTTCGGCCACAAGTCCTGGGCCTACCTCCCGCTGGTCGTCGCGGGGCGCACGATCGGCGTGTGGCTGGTCGCGTTCCGCGCCGCCGTCGGCTTCACCATCGAGGACAGGTCCCTGCTGTCCACCGTCGCCCGCCTGCTCGCGCAGGCGCTCTCGCGCGCCTACCTCCAGGACACGGAACGCGAGCTGTCCGCCGACCTCCAGCACACCATGCGCCCAGGCCCCGCGCCCGGCGTGCCGGGCCTGGTGATCGCCAGCCGGTACGTGCCGGCCGGCGGCGGGCTCCAGGTCGGCGGCGACTGGTACGACGTGATCCCGCTGCCGTCCGGCCGGGTGGCGCTGATCATCGGCGACGTGCAGGGCCACGACGTGCGGGCCGCCGCGGTCATGGCGCAGCTGCGGATCGTGCTGCGCGCGTACGCATCGGAGGGGCACCGGCCGGACGCGGTGCTCTCGCGGGCCTCCCGGTTCCTGGCGGCACTGACGGCCGAGCCGGAGGCGGCGTTCGGCGAATCCCGCTTCGCGACCTGCCTGTACGTGGAGGTCGACCCGCCCACGGGCACCCTCGACATCGCGCGCGCCGGGCACCTGGACCCGGCGCTGGTGCTCCAGGACGGCACGATGGTGATGCGGCCCACCGCGGGCGGCCTGCCGCTCGGCGTCGCGCCCCAGGGCGACTACCCGGCGACCCGGCTGATGCTCCAGCCGGGCGAGACGCTGCTGCTGTGCACCGACGGGCTGATCGAGACCGGGCGGCACGATCTGGACTCGGGCTGGGCGCGGCTGCGGAAGGCGGTGGCCGGGCTGAGCGGCCTCCAGCTGGAGGACCTGGCGGACAGCCTGATCGAGACGGTGCACGGGAACGCGCCGCCGCAGACCTCGTCGCCGATGGCGGACCGGGACCTGGACGACATCGCGCTGCTCCTGCTGCGCCGCCCCGAGGAACGCAGGACCGGCCTGCCGGGCGCCGCGCCGGTGCGCCGGGTGGTGCTGACCGTGGCGCAGTCGGAGCCGGTCCGGATCTCCGACGCGCGCGGGCAGTTGGCGTCACTGCTGCACGACTGGACCGACCCGGACCGGGTGTTCGGCGCCACCCTGATGCTGTCGGAGGTGGTGACGAACGTGCTGACGCACACGGACGGGGACGCGCTGCTGGTCGCCGAGCTGAGCGGGCGCCCGGGGGACCGGCAGCTGCGGGTGGAGGTCAGCGACCCGAGCGACCAGCCGCCGCACCCGAGGCAGCCGGGGGAGCTGGCCTCCTCGGGGCGGGGGCTGCTGCTGATGGAGTCGCTGGCCGACGCCTGGGGCTACGCGCCGCGCGGCGCCGGCAAGACGACCTGGTTCGAACTGCGCGAGGAGCCCCTTGAGGACCCGTCCTGAGACCGGCCGGGGGCGGGTTCAGGCGTCGTGAACGGCGGGGATGGTGCCGAGGCGGCCTTTCTGGAAGTCGTCGAAGGCCCGGTGAAGCTCTTCGCGGGTGTTCATGACGAACGGGCCGTAGTGGGCCATGGGTTCGCGGATGGGTTGGCCGCCGAGGAGGATGACGTCCAGGTCGGGAGCGTTGGCGTCCTGCTGCTCGTCCGCGCGGACGGTAATCGACGAGCCCGCGCCGTAGACGGCGGTCTGGCCGGTGTGGACGGGGCGGCGGTCGGGCCCCGCGGAGCCGCGGCCGGCCAGCACGTAGGCGAGGGCGTTGAAGTCCGCGCGCCAGGGGAGGGTCAGCTCGGCGCCGGGGGTGAGGGTGGCGTGGATGAGGGTGATGGGGGTCTGGGTGGCGCCGGGGCCGCGGTGGCCGTCCAGTTCGCCGGCGATGACACGGATGAGGGCGCCGCCGTCGGGGCTGGTGAGCAGGGCGACGCTGCCGCTGCGCAGGTCCTGGTACTTGGGGGCCGTCATCTTGTCCCTGGCCGGGAGGTTGACCCAGAGCTGGATGCCGTGGAAGAGGCCGCCGCTCATGACCAGCGACTCGGGCGGCGCCTCGATGTGGAGCAGCCCGGAGCCGGCCGTCATCCACTGGGTGTCGCCGTTGGTGATGGTGCCGCCGCCGCCCTGGCTGTCCTGGTGGTCGAGCACCCCGTCGATGATGTAGGTGACGGTCTCGAAGCCCCGGTGCGGGTGCCAGGGGGTGCCCTTCGGCTCCCCGGGCGCGTACTCCACCTCGCCCATCTGGTCCATCATGATGAACGGGTCGAGGTGCGGGTAGTTGATCCCCGCGAACGCCCGGCGTACCGGGAAGCCCTCGCCCTCGAAGCCGGCCGGGGCGGTGACCACGGCGCGGACGGGCCGGGCGGGGGCGGCCGGCGGGGGTGCGGCGACGCGGGGCAGGGTCAGCGGGTTCTCGACGGTGATCGCGGGCATGTGCGGTCCTCCTCGGCGACTGCCCACAGGTTAGTTGAATACTTAACAGTCTGTCGAGGGGCGCCCGCCCCCCGGGGTCAGCCGTAGAGTCGGCGCATCGTGTAATCGACCATCTCCTCCACGGACTTGGCGTCCAGCACGAGGCGGTGCTCGCCCTCCATGTCGAGCGCGAAGCCGTAGCCGCCCGGCAGCAGGTCGAGCACCTCGCCACCGGTCACCGTGAAGTACCGCGACTCCTTGCCCGCGTAGCGGCGCAGCTCCTTCAGCGAGGTGAAGAGCGGGATCACCGGCTGCTGCGTGTTGTGCAGCGCCAGGAAGCCCGGATTCTCGCCCCGCGGGCAGTAGATCTTGGCGCCGAGGAAGATGTCGTGGAACTCCTCGCTCGACATCGCGCCCGAGGTGTACGCCCGCAGCGCGTCCACCAGCGTGGGCGGCGCGGGGGCCGCCGCTCCGGCGGCGGCGGGCGGCTGCTGCTGTTGCTGCTGCTCGGGGTAGAGCTGCTGGCCGCCGTACCCGGCGGCGGCGGGAGGCTGCTGGACCCCGTAGGGCTGCTGGCCGGTGTAGCCCGGCTGGTCGTAGCCGTACATGTGAGAAAGAGTACGGCCCGCTTCTGTCCTGAATCCGCTTGCTTCTTATTACCGATGGGTAGCATCATGGACGTTACTACCCGGTACCCGCCAATTACGGAGTCGCCGCCATGGGGCACTACAAGTCGAACCTCCGCGACGTCGAGTTCAACCTGTTCGAGGTCCTGGGCCGCGGCGCGGTGTACGGCACGGGCCCGTTCCAGGAGATCGATCCCGACACCGCGCGCACCATGCTCGCCGAGATCACGCGCCTCGCGGAGAACGAGCTGGCCACCTCGTACGAGGACGGCGACCGCAACCCGCCGGTCTTCGACCCCGCGACGCACACCGCCCCGCTGCCGGAGTCGTTCAAGCGCAGCTACCACGCCTACATGGACGCCGAATGGTGGCGCCTGAGCATCGGCGAGGAGCTGGGCGGGCTGACCGCGCCCCGTTCACTGATCTGGGCCGCCGGGGAGAACGTGCTGGGGGCCAACCCGGCGATCTGGATGTACGCCTCGGGCCCGACGTTCGGCCGCGTCCTGCACGACGAGGGCACCGAGGAGCAGAAGAAGATCGCGCGGCTGGTGGTGGACCGGCAGTGGGGCGCCACCATGGTCCTCACCGAGCCCGACGCGGGCTCCGACGTGGGCGCGGGCCGGGCGAAGGCGGTGCGGCAGGACGACGGGTCCTGGCACATCGAGGGCGTGAAGCGCTTCATCACCTCGGGCGAGCACGACCTGACGGACAACATCGTGCACTTCGTGCTGGCCAGGCCCGAGGGCCACGGCCCCGGTACGAAGGGCCTGTCGCTGTTCGCCGTACCCAAGTACGACTTCGACTGGGACACCGGTGAACTGGGCGCGCGCAACGGCGTGTACGCCACCAACGTCGAGCACAAGATGGGCCTGAAGGTCTCCAACACCTGCGAGCTGACCTTCGGCGCGCACGGCACCCCGGCGAAGGGCTGGCTGCTGGGCGAGAAGCACGACGGTATCCGCCAGATGTTCAAGATCATCGAGTCCGCGCGGATGATGGTCGGCACCAAGGCCATCGCCGCCCTCTCCACCGGCTACCTCAACGCGCTCGCCTACGCCAAGGAGCGCGTCCAGGGCCCGGACCTGACGCAGTTCGCCGACAAGTCCGCCCCGCGCGTCACCATCACCCACCACCCCGACGTCCGCCGTTCGCTGATGACGCAGAAGGCGTACGCGGAGGGCATGCGCGCCCTGGCGCTGTACACGGCAAGCGTCCAGGACGACATCCTGGTCAAGCAGGCCGCGGGCGAGGACGCCGCCGCCGAGGAGGCGCGGAACGACCTGCTGCTGCCCATCGTCAAGGGCTACGGCTCCGAGCGGTCCTACGCACAACTGGCCGAGTCCCTCCAGACGCTGGGCGGCTCCGGGTACCTCCAGGAGTACCCGCTCGAGCAGTACATCAGGGACGCCAAGATCGACACCCTCTACGAGGGCACCACCGCCATCCAGGGCCAGGACTTCTTCTTCCGCAAGATCGTCCGCAACCAGGGCGTCGCGCTCACCGCGCTGGCCGAGGAGATCAAGAAGTTCCTCGCCGAGGCGCCGGGCGGCGAGAGCCTGGCCGCCGCCCGCGACCAGCTCACCCGCGCCGTCGCCGACCTGGAGGCCACCGTCGGCGTGCTGCTGACCGACCTCGCCGCCACCGAGAAGGACGTCCGTTCCCTCTACAAGGTCGGGCTCAACACCACGGCGTTCCTGCTGTCCTCGGGTGACGTGATCGTCGGCTACCTGCTGCTGCGCGGCGCCGCCGTCGCGGCCGGGAAGCTGCCGGAGGCGCCGGAGCGCGACCGGGCGTTCTACGCGGGCAAGATCGCCGCGGCCCGGCACTTCGCCGCCACCGTCCTGCCCGGCGTCGCCGTCTCGCGTACCGTCGCCGAGACGACCGACCTCTCCCTGATGGACCTGGACGAGTCGGCCTTCTGACCCCCGGGCTCCTTCGAGCCCCACCCGCCAGGCGCCGGTCGACCGCCCCGTCCGACCGGCCGCCCACCAGGGCCCGGCGCGACCCCCCGCGCGCCGGGCCCTCCCCTTTTCCCGCCAATCGCTTTTCTCATCAATCGCTGGTCAGGGGCGACGAGTTCTCGGCACAATCCATGCATGTCTGGACACGCTGAGCTAGAGCTGCGCGACGGCACCTCGGTCCGCGTCCGCCTCGCCCCCGAGGACGCCGCGGACCCGTACGCCGGTCCCCACGACGCCCCGGAGGACGAGCGGGACCTGCCCGAGGGCCTCGGCGGCAGCGTCCCCGTCGGCCGGGGCCGCGCCGCCGCGCGGCGCCTGGCCACCGGGACCCTGCGCGCCGCCCTCGGTCCGCTCGGCCCCCTCCTCGAAGAGGTGCACGGCGCCGTCTCCGCCACCGCGCACCCCCCGCAGGAGATCACCGTCGAATTCGGCGTCGAGATCGGCCACGATCTCAAGCTCGGCCTCGTGGAGAGCGGCGGCCGGGCCCACCTCACCGTCACCGCCACCTGGCAGCCGGCGGCGACGGCCGCACCGTGACCCCGCCCCCGTCCCCGCCCACCCCGCGCCAGGCCGGGGAGCCGCGCCACAGCGTGGTCTCCGTCCTGCGCACCGACGACGGGAAGGCCGCAGGCGCCGGCGTGCTGCTCGCCGGGCAGCACCTGCTCACCTGCGCGCACGTCGTCAACGACGCCATCGGCCGCGGCCCCTTCGACGGCAGGCGGCCGGGGCGCGTACACGTTCCGCTCGTGTTCCACGGCCCGTTCGGCACGCAGCGCCTCACCGGCCGCACCGTGTACTGGGTGCCGCCGCGCCGCGCGGACGGCAGCGACCGGCCGCCGCGCGGCGGCGACCTCGAATGGCTCGGCGACCTCGCCGTCCTCCACGTGCCGGGACTCGCGCCCGACACCGTGGACGCGCCCGCCTGGACCGCGATGCGCGAGGGGCAGGACGTCCGCGCCTGGCACGGCACCGCGCTCCCCGGCTCGTTCTCCGACGCCCGCGTCAAGTCCTGCGACGAACACGTCGGTTACCTGGACGGCGAGCCCACCGGCATGTCGATCGGCCCCGCCTACAGCGGGGGCCCGCTGTGGTCGGGCGGCGACAACGCCGTCGTCGGCATCGTCGCCGCGCACAGCAGGCCGCCCGACGACCCCGTCACCGGCGGGCCGCCGGCCCACGACCCCGGGCACGTCATCCGCCGCAGCTGGTCCATCCCGTGGCAGCGGATCGAACGCGAACTGCGCGCCGTCGGCGCCCAGTCGCTGTTCCACACCGACGTGGCCGACCTGGACGACCCCGCCTACCCCGACCTGTGCGACCTGCTCGACCGGGCACTCGGCTCCTCGCTGAACCACCGGGACCTCGCCGCGGAGATCGCGGAACGCTGCGGAACGGCGCCCCCGCGCGAGGGCCACCTCGGCTCCCGCGCACTCGCCCGCACCCTGCTGACCGAGCCGCGGGCGCTCGCGGCGCTCAGCGAGATCCTGCACGCCCAGAGGTCCCCCGCCGCGGGACAGCTGGTCGCCACCGGCCAATGGTCCGCCGTTCCGCTGCTGCTCTCGCCCGGCGAGCACCGCCGGCTGCTCGCCCTGCTGGCCGCCGTGCCCGCCGCCGTCACCGCCCGCGTCCCGCAGGCCGTCCGCGCCGCGCTGCCGACCATGGCGGCCCCGCCCGCCACCGACGACACCGCGGCCCTGCTGCTCCACCTCGAACAGTTCTCCGGCGACGGCAGATCGTCCGAGGACCGGCCCCGCGTGCCCGCGCTGCTGCGCCTCGCCGAATACCTCGCCGTGGTCTGCCCGCCCTCCCAGCGCGCAGGGCTGCGGCTGTGGTGCGACGGCGTCGGGGCCCGGCTCGGCATCCCGCGCCCCGCACTGCGCGAACGCCGCGCGGACGCCGACGACTGGGCCGCGCACCTGGCGGCGCGCTCCGGCCCGCCGCGCGTGCTGGTGGGGCTCAGCACCGACGAGGACGGCCACCGGCTGCGCATCTGGTGCGACGAGGGCGACGGGCCGCGGCAGGTGTCGGGGCACGGCGACCGGCCCCTCACCGCGGCCGCGGTCGCCGAGGAGGTGCTGCGCGTGCTCGAACCGCTCGCCCGCGCCGCCCCCGGGCACACCAGGCCGCTGGTGGAGGTCCTGGTGGACCGGGCCGCGCTCGACCTGCCCGTCGACGAGTGGGAGAGCCCGGGCCCTGACGGCCTGATCCCCGGCGTGCTCGGCGCCGAATACCCGCTCGTCGTTCATTGCCCCGAACTGCTGCGCCGCCACGAGCGGTTCCTCCCCGACTGGCGGCACCGCTGGCGGTGCCTCGACTCCGGCGAGACCATTCACGTCTCGGACGCGGCGGCCGGGGCGCGCGCCGTCTACGGCACGCTCATGGACCGGCTCGACGCCGTCCGCGTCACGGTCGACGTGCCCGCCAGGGTCCGCAGCGAAGTCGTGCAGGTGTGCATCGCCGTCGGGGTACCGGTGGTGGTGTGGGACCGCGGCACCGGCCAGGAGTCCCACGCCGTCCGCCACGCCTCGGCGATCGCGCCGCGCGAACTGCCCGAGGGCGTCAGGTCGTACCGCGCCAAAACGGTCCACCGGCCGAACGAGTACCCCGGCCGGCCCGTCCTGGCCTGGGCCGACGCCGACCGCCCCGTGCCCGTGCTCCACCTCTCCGACCCCATGGAGGCCCCATGAGCAGCGTCCCCCGCGACACCTGGCGCATCTTCCACGGGGACGGCGTGCGGCGCGCGGTCACCATGCCCGAGGCCCCGCCGTGGCGCCGGTTCAAGAACGCGCCCGCCGACCGGCCGCTGCCGTACCTCATCTCCCGCGAGCACGCCGACGTCGTGAACGCCGCGCTGCACCTGCGCCGCCCGCTGCTGGTCACCGGCCCCGCGGGCACGGGCAAGTCGTCCCTGGCGTTCGCGCTCGCAGGCGAACTGGGGCTCGGCGAAGTCCTGCGGTGGCCGGTCAACAGCCGTTCCACGATCCAGGAGGCGCTGTACCAGTACGACGCGATCGGCCGCCTGCGCGAGACCACGCTCAGCCGCGACCGCGGCGAGACGGAGCCGTCCATCGGCGGCTTCATCCGGCTGGGCCCGCTCGGCACCGCGCTCGTACCGCGCGAGCGCCCGCGCGTGCTGCTGGTCGACGAGCTGGACAAGGGCGACGTGGACCTGCCGAACGACCTGCTCACCGTCTTCGAGGAGGGATACTTCCAGATCCCCGAGCTGGTCCGGCTGCCCGCCGAGCAGTCGGTCGTGCGCGTGCTGTCCGCCGACGCGGGCGAGGAGGTCGGCGTCGCGAGCGGGCGCGTGCACTGCACCGAGTTCCCCGCCGTCGTCATCACCAGCAACGGCGAACGCGACTTCCCGCCCGCGTTCCTGCGCCGCTGCGTCCGCCTCGACTTCCCCGTCGCCGACGAGGAACGCCTGCGGGCCATCGTCTCCGCGCACCTCGGCCCCGAGGCGCTGGGCGCCGCCCAGGACCTCATCCAGACGTTCCTCCAGCGCCGCGCCCCCGGCGAACTCGCCACCGACCAGCTGCTGAACGCCGTCTTCCTGCGCACCAGCGGCGTCGACCTGGACGCCGAGGGCCTGCTCGACGCCGTGCTGCACCAGCTCACCGGAACGGTCTGACCCGTGACGGCGGCCGGGAACGGGAACGCGAACGCGAACGGGAACGCGAACGCGAACGCGAACGGGAACGCCGGGGACCCGCTGGAGACGGCGCTGCGCGTGCTGCGCGGCGCCGGCTGGGACCCGCAGCCGCACGAACTGCTCGACGTGCTGTGGCTCGCCACCCGCCTCCCCGCCGGCACCGACCTGCGCGCCCACGACCCGGGACCGCCCGCCGCTGAGCCAGGCGACGACGGGAGGGACGGGACGGAGTCCGCCGCGCACGCCGCCGAGGCGGGCCGCCCCGGGCGCACCACCACCGACCCGCTGCCCCCGGCCGCCGCGCCGGACGACAAGCCGGTGCGGCTGCACGCCGCGCCGGGCCCCGGCACCCAGCCGCTCAACCTGCCGCCCCCGCCCCGCACCCCGCGCCGCGCCCTGCCGGTGCGCGTGCCGGGGGAGAAGGCGCTGCCCGACGAGCTGGGCATGGGCCGCGCCCTGCGCCCGCTGAAGCAGCGCAGGCCGAGCGCCCACGGCCGGGAGATCGACGAGGTGGCCACCGCCGCCGCCCTGGCCGAGACCCGGTTGCCCGACGTCGTGCTGCGCCCCACCAGGGAACGGTGGCTCGACCTCGCGCTCGTCGTGGACGACGGCCCGTCCATGCTGCTGTGGCACCGGCTCGCCGCCGAACTCCGCACCGTCTTCGAACGGATGGGCGCGTTCCGGCTGCTGCGCACCTACGGCCTCGACGCCCGCACGCCCGGGGCCGCCCGCCTGCGCCGGCAGCCGTTCTCGCCCGAGCCCGCCGCCCTCGCGCCGTCCGTGCTGGACGACCCCTCGGGGCGCACGCTCGTCGTCGTGGTCAGCGACGGCATGGGCGGCGCCTGGCGCGACGGGGCGGTGCACCGCGCGATCGAACGCTGGTCCGCCGCCGGGCCCGTCGCCGTCGTCCACACCCTGCCGCCCGGCCTGTGGGACGGCTCCGGCATCCGTGCGGAACGGTGGAACGCCACCACCCGCCACCGCGGCGGGGCGGGCACCGCCTGGCTGGTCACCGACCCGGTCCTGCCGGACGAACTCGGCACGTTCCCCGGCCTGCCCGTCCCCGTGCTCCAGCCGCTGCCGGCCGCCGTCCGGCCGTGGGCGCGGTTCCTCGCCTCCTCCGGTGCCACCGCGCACCTGCCCCTGCTGCTGCCGCCCGGCGACCGGCCGCCGCCCCGGCGGGAACGCGGCCTCCAGCACTTCCGCGACGCCGCGTCGCCCGAGGCGTACCGGCTGGCCGCGCACCTCGCGGCCGTCTCCCCCGTGTCCGTGCCCGTGATGCGGCTGGTGCGGTCCGCCGTGCCGTGGCGCGCGACGACCGCGCAGCTCGCCGAGGTGTTCCTCGGCGGCCTGCTGCTCCCCGCCCACGCCCCGGTGGCCGGGCCGCTGCCCGCGCACCACCGCGTCTTCGACTTCGCCGAGGACGCCAAGACCGCGCTGCTGGACGCCGTGCCCGGCGCCGAACTGCTGCGCACCGGACGCACCATCGGCCGCCGCCTTGAGGAACTGGCGGGCCGCTCGCCCGACTTCCCCGCCTGGCTGGTGCACCCCGCCGGGCGCGCCGCGCTGCCGGACCGGGCCCGCGGCTTCACCAGTATCGAGAAGCGGCTCATGAAGCGCTTCGGGATCACGCCGCCCGGCGCCGAGCGGAACGACGGCCGGGGCCGGCCCGAGGGCGAGTGGCCGCCGCTCACGCGCGAGGACCCGGAACGCCTCGGCCGCTACCGGCTGCTCGGGCGGCGGGAGGCCGGCCACGGCACCGTTCGCTACCTCGCCGAGGACCCGGACGGCCACCCGGTGCTGGTGCGCGCCGCGCCGGCGGCCGCGCCGCCGGTCAGCGGCGAGTCGCTGGCGGTCGAGGCGGCGGCGCTGACCCGCCTCGGCGGGCGCAACGCGCCCACCCTCCTCGGCAGCGACCTCGACGCTCCCCTGCCGTGGATCGCCACGACCCCGCCGGAGGCCGTCGCGCACCCGGACGAGACGGCCCAGCGGCTCGGCGACCTGCTGCGCACCCTGTCCAGGGACACCGCCGCGCCGCCGCTGCACGTGCTGGCCAGCCTGCACCTGGGCTGGCGGCTGGCCAGTGCGCTGAGCCTGTGCCACCTCCAGGACGTCGTACTCGGCGACTTCTCCCCCGCCACCGTCATCGTCACCGAACGCCGCGTGGTGCTCGCCGGTCTCGCGGAGTGCGCCGTCGACGGCAGGTTCGCCGGTCAGGGCCCCGCGCCCGTTCGCGAGGACAACGTCAGCGACCTCGGCCGCCTGCTCGACGCCATCAGCAACCACCGCAGGCCGGACGGCACCAGGGTCAGGCTGTGGGCGGGCGACACCTGGAGCGCGCTGCGCGCGCTCGTCGAGTCCTGCCTGTACGACGACCCCGCCACCCGGCCCACCGCGGGCGACGTCGAACAGGAGATGGGCAGGTTCGTCGCCATGGCGAGCGGCGCCGGGTCCGGCGGGTCCGCCGCGCCCGCCGCGGCGACCGCACCGGCGGCGTCGGCCTGGGCGCCCGGCGCCGCCAGGCCGCGCCCCCCGGCGCCCGCGGACCCGCCGCCGAAGCTGCCCGGCCGCCTGCGGCGGCTGGCGGCCGGCCCCCGGGAGGGCGCAGCGCGCGCCCGGGAGCACTTCGGCCTCCTGCGCGCCCCGCTCGCGCACGGCCACCGCGTGACCGTGGCCGGCATCCACCCCGGCGCCGGCCGGGCCACCGCGACGCTCGCGCTCGGCGCCCTGTTCGCCGCGGCGCGGGGCGGGGGCGTCCTGGCCGTCGACGGCGTGCCCGGCACGCGCGATCTGGCGGACCGGCTCGGCCCCAGGACCGCGACCGAGACGATGCGCCGCCTGGCCGCGCTGCCCGACCCGGTGACCCACGAGGACGTGCGCCGCGTCACCGCGCGGACCGCCTCCGGCCTTGAGGTGCTCACCCACGGCGCGCGCCACCCGGCCGCGCGGATCAACTTCGCCGCGGAGTACCGCCGGGTGCTGCGCATCGCCGAGCACCACTACGCGCTGGTGTTCACCGACTGGGCCGTCGCCTACCCCGCGGAGCGCCCGCTCGACGAACGGGCGCACGCCGTCCTTTCGATGACGGACCGGCTCGTGGTCTGCTGCCCGGACAGGACCGCGTCGGCGGGCACCGTGGGGGCGCTGCTCGACCGACTGGCCGGGCACGGGTACCGGGACCTCGCCGAGAACGCCCTGGTCCTGCTGACCCCGCTCGGGCAGCGCTGGGAGCAGGACGGGGAACGCACGCGCCGCGGCATCGAATCCCGCGGGAACCCGACCGTGACCCTCCCCGCCGATCCCCACCTCGCCGCGCACGGCGACGTGGCGCCCGGCCTGCTGCGGCGGCGCACGCTGAGCGCCCTGCTCGACGCCGCGGCGCTGATCGCCGGGCGGTTCGTATGCTGACTGCCATGACTGCACCGTTCGACCGCGCCCACACCGACGACCTGATGGGTTACCTCACCGCTTCCCCTTCGCCGTACCACGCGGTGGCCAACGCCGCGGAGCGGCTGGAGAAGTCGGGGTTCCGGCGGGTGTCGGAGACCGCGGCCTGGGACGGTACGCCCGGCGGGCGGTACGTGCAGCGCGGCGGGGCGCTGATCGCCTGGTTCGTGCCCGAGTCCGCGACGCCGGCCACCGGATTCCGCATCATCGGCGCCCACACCGACTCGCCGAACCTGCGAGTCAAGCCGGTCCCCGACACCGGCCGGGCCGGATGGAAGCAGATCGCCGTCGAGATCTACGGCGGGACGCTGCTCAACACCTGGCTGGACCGCGACCTCGGCGTCTCCGGACGGCTGGCGCTGCGGAACGGCGAGGCCGCGCTGGTGAACGC
Source organism: Streptomyces johnsoniae (assembly GCF_031845565.1). NCBI lineage: Bacteria > Bacillati > Actinomycetota > Actinomycetes > Kitasatosporales > Streptomycetaceae > Streptomyces > Streptomyces johnsoniae. The sequence continues at coordinate 17,075 of NZ_JAVREV010000013.1, read as the reverse complement.
CGACCGGCCGCTGCTGCGCGTCCCGCAGCTCGCCGTTCACCTCGACCGCGGCGTCAACGAGGGCCTGAAGCTCGACCGGCAGCAGCACATGACGCCGATCTGGGGCATCGGCACACCGCGCGAGGGCGAGCTGGTCGAGTTCCTCGCCGCGGAGGCCGGGGTGGCGCCCGGTGACGTGCTCGGCTTCGACCTCATGGCGCACAGCGTCGAGCCGCCCGCCTACCTCGGCCGCGACCGGGAGCTGGTGGCCGGCCCGCGCATGGACAACCTGCTGTCGGTGCACGCCGCCACGGCCGCCCTGACCGCCGCCGCGGCGGCCGGGGACCTCGGCCACATCCCGGTGCTCGCCGCGTTCGACCACGAGGAGAACGGCAGCACCTCCGACACCGGCGCCCACGGCCCGCTGCTCGGCCGCGTGCTTCAGCGGTCCGTCGCCGCCCGCGGCGGCGACTACGAGGACCGGGCGCGGGCGCTCGCCGGATCGTTCTGCCTGTCGTCCGACACCGGCCACGCCGTTCACCCCAACTACGCGGAGCGGCACGACCCGACGCACCGTCCGATGGCGGGCGGCGGCCCCATCCTGAAGACGAACGTCAACCAGCGGTACGCCACCGACGGCACGGGCCGGGCCGTCTTCGCCGCGGCCTGCGAGCGCGCCGGGGTGCCGTGGCAGACGTTCGTGTCCAACAACGCCGTCCCGTGCGGCACGACGATCGGCCCCATCACCGCGGCGCGGCACGGCATCGCCACCGTGGACATCGGCGTCGCCATCCTGTCGATGCACTCCGCACGTGAACTGTGCGCCGCCACCGACCCGTTCCACCTGGCCAACGCGATGACGGCCTTCCTGCTGCCCTGAGGCCCCATCCCGCCGCGTTCCGTGGCAGCCCTGACGACGGCTCGTCACGAAGTCGTGAAACGCCGCCGCCATGCTGAGTATCACGGGGTCGGGCGGTACCGCACTGCACGGCGGTCCCGCCCGGTCCCCCCACCGGCATCTGCCCACGCCGCCCGGTACGGCGGGCAGACCCCGACCCACCCGGCACTAGGATTCGTCCCCAGAAAGCATTCACCGGCTGCGCCCGCGCGGCGTAACGTGTGAGCACACCCAGCCAGCGACGAACCGCCACGAGGGGTCCCGTGACCGTGCACCCGAGCCTTCAGCCGTCCATCGATGCCTGGACACAGTCCATCGAGGCGATATCCGAGCTGGTCTCGTCACTGGTGGACGGCGAGTGGAACCGTCCCACCGAGTGCCCCGGCTGGTCGGTGCGGGACGTGGTCTCCCACGTGATCGGCGGCGAGTGCGAGGCGCTGGGCGACCCGCGGCCGATCCACACCCTCCCCAGGGACCTGTACCACGTCACCGACGAGACGACCCGCTACCTGGAGGTGCAGGTCGACGTCAGGCGGCACCACACCGGCCCCGAGATGACGAGCGAGCTGGAGTACACGATCATCCGCAGGTCCCGCCAGCTGCGGAACGAGCGCCGCAAGCCCGATGACGTCATCTCGCACCCGCTGCACGGCAAGACGTCCCTGGCGCACTTCCTCGACCTGCGCGTCTTCAACGTCTGGACGGCCGAGCAGGACCTGCGCCGCGCCCTGCGCCGCCCGGGAAACCTGGACACCCCCGCCGCGCACATCGCGCGCGACGAGCTGCTGCGCCGGCTGCCGAAGGTGATCGCGGAGGACGCGGGCGCGCCGAAGAAGTCGGCGGTGGTCTTCGACGTGAACGGTCCGGTGGAGTTCCTGCGCACGGTCCGCGTCGACGAGAACGGTAACGGCACGGTGGAGAGCAGCCCTTCGCTGGGGCCGATCGTCACGTTCACCACGGACTGGGAGACGTTCAGCCGCCTCGCCAGCGGCCGGGTGCGGGCCAGGCGGGTCGCCGACAAGCTCAAGGTGGAGGGCGACGCGGAGCTGGCGGAGCGCATCGTGACCGGCTTCCCCATGGCGCACTGAGCCCGGCGCACTGAGCCCGGCCGCACCTCGGGGGCGGCGGGCGACGACCGCCTCGGCTCAGCCGTTCGTGGGCTCGTTGCCGGTGGAGACCGTCAGCTCGATCTCATCCTCGCCCGGCACGTACGGCTCGCCGGGTGCGGGGCTCTGGTCGACGACCATGCCGTCGCCCTTGATGACCTCGTCCTTGTAGTTCAGGTTCTCGTTGTAGGTCCAACCGGCCTCGCGCATACACGCCTTGACCGAGTCGATGTGGAAGTCGTAGAAGTCCGGCGTGGACACGGCGCCGGGGTTCTCTTCCTGGTTGTAGTAGTCGCCGGCCCCGACGCACGCGGACGTCTCGATGGCCTGCTCCGGGTCGCCCGGCGTGTAGCGCGGCTCCCGTTCCGTCGGCTCCTGCGAGGGGGCCGGCTCCTCGCCCTCGCCCTCGCCCTGCCCCGAGGTCTGCCCCGAGGGGTCGCCATCGGCCTGCCCGCCGCCCCCGTCGCCCCCGTCGCTCATCATCACGACGACGGCGACCACGGCCACCAGCGCGATGGCGACCACCGCCGCGGTCATCACCATCCACGCGTTGCCGCGGCCCGCACCGCCGCCGCTGCCGCCGTTCCCGCCCGGCTCGGACCCGGCGCCGCCGGGCGGCACCATGGCGTACGGCGGCGGGGTGCTCGGCGCGGCCTGCTGCGGATAGCCGTAGCCGCCGACCGGCGGGGTGGGCGCGTAGGGGGAGGCGTAGGTGTGGCCCGGCGGCGGCGTCGGGCCGCCGAACTGGGGGAACACCGCGTTCGACACGGCCGCGCCGCTGTCCGCCGGGGCATGCGCGCCCGGCACGATCTGCGGGGCGGCGCCGGAGAGCGTGCCGGCGACCCGCCGGCACTCGGCGGCGAACGCCTCGGCCGAGGGGAACCGGTCGTTCGGGTTCTTCTGGAGGGCCCGCGCCACCAGCGCGTCGACGTCCCGAGGCACCGAGGCGTTGATCGTGGAGGGCGCCGGCGGCTCCTCCTGAACGTGTGCGTAGGCGATGGCGAGCGCCGACTCCGCGTCGAACACCAGCCGGCCGGTCAACAGCTCGAAGAGCATGACGCCGACCGAGTAAAGGTCGGAACGGGCGTCGACCCCGCGGCCGAGCGCCTGCTCGGGGGAGAGGTACTGCGGGGTGCCGACGACCATGCCGGTCTGCGTCATCGCGGTGACGCCGGACTGCATCGCCCGCGCGATGCCGAAGTCCATGACCTTGACCACATTGCGGCGGGTGAGCATGACGTTACCGGGCTTGATGTCCCGGTGGACGAGGCCCATCTCGTGGCTGATGTCGAGCGCGGCCAGCACGTCCGCGGTGAGGTGCAGCGCCTTGTCGGCCGGCATCGCGCCGAAGCGCTCGATGTCCTGCTCCAGCTCCGTGCGCAGCGGCCGGCCCTCGACGTACTCCATGACGATGTAGGGCACCGGGGCCCCGTCTATGAGGTCCTCGCCGGTGTCGTACACGGAGACGATGTTGGTGTGCGTCAGCTTCGCGACCGACTGCGCCTCGCGCTTGAACCGTTCCCGGAAAGCGTCCTCCCGGCCCAGCTCGGAGTGCATGGTCTTGATCGCGACCTGCCGTTCGAGCACCGTGTCCCAGGCCAGATGCACCGAGGCCATGCCGCCCTTGCCGAGGACGTCCCGCAACTGGTAACGGCCGCCCCCCACGGAGCGCCCCCGGTAATCTCCGGGCGGCTGCACGTGGTCACTCATCTGGTCGTTCCCCCTAGGCGCTGTGCTGCGATGCGCCGGTAGGGCGCTTCAGTGCTCCGCCGCGCATAATACGGACCTGCTGTCCGCCCCAAGTCTGCCGCAGGGCCCGGGCACGTCAAGCACGTTGTCCGTACCGTGACCGCCGCCTCCGGCTCAACTTGTCATCGCGGGCCCGGAGCGGGTTTGATGGCCGAGGGGACCCATGCTGACTGGGACCCATGCTGACTACGGCGAGGACTGATGGCACACGAGCGAGGCGCTGCGGGGTCCGGCGAGGAGGAGCCCGGGGCGGCCGGCAGCGAAGTGCCCGACTCCCCGGAGCTGTGGGGCAACAACGGACTGGTCGGTGACGGGCGTTACCGGCTGACCTACCGCCTGGGCCGGGGCGGGATGGCGGAGGTCTTCGCCGCGGAGGACGTGCGCCTCGGCCGGCCGGTCGCCGTCAAGCTGCTGCGCGCCGATCTGGCGCAGGACCCGGTGTCCAAGGCCCGTTTCACGCGCGAGGCGCAGTCCGTCGCCGGGCTCAACCACCATGCGGTCGTCGCCGTCTACGACTCCGGCGAGGAGCAGGTGGGCCGCGACATGGTCCCCTACATCGTGATGGAGCTGGTCCACGGCAAGACCATCAGGGAACTCCTGATCGACTCCGAGTCCCCGCCCGCCGAGCAGGCCCTGGTCATCGTCTCCGGCGTCCTGGAGGCCCTGGCCTACAGCCACCACCACGGCATCGTTCACCGCGACATCAAACCGGCGAACGTCATCATCACCGAGGCCGGCGCCGTGAAGGTGATGGACTTCGGCATCGCCCGCGCGCTGCACGGCGCCGCGCAGACGATGACGCAGACCGGCATGGTCATGGGCACGCCGCAGTACCTCTCCCCCGAGCAGGCGCTCGGCAAGGCCATCGACACCCGCTCCGACCTCTACGCGGTCGGCTGCCTGCTCTTCGAGCTGCTGACGCTGCGCCCGCCGTTCGTCGGCGAGACGCCGCTCGCCGTGGTCTACCAGCACGTCCAGGACATGCCGCGGCTGCCGTCCGAGATCTCCGCCGAGGCGCCGCCCGAGCTGGACGGCCTGGTGATGCGTTCCCTCGCCAAGGACCCGGAGGACCGCTTCCAGTCCGCCGAGGAGATGCGCGGCCTGGTGCAGTACGCGCTGCGGACGCTCCAGGAGCACGGCGGCCACACCGGCGGCCTGTGGAACACGGGCTCCGTCACCGGCGGGGCCACCCCGCCGATGGGCACCCCGGCCGCGGCCACCACCAGGACCGGCACCGACGCGCCGACCAGCCAGTACGCGGCGCCGATGCTCATGGGCAACCAGGGCGGCGGCGGGGACCACGACGAGCCCGCGGGCCCGTCGGCGAACGGGCGGCGCGGCCGCATGATCCTCGTCGCGCTGCTCGCGCTCGTCGCGATCGGCACCGGCGTGCTCGTCGCGGCCAACCTCGGCGGCGACGAGGACCCGAGCAGCCCGCCGAGCGAGACGGACACCACCGAGCCGAGCGACCGGGAGACGGACCGGGAGACCGACGAGGAGAGCCCGTCGGAGTCCGATGACGTCGAGCAGCCGTCGGACGACGAGTTGGTCCCGTCGGACGACGACGACGACGATTGGCCGGAGCCCGAGCCGGGCGAGCCGACAGGTACTGAGACCGGCACGCCCACCGATCAGGAGACCGGCACGCCGACCGAGCCGGAGACCCCGCCGACGACCGAGCCGGAGACGACCCCGCCGCCGACGTCCACCGAGGGCAGCTCGGAGGGCGGCGAGGACGGCGGGCCAGGCGACGGGGGCGCGGACGAGGGCGGCGGCGGCGACGAGGGCGGCACGGACCCGGGCGCGGACGACGGAGGCGCCGCCGCCGGTGCCGACACTCCCTGACGGCGCGACGGGACCCTCGGGGAACACGCTTTCCGCACTGCTGAGCCGGTACGACGCGGGGGAGCCCGTCGCCTGCGAACGTGTCGCCGAGGGGCTGCTCAACCACGGCTACCGGCTGGCCACCACGCGGGGCGTCTTCTTCCTGAAGCACCACCTCGACGGCGATCCGCAGACGGTGATACCGCTGGCCGGCCGGCACCGCGCCACCGCGGAGCTGGCCGGTCTCGGGCTGCCGGTCGTGCCGCCGCTCGCCGCCAGGGACGGGCGGACGGTCGCCGTGCTCGGCGGCCGTGCCTACGCGCTGCACCCGTGGGTCGAGGGCAGGCACCGGCACGGGGGCCAGCTCAGCCGCGGGGAGAGCCGCCGGCTCGGGGCGCTGCTCGGTCTGGTGCACCGGGCGCTGGAGCGGGTGATAAGGCGCTGGCCGCCGCGCCGCCTGCCCGAGCGGGAGGCGGCCAGGGCAGGGGACACGTACGCGCGGATCGACCAGTTGCTGGCCCGGGTGCGCGCCCGCGCCCGGCGCACCGGCTTCGACGAGCTGGCGGAGCACCGGCTGCTCGAACGCCGCACGCTGCTGCGCGACCACGAGTGGCTGCGCCCCTCCGCGGAGGAGATACCCGCCGAGGGGTGGGTGCACGGGGACTTCCACCCGCTCAACCTGCTGTACCGGGCCGAGGCCCCGGTGGAGCCGGTGGCGATCGTGGACTGGGACCGGCTCGCGGTGCGGCCCCGCGCGGAGGAGGCGGTCAGGGCCGCCGTGATCTTCTACCTCCGCGCCGACGGGAGTCTTGAGCTGGCGAAGGTCCGCGCCTACGCCCGCGCCTACCGGGCCGCCGTCGGCGCCTCGCCCGCGGAGCTGGCGGCGGCGGTGCACCGCGTGTGGTGGGAGCGGCTGAACGACTTCTGGATGCTGGACTGGCACTACGAACGGGCCGACCGCCGCCCCGATCCGCAGTTTCCCGCCGCCTCCGCGCTGGTGGTGTGGTGGACGCTGAACACGGCTGCGGTGCGGGACGCGTTCTGCGACTGAGCACGGCCGCCCCGCCCACGCGCGCGTTACCGCCCGCGCTCTGCCTGCCGCCGTGCGACGTAGGCCGCGGCCTGCGAGCGGCGTTCCATGCCGAGTTTGGCGAGGAGACTCGACACGTAGTTCTTGATCGTCTTCTCGGCGAGGCTCAGTTCCTGGCCGATCGCGCGGTTGGTCAGGCCGTCCCCGATGAGTCCCAGGATGCGCCGCTCCTGCTCGGTCAGCCGTTCGAGCCGATCGTCGCCCGCCGCCTGGTCGCCGCCGCCGCGCAGCCGGTCCAGCACGCGCCGGGTCGCGTCCGGGTCGAGCAGCGACTTGCCCGCGGCCACGTCCCTGACCGCCGTCAGCAGCTCCGTTCCCCTGATGGCCTTGAGGACGTAGCCCGAGGCGCCCGCCATGATGGCGTCGAACAAGGCCTCGTCATCCGCGTACGAGGTGAGCATCAGACACTTGATCGCCTCGTCCCGCGAACGGATTTCGCGGCACACCTCCACGCCGCTGCCGTCCGGCAGCCGGACGTCGAGGACCGCCACGTCCGGCCGGGCCGCGGGAATCCTGGCCAGCGCGTCCGCCGCCGTGCCGGCCTCGCCGACCACGTCGATGTCCGGCTCCAGCGCGAGCAGCTCGTGCACGCCGCGTCGGACCACCTCGTGGTCATCGAGGAGGAATACGGTAATTTTTCCCTCTTTGCCCACCCGCACAGTGTCACACAGTCACCGTGGGCCCGCCCCTCGCCGTACTCTTCCCGCGACCCGCGTGCCCGGGTTAACGTGCAGGTGTCCCGACGTCCTGCGAGGCTGGGACCAGTGCCGTTCCGCCACGCTCCGCCAACTACTTGGAAATCCAGGTAAATCCGCAGGTCAGAGGCGATTTCGTGGCTTGTGGACCCACTGGCTACCGTGCTCTTATGGGGCCGTCGAACGGGACGAGAACGGGACACAGAACCGCTCGGTTCCGTCCGCGCCGCACACACCCCCGTGCGCCGTACGGGACCGGGAGGGCCGCACTGGCCGCCCGGTGGACCCCGGGGGCCGGACCGACGGAGGAGCACGAGTGACCGTGGAAAGCACCGCCGCGCGCGGCAAGCCGCGCCGACCCGCGGCGAAGAGGACAGCGGGCAAGCGGCAGCAGCCCCAGCCGGGCCCCAAGCCCGAGATGGTGCAGCTGCTGACCCCCGAGGGCGAACGGGTCGAGCACCCTGACTACGCGCTGGAGACCACCCCGGAGCAGCTGCGCGAGCTGTACCGCGACATGGTGCTCACCCGCCGGTTCGACGCCGAGGCCACCGCGCTCCAGCGGCAGGGCGAGCTGGGCCTGTGGCCCTCGCTGCTCGGCCAGGAGGCGGCGCAGATCGGCTCCGGACGTGCGCTGCGCGAGACGGACTACGTCTTCCCGACCTACCGCGAGCACGGCGTCGCCTGGTGCCGCGGCGTGGACCCGACGAAGCTGCTCGGCATGTTCCGCGGCGTCAACCACGGCGGCTGGGACCCGGCGAGCAACAACTTCCACCTCTACACCATCGTCATCGGCTCCCAGGCCCTGCACGCCACCGGCTACGCGATGGGCGTCGTCAAGGACGGCGCCGACGTGGCCGTCGTGGCGTACTTCGGCGACGGCGCGTCCAGCCAGGGCGACGTGGCGGAGGCGTTCACGTTCGCCGCGGTGTACAACGCCCCGGTGGTGTTCTTCTGCCAGAACAACCAGTGGGCCATCTCCGAGCCCACCGAACGCCAGACGCGGGTGCCGCTGTACCAGCGCGCGCAGGGCTACGGCTTCCCCGGCGTGCGCGTCGACGGCAACGACGTGCTGGCCGTGCTGGCCGTCACGCGCGCCGCGGCCGAGCACGCGAGGACCGGTCAGGGGCCCATGCTGGTCGAGGCGTTCACCTACCGGATGGGCGCGCACACCACTTCGGACGACCCGACCAGGTACCGCCGCAAGGAGGAGCTCGAAGTCTGGGAGGCGAAGGACCCGTTGCTGCGGCTGCGCCGCCTGATGGAGCGGGAGAACGCGGCGGACGACGCGTTCTTCACCGATCTCGACGCGGAGAGCGACGCGCTGGCCAGGCGCGTCCGCGAGGCCATCCGGACGATGCCCGACCCCGACGGCATGGCCATGTTCGAGCACACCTACGCCGACGGGCACACGCTCGTCGACGAGGAACGGGCCCAGTACGGCGCCTACGTGGCCTCGTTCGCCGACCACCACGAGGGGGACTGACATGGCCGCCGAGAAGATGGCACTGGCGAAGGCGCTGAACTCCTCGCTGCGCAAGGCCCTGGAGACCGACCCCAAGGTCCTGGTCATGGGCGAGGACGTCGGCCGCCTCGGCGGTGTCTTCCGCATCACCGACGGACTCCAGAAGGACTTCGGCGAAGACCGCGTCATCGACACCCCCCTCGCCGAATCCGGCATCATCGGCACCGCCATCGGCCTCGCCCTGCGCGGCTACCGCCCGGTCACCGAGATCCAGTTCGACGGCTTCGTCTTCCCCGCCTACGACCAGATCGTCACCCAGCTCGCCAAGATGCACGCCCGTTCCCTCGGCACCGTCAAACTCCCCGTCGTCATCCGCATCCCCTACGGCGGCGGCATCGGCGCCGTGGAACATCACAGCGAATCCCCCGAAGCCCTCTTCGCGCACGTCGCGGGCCTCAAGATCGTCACCCCCGCCGACCCGGCCGACGCCTACTGGATGCTCCAGCAGGCCATCCAGTGCGACGACCCCGTCATCTTCTTCGAGCCGAAGGCCCGTTACTGGGACAAGGGCGAGGTGGACCAGGCGGGCATCCCCGGGCCGCTGCACGCGGCCAAGGTGGTCAGGGCGGGCGGTGACCTGACGCTGGCCGCCTACGGGCCGACGGTGAAGACGGCGCTCGCCGCGGCGGCGGCCGCGGCCGAGGAGGACGGCACCTCGATCGAGGTGATCGACCTGCGGTCGGTCTCGCCGATCGACTTCGACACGCTCCAGCGGTCGGTGGAGAAGACCGGCCGCCTGGTCGTCGCGCACGAGGCACCGGTGTTCTTCGGCTCCGGAGCGGAGGTCGCCGCCCGCATCACCGAGCGGTGCTTCTACCATCTCCAGGCCCCGGTACTGCGCGTGGGCGGCTTCCACGCGCCGTATCCGCCGGCGCGCCTGGAGGAGGAGTACCTGCCCGGGCTTGACAGGGTGCTGGACTGCGTCGACCGCGCCTTGGCGTACTGAGGGAGAGGCTGAGGAGAGTCGTGACGATGGCTGCTGAGGCACAGCGCTACCGCGAGTTCAGAATGCCGGACGTGGGCGAAGGGCTCACCGAGGCGGAGATCCTGAAGTGGCTGGTCCAGCCGGGCGACACGGTGAGCGACGGCCAGGTCGTGGTGGAGGTCGAGACGGCGAAGGCCGCCGTGGAACTGCCCATTCCGTACGACGGACAGGTGCGGGAGGTCCTCTTCTCCGAGGGCAGCACCGTGGACGTCGGTACGGCGATCATCACGGTCGACACCGACCCGTCCGCCGGCCCGCCGCCGGACGGGGAGGCGCCGGCCGGCGAGGAGCAGAGCGCGAACGGCGGGCGGCAGCCCGTGCTGGTCGGCTACGGCGTCTCGGCGCCGGCCACGCGGCGCCGCCCGCGCAAGCCGCGGACGCCCGCGGCACAGACACCGGAGCCGCGGCAGGAGCAGGCACCGGTGCCGCCGCAGGCCGCGGCGGCGGACCGGACGCACGAGCCGGCGCACGAGCCGGCGGCGCCCAACGCACGGCCGTTGGCCAAGCCGCCGGTGCGCAAGCTGGCCAAGGACCTGGGCGTCGACCTCACACGCGTCATCCCGACCGGCGCGAACGGCATCATCACCCGCGAGGACGTGCACGCCGCGGCCACGGCCGCCACCGCACCCCCCGTACCCCAGCCCACCGCGGCCACCGCACCCGCCGCGCCGGGCCCCGCGCCGGCCGTGGAGCCGCAGTCCCTGGCCGCCATCCGCGAACGCCGCGTCCCGGTCAAGGGCGTACGCAAGGCGACCGCACAGGCCATGGTCGCCAGCGCGTTCACCGCGCCCCACGTCACCGAGTTCGCCACGGTCGACGTCACCCGCACCATGCGCCTGATCACCGAGCTGAAGAACGACCCCGAGTTCGCGGGGCTACGCGTCAACCCGCTCCTGCTCACCGCCAAGGCGCTGCTGACCGCGATCCGCCGCAACCCGGACGTCAACAGCGCCTGGGACGAGGCCAATCAGGAGATCATCCACAAGAACTACGTCAACCTCGGCATCGCCGCCGCCACCCCGCGCGGCCTCGTCGTCCCCAACATCAAGGACGCCCACACCAAGACCCTCCCCCAACTCGCCCATGCGCTCGGCGACCTCGTCACCACCGCGAGGGAAGGCAAGAGCACCCTCGCCGACATGCGCGACGGCACGGTCACCATCACCAACATCGGCGTCTTCGGTATCGACACCGGCACCCCCATCCTCACCCCGGGCGAAGCCGCGATCCTCGCGCTCGGCGCCATCCGTGAACAGCCCTGGGTCCACAAGGGCAAGATCAAGCCCCGGCACATCACCACCCTCGCCCTGTCCTTCGACCACCGCCTCGTCGACGGCGAACTCGGCTCCAAGGTCCTCGCCGACACCGCCGCCGTACTCGAGCACCCCAAGCGACTGATCACCTGGGGCTGAGCCGGCACGGCAAGGGGGGCGGCAGCCGTACGGCTGCCGCCCCCGAATCATGTGGTCCTGACAATCAGAGGTAGGGCCCGGACCGCGCCCCGCCACGGGGGTCGTCCTGCTCGGGCGGCTCCTCTCCCATGGCGCCGGGCGGCAGCGCGCGGCGCATCTGCTCCAGCTGCGCGCGGGCCGCCATCTGCTGGGCGAACAGCGCCGTCTGGATACCGTGGAAGAGTCCTTCGAGCCAGCCCACGAGCTGCGCCTGGGCAATGCGCAGCTCCGCATCGGTGGGCACGCCGTCATCGGTGAACGGCAGCGAAAGCCGGCTCAGTTCGGCCACGAGCTCCGGCGCGAGCCCCTCCTCCAGCTCCTTGACGGAGCTGGCGTGGATCTCTTTGAGCCGGACCCGGCTCGCCTCGTCGAGCGGCGCCGCCTTCACCTCCTCAAGCAGCTGCTTGATCATGCTGCCGATCCGCATGACCTTCGCCGGCTGCTCCACCATCTCGGTCAGGGGCGTCTCCGACTGCCCCTCCCCGCCCTCTCCGTCTCCCCGGGGCGCGACACCGCTGAGCGCCATCCCGTCCGGGCCCACGACCAGAATCTGGGACTTGTCCTGCGGTGCTTCGTTGCTCGGCTGCGTCATAACCCCATCATGCAACGCGGATCACCCAGCGCGCCGCGCGAGGTGGATGCGCGAACGGGTCAGCAGCGCGGCGAGCAGACAGGCGACCAGCGGCACCACGACGATGAGCTGCACGAACGTGCCCCAGGGCAGGGAGATGAAAAGTTCCGGACGACCTCCCTGCCCCCAGCCCTCCGTCACGCTGCGTTCCCACTCGGCGACGTCGGAACGGTGCCCGGAGAGCAGCAGGCCGAGCGCGGGGACCAGGCCGGACGCCGCGCCGAGGAGAACGCCCATCGCGGCGATCAGGCCGCACTGAAGCCCGGAGAGTGTGCGGCGCAGCCGCGGCGTCGCGCCGACCGCGGCCAGCGTGGTGAGGTCGGCCTCCGAATCGGCCTGGGCGAGACCGGTGGCGATGCCGGCGGCACCGAGCGTGATGACCATGGCCGCGAGGCTCAAAATCAGCAGCCCGAAGGCGGTCTCGCTCTGGAAGCCGTCCTCCACCTCCACATGCGGCGCCACACCGAGGGTGTCGGCGAGCACGCCCTCGAACTCCTGCTGCTCGCCGCTGCTGGGCATGCGGGTGGTGGAGAAGTAGGTCTCGGACGGCACCACGCGCAGCCCCGCCGCCTCGGCCGTCTCCGGCGTGATCACGGCGGCGAACGGGATGTTCCCGGTCTCCACCAGGCGGGCGGGGAAGGCCGGCTCGTGGTCGGGCGGCGTCAGCGGCTCGCCGTCGCCGCCGTACTCCGGCTCCCGCTCGTACACCTCCAGGCTCACGGAGCCGTCTTCGATCCACCGGTCCGAGAACGTGATCGCCTCACCGCGCTCCAGCGCGGCCCGGTCCGCCGCCCCGCCGGTGCCGAGGACGTCCAGCAGTTCAGGACCGGCGACGGCCAGCATGGTGCCGCCATCGTCCACATCGCAGCGCGGGTCGTCGGCCAGGTCACGGCGTTCGGCCGCGGGGATGCTCGCGGCGTCCGGCTCCCACAGGGGGCACTCCTGGCCCGCTGGCACCACCACCTCGGCCCAGCCGCAGCCGTCGCCCGAGTACGGATCACAGCCGGGCTCACCGGGCCTGAGCTGCCCGATGTCGGCGCGGACGTCGACGGGCAGTTCGCGTTCCGCGATCTCCCCGGCGCGGGTGAGGCCCGAGGTGTCGTCCGTTCCGGAGCTGATCGACACCGTGCCCTCCGGGAGGTACGCGGTGTACTCGGCGCGCGCCTCGGCGTCGTCGCTGGTCATCACCGTGGACACGGCGACGGTGCCCGCGACGGCCGCGAGCACCGCGGCGACGGCGGGCGCGCTGCGCCCGCGGTTGCGCGCGGCGTCGCGCAGCGCGAGGCGCGGGGACAGCGGCAGCCAGCGGCCGAGACGGCCGAAGACGCCGACGAGGAACGGGGTGAGCGCGACCAGACCCAGCTCGGCGATGACCGAGCCGACCGCGACGACCACGGTGCTGTCCAGGGTCAGGCCGCCGACGATCGCCAGGGCGGCGCCGAGCACCAGCGCCACCGCGCCGACGACGGGCAGCACCCGCCCGGCGCGGCGCACGCCGCGGCGTCCGGTGAGGGATTCCAGGACGCTGCTGCGCGCGGCGCCGACCGCGGGGACGAGGGCGGCGAGCAGCCCGACGAGGACGGCGAGGAACGCGATACCGGCCAGTTCCGGAATGCGGAAGTCCCAGGCGCCGAAGCGGCTGCCCAGCTGGTTCTCGATCAGCGGGCGGGCCGCGAGCGTCAGGAGGATGCCGACCGTGACGCCGATGACGGCGGCGACCGCGCCGAGGACCACGCCGCTGGCGAGCATGACGGCCCGCAGGTGTCGGCGGTCACCGCCGTTCGCGCCGATCAGGCCGAGCTGGCGGCGGGAACGCCGGGCGCCGACGGCGAAGGCGGGTCCTGCCAGCAGGCAGATCTCCAGGATGATGAGCGAGACGACGGTGATGACGATGGCGACCGCCTCCGCGTCGGCCCCCGGGTCGGAGTAGCCGGACCAGTCCTCCTCCGCGTAGAGCGGCACCTCGGAGTCGGGCGGCGGGGCGGCGAGGACGGCCTTGGAATCGGCGGTGAAGCCGCGTTCGTTGGCCGCGACGACCATGTCCCAGGTGACGCCGCCCTCGGGCACGTCGGCGAGGTAGGCGGTCCGGCTCATGTAGCCGCCCGCGCCCGCGGACTCGGGCAGCGGCAGCACGGCGCCCGGCCGGGCGAGCACCTCCGCCGTTCTCAGGGCGTCGGGGCGCTCGTAGGCACCGGTGATGCGGTAGCCGCGTTCGCCGTCCTTCACGCGCAGCTCAGAGCCCACGCGCAGGCCGCTCTCGTCGAGGAACGCCTGGGTGGCCGCGACCTCGCCCGGCTCCTGCGGGTAGTGGCCGCGCAGCAGGGTGAACGGGCCGTCGGCCACGGGGTTCGTGGCGTCGAACTCGCGGATGGTCGCCGTCATCAGGCCAGCCCTGCTGTGCACGACGCCTTCGACCGACTCGTTGGAGTAGACGTCGGTGCCGGGCGGGAGCAGCGCCGCCAGTTCCGCGGCGACCTCGTCGGCCGGGCGCTCGCGGGCGTCCTCCCAGCCGTCCCCCTCCAAGTGGTATTCCATCTCACCGTCGGGCGACTGGAGCACCGGGCCGCTGCCGTTCGCCAGGACGAACTCCGCGTCGGCCGAGCCCATCTGGCGCGTCAGCTGCTCGGCCTGCGACAGTTCCCCGCTGCGGAAGGCCAGGTCGGCCGCCGTCACGCTGAGGATCGGCAGCGCGATCATGGCGACGACCAGCGCGCTGCGCCCCTTGGCGCGCAGGGCGTCCCGGCGCGCGATGCGCAGCGCGAGCCGCCAGGTGGAGATCCGGCTCAACGGTGGCTCCCGTCGGTGAGGAGCGATTCGGCCGAGTGGGAGACGGACTCGTCCACGATGGTGCCGTCGCGCAGGAACACCACGCGGTCGGCCCACGCGGCGTAGCGGGACTCGTGCGTGACGAGGACGACCGCCGCGCCCTCGTCGCAGCGCTTGCGGAGCAGCGCGAGCACGGCCTCGCCGGTCTCGGAGTCCAGGGCGCCGGTCGGCTCGTCCGCCAGGACGAGCCGCCGGTCGCCGACGAGGGCCCGGGCGATGGCGACGCGCTGCTGCTGGCCGCCGGACATCTCGTCGGGGAAGCGGTCGGTCAGCTCCGAGAGGCCGATCTCGGCGAGTGCCGCCTGCGCCTCGCGGCGCGCGACGCGGGCGGCGACGCCGTCGAGTTCGCGGGGCAGCGCGATGTTCTCGGCCGCGGTGAGCGCGGGTATGAGGTTGTAGTCCTGGAAGACGTAGCCGACGCGTCCGCGGCGCACCTTGGCCAGGGCGCCGCGGCCGAGTGCGCCGAGGTCCTCGCCCTCGACGAGGACGTTGCCGCGGGTCGCCGCGTCCAGGCCGCCGGCCAGGGTCAGCAGCGTCGACTTGCCGGACCCGGAGGGGCCCATCACGGCGACGAACTCGCCGGCGAACACCTTCAGACCGACGCCGCGCAGCGCGTGCACGGCGGCGACTCCGCTGCCGTGGACGCGCGTGACGTCGCGAAGTTCGAGCACGGGGGTGTCGGGAGCGGTGCTGCGGGTCACGAGACACCGCCGCGGGACGTGGCGGGGGACGCGGCAGGAGACGCGGCGGGGGTGCCGGGCGGCTGCTGCGACGGCGCCGAACGCTGCGGCTGCGGGCGGCCTTCGGCGAGGCGCACCAGGCGCGTCTCGCAGTGGTCGAGCCACCGGCTCTCCGCCTCGGCGGAGAAGATCAGCTGTTCCAGGACGAGCAGCCAGGCGATGTCGTCGCGCGAGTCCGTTCCCCCGGCGAGCGCGCGGGCCTTGAGGCGCGTGTAGTCCTGCATCGCCTTGAGCGTGTGCCGGCGCTGGGCCTGGATGATGGCCCGGATGTCCACGCCTGGCGCGCCGACGGCCATGGCCAGCTTGATGGCCAGCTCGTCGCGCGAGGGCTGGGTGCGGTCGACGGGCCGGGCATACCAGTCGCCCAGCTCGGCCTGGCCGGCCTCGGTGATGGCGTACAGCTGCTGCTTGGCGTCACCGCCGCCTTCGGGAACGATGAGCCCGTCGCGCTCCAGGCGGCCGAGCGTCGTGTAGACCTGCCCGATGTTCAGCGGCCAGGTGGCGCCGGTGCGCGACTCGAATTCGACGCGGAGCTGTGAGCCGTAGCGCGGCCCGCTCTCCAGGAGGGCGAGAAGCCCGAAACGGATCGACATACCGAGTATCTATACTCAGTATTCACCGAGTTCGCAAGCACGGAGGTGCTGCCCGCCGGGCATCGGCCCAGCCACGGGAAGCCGTCAGACACTCGGGGAGGCGCGAGGCGCGGAACCGGCGAGACCGACCCCCCAGCCACGCGCCGAACGGCACACGGAAAGCACCAGGCCCTCAGGCCCGGACCGCCCCGCTGCGTTCAGGCCGCGCGGCGCAGGCGCAGGCCGAGGACGCCGAGGCCCAGGCCCAGACTGGCGAGACCGGCGCCCAACGGCAGTACGGGCAGCACCTCACCGCCCTGCCGCGCGGCGAACGCCGTGGGCCGTGGCTCCTGCCGCGGCGGCGGCGCGGCCTCGCCGGAGACCGTGGGCCAGCGGGTGGTGGCGCGTTCGCTCCCGGCACCATGGCCCTCGGCGATGTGCGGTGCATGGCTCCCGGTCGGCGGGTCCCCCGCGACGGCGGACGGGACGAACAGAGCTATGACGGCCGCCGCGGCCATCGCGAATCCCACCCACACCCTCACAGCGCCCGACCCTTCACGCGCGTCCACCGGATACGTGACCAGCGTCACACAGATAGACGTTCCCGGCATCTCGGGCCCTCGGGGACCACCCGGACACCGCGCCCGACCGGTGACGACCCACCCGGGTCGCGCCATGGAACCGCGCCGCACCGCCAGGACCCCGCCTCAGTCCACACGTGCGCCGCTCGGTAAGCTGTTGGAGTCATGACAACGCGTCCGCACCACCGCCCACCCAGGACTTGATCCGGCAGATACCCCCGCGTACCAGTCGCGGTCCGGCTCCCCCAGGCCCCGAACCCCCGGGGGAGCACCGCACCGGATCGCCGTTCGACGAAATCCCTAGGCCCTGTCCTGCCGATCTTGCCGGGCCCACGACGCCAGCTACGGCACCTCGCTGCGTTACCGAATCGCGCGAATACGGCCAAGTATGAGCTGCGATCCGGTGCCTTGCGATGCACCGCATCT
>NZ_JAVREV010000012.1:0-257949 GCF_031845565.1 Streptomyces johnsoniae | reverse complement strand
GTCGTCCGCCCCGAAGACACGCGCCCGGTCGGCGATCAACTCCGCCATCAGACCCGCCGCCTCCTCCCGCCGCCCCGCCTCCGCGACATCCCACACATACTCATCACGAGACGACAAGGTCTCCCAGCGATCGGGACCCAGGACACGCGCCCGGTCAGCCACCACCCCGGCCATCAGACGCGCCGCCTCCTCCCACCGCCCCGGCCCACCGAACAGCCACGCGTGCTCATGCCGGGAATGCAAGGTCGCCCACTCATCGGGACCCAGGACACGCGCCCGGTCGGCCGCGACGTCGCCCATCAAACGCGCCCCCTCCGCACGCTCCCCCGCATGTGCGATCAGCCAGGCGTGGTCGTGACGGGACAGCAGCGTCTGTTGGTGATCGGACCCGAGCACCCGCTCGTAGTCGGCCGCCAACTCCGCCATCAACCGCGCGGCCTCCGCACGCCGCCCCAGCTTGTAAGCGTTCCAGGACTCGATGTGGCGGTAACGAAGAGTGTTCCAGTCGTCCGCCCCGAAGACACGCGCCCGGTCGGCGATCAACTCCGCCATCAGACCCGCCGCCTCCTCCCGCCGCCCCGCCTCCGCGACATCCCACACATACTCATCACGAGACGACAAGGTCTCCCAGTGGTCAGGCCCCAGGACACGCGACCGGTCAGCCACCACCCCGGCCATCAGACGCGCCGCCTCCTCACGGTCCCCCGCCTCCCCGACCAGCCACGCGTGCTCATGCCGGGAGGACAGGGTCGCCGGGTCATCAGGCCCCAGGACACGCGCCCGGTCGGCCGCGACCTCGCCCATCAGACGCGCCGCCTCCGCGGGGCCCGCGGTCCTGGTGGCTTCCTTGGCCTGCTGGTGACGGCTGTCGAGGTCTTCCCGTTCCGCGTCGGCGTGCTCGGTGTAGGGAGCCGTGCCGCCCGTCTCCCGCTCCTGGATGAGGGTGGTCACCGCCGAGGGCCACGGCGCGGTGTCCTGGAGATCCTCGGGCGGGCTCCAGCGGGCGCCGATCCGCTCGACGAGCTCCGCCGTGGTGGGCCGCTCGGCGGGGTCCTTCGCCAGGCAGGCGGCGACCAGGTCGCGAACGGGGCCGGGCGGCACCCCATCCAGCTGTGGCCGGCCGGCGACCACACGATGGAGGATCGCCAGCGGCGGGCCCGCACCGAACGGCGGGCTCCCACCGGCGGCGAAGGCGAGCACGCCGCCCAGCGCGAAAACGTCACTGGCCGTCCCCACCTCCCGCCCCTCGGCCTGCTCAGGAGACATGAAACCCGGAGTCCCCACCGCCATGTTCGTCCCGGTCAACGCGGTATCGTCCATCGCCCGCGCGATCCCGAAGTCGATCACCCGCGGGCCGTCCATCGCCAGCAGCACGTTCGACGGCTTGAGATCACGGTGGAACAGCTTCTTCACGTGGATGGCCTGCAACGCCTCGACCAGCCCGGCCGCCAGCGGCCACACCGACGCCTCCGGCAACGGACCGCCTCTGGCCACCGCCTCCGCCAGCGTCGGCCCGGGAACGTACATCGTCGCGATCCACGGCGGATCGTCCTCCGGACCAGCCGCCATCACCGCCGCCGTGAACGCGCCGCTGACCCGTTCGACCGCCGCGATCTCACGCACGAAACGGCGCCGGAACTCCGCCTGCCGCGCCAGATGCGGATGCACGACCTTCACCGCCGCCGCCCGCCCGGCCGGCGACCGGCCCAGGAAGACCTGCCCCATCCCGCCCGCGCCCAGCCGGCCACGCAACACGAACGAACCCACCCGCGCCGGATCGCCCTCCGCCAACGGCTCCATCTCGCCCCTCCACCGGAACACGCACCCCGGACCACCCGGCCTCTGCCCGACTACCCAATCACCAGCCGTACAGCGAAGCCAAGGGTGGTGCCGCGGGCTACTCCCTCCGTCGTACGCGCCCGGTGCCGGGCGCGCCTACGGTGGGGGCATGGGCGTGGAACTGCTGCTCACCGTGGCCGTCTGCTGCGTGACCGCCGCCGATCTGGCCAGCAATGTGCCGGGGACGCGCGAGGACGACTGGATCAGCTGGGCGCTGCTCGCGGTCACCATGCTCGGGCTGCTCGCGCACCGGCGCAGGCCGCTGCTCGCCGCCGTGGTGACGGGGGCCGCGAGCCTGACGTGGACGTTGTACGGCCACATCGGTGAGCTGCTGAACCTGCCGGTGATGGTCGCCCTGTACTTCGTGGCGGTGCAGGGCGACCGGCGCCGGACGCTGCGCGTCGCGGTGGTGGGCGCGCTGCTCTCGGGCGCCGCCGCGGTGATCTCCGGGCAGGAGGAGGGGGCGGTGCCGTCCCCGGTGCTGGAGATGCTCATTCCGCTGGTTCCGCTGCTGCTCGGCGAGGTGGTGCGCGGTCGGCAAGAGCTGGCCCGGCGCGCCGAGTCGGAGCACCGGCAGGAGACGACGCGCCGGTTGCGCGAGGAGCGCGTGCGGATCGCCCGCGAGTTGCACGACGTGGTGGCGCACACCGTCTCGGCGATGACCGTGCAGGCCGGGGTCGCGCTCGACGCGTTCGACCGCAGACCCGAGGTGGCGCGGGCCGCGCTCCAGCAGGTGCGGGACTCGGGCAAGGAGGCGGTGCGCGAGCTGCGGACGACGGTGACGATCCTCCGCGAGAACGACACCGGCGCGCCCGCCGCGCCCGCGCCGCGGCTGGCCCAGCTGGCGGAGCTGACCGAACGCCTCCCGCTGCCGGTGACGCTGCACCTCGCGGCCGGTCCGCCGGCGGCCGGTCCGCTGCCGCCGGTGGTGGAGCTGACCGCGTACCGCATCGTGCAGGAGGCGCTGACCAACGTGGTGAAGCACTCGAACGCGCGCCACGCCGCCGTGTCCGTCCGCGCCGCGGACGGCCGGCTGCTGGTGGAGGTGACCGACGACGGCACCGCGGGCGCGCACGCGGGCGGCGGCACGGGGTTCGGGCTGCTCGGCATGCGCGAACGGGCCACGGCGGTGGGCGGCAGCCTGGAGTACGGGGTCGTGCCGGGCGGCGGTTTCCGGGTCAGCGCGAGCCTGCCCGCGGCCTCCCCGCGGCCCGCGGCGCGGGGCGCGGCATGACCGCGCCGCGCGTCCGCGTCGTGCTGGCCGACGACCAGACCGTCGTCAGGGCCGGTTTCCGCGCGCTGCTCGACCTGACGGACGACCTGGTGGTGGTCGCGGAGGCGGCGGACGGCGCGCAGGCGGTGGAGGCGGTCCGCACCACGCGGCCCGACGTGGTGCTGATGGACATCAGGATGCCGCGGATGGACGGTCTCGCCGCGACACGGGCGATCGCCGCGGACCCTGCCCTGGACGGGGTCGCGGTGCTGGTGCTGACGACTTTCGAGGCGGACGAGTACGTTTTCGAGTCGCTGCGCCGCGGCGCGGCCGGCTTCCTGCTGAAGGACATCGATCCCGACGACCTGCGCGACGCGATCCGCACGGTCGCCGCGGGCCGCAGCCTCCTCGCGCCCGCGGTGACCCGCCGGGTGATCGAGGAGTTCGCGCGGCTGCGCGCGCCGCTGGCCGACGGCGCGGCCCGGCTGGCGCCGCTGACCGCGCGGGAACGCGAGGTGATGGCCCTGGTCGCGGCCGGTCTCTCCAACGAGGAGATCGGCGGGAAGCTGCTGATGTCCCCGCTGACGGCCAAGACGCACGTCAGCCGCGCCATGACGAAGCTGGGCGCACGCGACCGCGCCCAGCTGGTCGTCCTCGCCTACGAAACGGGCCTGGTGCGCGCCGGGGACCCCGGCCGCCGTTCCGCGGGGTAACGGCGGCGGGCGGCGGCGGGCGGCGGCGGGGGTACTCCCGGCGCAGTAGCGGGCGACTCCGTTCGGCAGATGGCGGGGCGGGCGCGGCTGCCTAGCGTCGGGGACATGATCGATGTACACGAGCTGACGAAGCGGTACGGCGCGAAGTCCGCCGTCGACGGGCTCTCGTTCACGGTGCGGCCCGGCCGGGTGAC
Source organism: Streptomyces johnsoniae (assembly GCF_031845565.1). NCBI lineage: Bacteria > Bacillati > Actinomycetota > Actinomycetes > Kitasatosporales > Streptomycetaceae > Streptomyces > Streptomyces johnsoniae. The sequence goes on along the minus strand of NZ_JAVREV010000012.1, from coordinate 253,990 downwards.
CGGATTCCTCGGGCCGAACGGCGCGGGCAAGTCGACCACGATGCGGATGATCCTCGGCCTGGACGCGCCCACCTCGGGCAGCGCGCTGGTCGGCGGCCGGGCCTACGCCGAGCTGGCCGCGCCGCTGCGCACCGTCGGCTCGCTGCTGGACGCGAAGGGCGTGCACGGCGGGCGTTCCGCGTACGCGCACCTGGCGGGCATGGCGGCGGGCAGCGGGATACCGCGGAGCCGGGTGGACGAGGTGCTCCGGGAGGTGGGTCTCGACCCGGCGACCGCGCGGCGGCGGACGAACGGCTTCTCGCTCGGGATGGGCCAGCGCCTCGGCATCGCCGCCGCGCTGCTCGGCGATCCGGCGGTGCTGATCCTCGACGAGCCCGTCAACGGTCTCGACACCGAGGGCATCCGCTGGATCAGGGAGCTGATGAAGTCGCTGGCGGCCGAGGGGCGGACGGTGTTCCTGTCCAGCCATCTGATGAGCGAGCTGGAGCTGACCGCGGACCACCTGGTGGTGATCGGGCGCGGCCGGCTGCTGGCCGACGCGCCGATGCGGGAGTTCATCGAGTCGCATTCCGGCGGCCAGACCCTGGTCCGCGGCCCGGAGCCGGAACGGCTGCGGGAGTTGCTCCGGGCGGCGGGCGGCCGGGTGTCGCTCGACGCGCGCGGCGGGTGGCTGGTGGACGGGCTGGCGACGGCGGCGATCGGCGAGCTGGCCAGCCGCCACGGGGTGGCGCTGCACGAGCTGACGCCGCGGCTGTCGTCGCTGGAAGAGGTCTACACGGCGATGGCCGGGGCCACCGGCGAGTACCGGGCGGAGGTGGCCCGGTGACGCGGCGGTTCCGGCAGGCGCTGGCGTTCGAGTGGGTCAAGTTCCGCAGCGTTCGTTCCACGGTGTGGACGACCGCCGTCATGGCGGCGCTGCCCGCGCCGGGCGCGGCGTTCGTCGCCGCGACGGGGAGCCTCCAGCCGGACGACACGGTGCTGGGCGGCAGCCTGACCCTGTCGGTACCGGCGCTGATGCTGGCGGCGGTGGTCGGGGCGCTGACGGTGTGCGGGGAGTACGGCAGCGGCACCGTCAGGACGACGTTCGCGGTGGTGCCGCGCCGCGGAACGGTGCTCGCGGCCAAGGCGGTGCTGGTCGCCGGGCTGCTGTACGCGCTGGCGCTGCCCGCCACCGCGGGCGCGTACCTGGTCGGGGACGCGCTGCTGGACGACGGGTACGCGCAGGGGGAGCCGCTGCCCGCGCTGTTCGGCGTGGCCGCGGCGTTCTCGGTGGCCGGGCTGCTCGGGCTCGCCGCGGGCACGCTGATCCGGCATGCCGCGGGCACCGTCACGGCGGTGATCGCGGCGCTGCTGCTGCCCTCGATGCTCGGCCCGCTGTTCGGCGGGGCGGAGCGGTGGGTCGCCGGGAGCAGCCCGACGGCGGCGCTGGAGAAGCTGATGCAGACCTCGGACGCCTCGACGGACGCGGTCGGCTCGCTCGGCGCCTGGCCCTCGCTGCTGCTGGTGACCGGCTACACGGCGCTGGCCCTGCTGGCCGCGGCGGCGCTGCTGCGCCGCCGCGACGTGTGACGCGGCGGCATGTGACGCGGCGGCATGTGACGCGTGGCGGCCGGTCCCGTCAGGGCAGGAGCAGGGTTTTGCCGAGCGTGTCCCTGCGCTCGATGGCGGAGTGCGCCGCCGCCGCGTCGGCCAGCGGGAACGTCCGGCCGATGACGGGGCGGAACCGGCCGGCCGCGGCCGCCTCGACGACCCGCGCGAGCTGCCGGGTCCGCTCCGCCGGCGGCAGCTGCAGGTGTTCGATGCCCCGCAGCTCGATGCCGCGGCGGGCGGCCTCGGCCGGGTCGGGGGCGAAGAAGCCGCCGCCGGGCGCGCCGTGCGCGGAGAACCGCCCGCCGTCGGCGACCAGGCCGAACGCCGCCGAGCCCGCCTCGCCGCCCGCGCCGTCCCAGACCAGGTCGACGCCCTGGTCGCCGGTGCGGGCGCGCACCTGGTCCGCCCAGCCGGGCAGCGTGTAGTCGACGGCGGCCTCGGCGCCCAGGTCCCGGACGAGTGTGAGCTTGCGCGCGCCGCGGGCGGCGCCGATGACGCGCGCCCCGGCCGCGCGCGCGAGCTGCACGAGCAGCACGCCCATGCCGCCGGCCGCGGCGGTGATGAGCACCCAGGTGCCGGGCCGGGGGCGCATCGGCTCGAACAGGCTCATCGCCGTGACCCCGTCGTGGGCGAGCGCCGCGGCCTCCCGCAGCCCGAGCCCGTCGGGCACGGGCACGACGTCCTCCACGGCGGCGACGGCCCGTTGCGTGTACGCGCCGTTCGTCACGGCGACCGTGACGACGGGCCGTCCCCGCCAGGACGGGTCGACGCCGGGGCCGGTGGCGGCGATATGGCCGGCGACGCCGCCGCCGGGCACGAACGGCGGGTCGGCCGGGAACCACTCCCGCGCCGCGCCGCTCCTGATCTGCGCCTCCACGAAGATGGTGTCGACGGCCGCGGCCGCGATGACGACCTGTCCTGGGCCCGGCACGGGGTCCGGCGCCTCCGTTGGCACCAGGACCTCGGGTCCGCCGAACTCCGCCACCCGGATCTCCTGCATCGCGCTCACCTTTTCCCGCTGGGTTGTCCTGACCCCCAAGACTTCAACTTCAAGCACACTTGAAGTCAATCCGGCGCGACGGACGGTGGGTTGCGGCGGTAAACCTGGACGTCTAACATCCAGCTTATGCGGATGGGCGAGGGTGTCGAGTGGGCGCTGCACAGCTGCCTGAACCTGACCTGGATCGAGCCGGGTGAGGCGATGACGGCGGCGCGGCTCGCCGCGTTCTACCAGCTGCCCCCCGCCTATCTCAACAAGCAGCTCCAGGCGCTCGTCCGGGCGGGCATCGTCACCTCCACCCCAGGGCCGCGGGGCGGCTTCCGGCTGGCCAGGGCACCGGAGGAGATCACGCTCCTCGACGTGGTGACGGCGATCGAGGGCACCGGCGAGGCGTTCCGCTGCGACGAGGTGCTGCGCCGGGGGCCCGGCGGCCGGGAGGACGTCGACTACCGGCAGCAGTGCGTCGTCGCACAGTCCATGCGGCGGGCCGAGCTGGCCTGGCGCAAGGAGCTGGCCGGCCGGACGCTGGCCGAGGTCAAGGCCACCGTGGAGAAGCGCCACCCGGGCACCCCGGCGAGTACGCGGAGCTGGTTCGCCGGCCTGCGCACCTGACGGCGCGGCAGCGCATGCGTCGCGCGGCGCCCCGCGCCGCGATCCTGGATAAAAAACGTCCTGGATATCTGGGATGAGTTTCCCGGCAGGACGAACAGACAGAGCAGACAGAGCAGATAGAAGAGACCGAGCAGACAGAACGAGGAGACCCGGCATGACCAGCAGCCCCACCACCCACCAGCAGCCCCGGCTCAGCGTGCGCAAGCTCGCCCGCGACGGCTACCGGGCGATGCTCGCCCTGGAGTCCTCGATCGGCGCCGGGCGCGTGCCGCAGCGCACGCTCGAACTGCTGCGCCTGCGCGTCAGCCAGATCAACGGCTGCGGCTACTGCGTCGACATGCACGCCCGCGAGGCGAAGCAGGCCGGCGACAGCGACGAGCGGCTGTTCGCCGTGGCCGCCTGGCGGGAGACGCCGTACTTCACCGACGCGGAGCGCGCCGCGCTCGCCCTCGCCGAATCGGCCACGCGCATCGCCGACGCCGCGGACGGCGTCCCGCAGGACGTCTGGGCGGAGGCCGCCCGCCACTACGACGAGGAGTCCCTGGCCACGCTGGTCATGGCCATCGCCGCGATCAACGCCTGGAACCGCATCAACGTCGCCGTCCGGAACGTCGCGGGCACCTGACCGGCCCCGGTCGTGGCCGGCCTACCGGGGGAGCGGGCGCCAGGCGCTGACACCGGCCTCGCCGGTGGTGCCGAGGTCGATGCCGCCGTCCGGCGTCAGCACCTGCCCCTCCCCGCCGGGCGCCGGCGCGGCCCGGATGTGCTCGGCGACGACCGGCGCCCCCTGGCCGCCGAGCACGGTGTTCCGCCACAGCAGCCCCGCGGTGGCCCGTTCCCCCGGCCGGAGCGTGAACGGCTCGGGCGGGTCGTCGAAGCCCTCGACGACCGCGATATCCGCCGAGCCCTCGGCCACCTCGGCGTCCAGGGGCCGCAGCCGGTCGTCGAGCAGCGTCAGTCGCGGATAGCCGTGTACGGCGTACGGCTCGGTGCCGCAGTTGGCCAGCTCGATACTCAGCACCCGCAGCCCCATCGCCGCCTCCACGAGGCCCGCCGTGACGCGCACACCGGAGTCGGCGCAGCCGGGCGCCCGCTCCGGCGCGGCGGAGGAGGGCGGCACCATGGCCGGCTCCGCGGCCGGGGCGGCGGCGGGGGCCGCGGCCCCGGTGCCGCAGCCGGCGGCGGCCAGCAGGCCGGCCGCGGCCAGCACGAGCAGCGGCGCGCGGCGATGCGCCCTGGGGGTTCTCATCGCCCGATGATCGCACGAGTGTGCGGAGGGCGGATCGGGAACGGACCGGGGGCGCGGATCGGGAACGGATCAGGGGCGCCCCGGGACGCCCCCGTCCGCCTCGATCTCGTCGTGGATGCGCGCGCAGATCCGGTTCAGCAGGCGGGAGACGTGCATCTGGGAGATGCCGAGCCGCGCGCCGATCTCGCGCTGCGTCAGCTCCCGGTAGAACCGCAGGTAGAGGAGGTGCCGTTCGCGTTCGGACAGGGCGCGCAGCTTGGGGCGGACGGCCGCCATGCGCACCACCCGTTCGTACCCGGCGTCCGGGCCGCCGACGGTGTCGGCCAGGCTGTAGCCGCCGTCGCCGCCGCGGCTGAGGTCCGCGTCCAGGGACAGCGGCCGGTAGCTCTCCAGGGCGGCCATGCCCTCCCTGACCTCCTCCTGCGTCAGCCCGCCGGCCTCGGCCAGCGCCGCCACGCCGGGCGGCCGGTCGTCCACGCGGCACTCCAGGCTGCGCTGGGCGGCCCTGACCCGGTTGCGCAGCTCCTGCGTGCGGCGCGGCACGTGCAGCCCCCACAGGTGGTCCCTGAAGTGACGCTTGACCTCGCCGACGATGGTCGGCACGGCGTAGCTCTCGAACGCGTTGCCGCGGTGCGGGTCGTAGCCGCGCACGGCCTTGACCAGGCCGAGGGCGGCGACCTGGGCCAGGTCCTCCTGGCTTTCGCCGCGGTCGCGGAAGTTGCGGGCCAGCCGGTCGGCCATCGGCAGCCAGGCGCTGACCACTTCGTCGCACAGCCGCCTGCGTTCCGGGCCGTCCGGCAGCGCCGCGATGCGCTCGAACTGGGGGCCGGTGTCCGGCGCGTCGTCGTGCGGGTGCCTGCGGCGGCGCGGGCGGGGCGGCGCGGGGCGGGTCGCCCCGCGCCGGGTGGTGCGGGGTGCGGTGCGGTTCTTCGTGCGCGGTGTCGTGCGGGTCGAGGTCCTCATCACTGCTCTCCGAGGCGTCGACGGCAGATTCGCATTGATACCTTCTGCCCGGTCTTGCACTGAGTTGCTCCGGGCTTTATGGGCCCCTGCCCGAGCACAGGAGCGGTAAACGGGCCACCGCGAACGCGCCACCGCGAACGCGCCACCGCGAACGCGCCACCGCGAACGGGCCACCGCTCCGGTTGCCGGGCCGCCGGGGCGGCGGCAGAGTGGAACCAGGTCCTGTCCTGCCCTGTCCGCAGGGCGGGCACTCTCCGGAGGCAGCCATGGACATCCTGGTGCTTGTCGGGCGAATCCTTTTCGTCCCCCTCTTCCTCAGCTCCGCCGTCGGTCACCTGACCCAGAGCAAGGGCATGGCCGGTTACGCCGCCGCCAAGGGCGTTCCGCTGCCGCAGGCTTCCGTCCTGGGCTCCGGGGCGTTCATGCTGGTGGGCGCGCTCAGCGTGCTGCTCGGCGTGTGGCCGGACCTCGGCGCCCTGCTGCTGGCCCTCTTCCTCATCCCGACCGCGGTGTTCATGCACCCGTTCTGGAAGGAGACCGACGCGGGAGCGCGGCAGAGTGAGATGATCCAGTTCAACAAGGATCTCGCGCTCGGCGGCGCGGCACTGATGCTGCTCGGGCTGTTCTCGATCGCGGGGGACGACATCGGCCTCCTCTGGACCGGGCCGCTGTTCTAGCGAACGGCCCCACGGGAACCTCGCCGCCCCCCGTCGCGTTCTCTGTCCGGACGAACGGCACCAAGGGGGTGGCGGGGTGAATCTGCTCGACGCGCTGCTGCTGCTCGCGGTGGTCGTCGCGGCGGTCTCCGGCTTCCTGCGGGGGCTGATCGCCGGTGTCGTCTCGCTGATCGGCTTCGTCGGCGGCGCCGCGCTCGGGGTGTGGCTGCTGCCGTTCGTCGTGGACCACATGGAGCCGGGCTCCGCCTCCGCCACGATCGTCGCGCTGGTGGTCGTGCTGGTGCCCGCCGCCGTGGGGCAGGCGCTGGCCTGGCCGCTGGCGGTGCAGTTGCGGGACTCGGTGCGGTGGGCGCCCGCGCGGTGGCTCGACGGCGTGGGCGGCTCGGCGTTCAACGCGGTCGGCGTGCTGCTCGTCGCCTGGATAGCCGCGAGCGCGCTGACCCCCACCCCCTCCCCCGGGCTCAACCAGGCGGTGTCGGACTCCCGCGTGCTCGGCGCCGTCCAGGACCGGATGCCGGACCAGGCGCCGACGTGGTTCAACCGGGCCACCGACGTGCTGGGCGACGCCGGATTCCCGCAGGTCTTCAACCCCTTCGAGAACGCGCCGACCGCCGAGGTGCCCGAGCCCTCCGGCGACAATGTGACGCAGGCCGCGGTCGCCGCCGCGCAGAACAGCACGGTGAAGGTCACCGCGAGCGCGGGCTTCTCCGGCCAGGAGGGCAGCGGATTCGTCTACGCGGACGAGCGCGTGATGACCAATGCGCACGTGGTCGAGGGGGCCGATGTGACGGCCGTGCAGGTCGGCGGCGTCGGCCGGCGCATGGAGGCCAGTGTGATCCTCTTCGACCCGGACACCGATGTGGCCGTGCTCAGCGTGCCGGGCCTCCAGGCGCCCGCGCTGACTCTCGCCGGCGATGCGGAGCGCGGCGACCCCGGGGTGGTCGCGGGGTATCCGGAGGACGGGCCGCTGGACGTGCGAGCCGCGACGGTCGCCGGCCGCACCTCGGCGCGGGGGCAGGACATCGACGGCAGCAGCGTCGTCACCCGCGACATCTACACCGTCCGCTCCCTGGTGCGCCCGGGGAACTCGGGAGGTCCCCTGCTCACCACGGACGGCCAGGTCTACGGCATGGTCTTCGCCCGTTCCGTCACCGATGCGCAGACGGGGTACGTGCTGACCGCGGACCAGATCCGCGGCCACGCGGAGCAGGCCGGCTGACCGACCGGGCGGCGGGGGTCACGCGTCCCGCCGCTCGACGGTGCCGCCGTCGGCCTCGATCAGGCCCAGCAGCTCCTCGGTGTCGCGTGCCACCCGCTCCGGGCGTCCTGGGCGCAGCAGCTTCCCGGCGCGGTCGCCCCAGCCGGGCGAGACGGTGTACCGGGTGCCGGCCACCTTCATGGCGAGGGTCTTGCCGCCGCTGAAGCGGGCCTTGGCCGCCGCCACCTTGCTCATGGGGGCGCTGACGATCTCCTGCCGGTCGGAGCCGAGCAGCTTCAGCCGCCCGCGATCGACGGCCACGAAGCCGTGCTGCGCGACGGGCCGCACGCCCTTGCCGATATGGACCTCGTCGAACACGCGCGTGGCAGTTCCGTTGGGACTCATTTCTACCTCCGTTGCTTCCACGATACGGAAGCCAACGAGTAGCCCGAGGACTGCAGCTGAAACGCCGTCAGCTTCCGCCTCTGGTTCATATTCTTCCCAAATGCCGCGGACCATGCGTGCAGCGGGGAACGCACGGATGACCGGTCGAAGAAAACTTCGATTCCGGCCACCTGCGGCGGCCGCGCGCCCGGATACTCACACGCGTCCGGTCCCGCCGCTCCGGGGAGTCACCGTGGAAAATCCCAGTCGCCGTCGTGTCCTTGGCAGTGCAGCCGCCCTCTCCGCCACGCTCGTCGGCGCGGTCGCCGCACCGGCCCGCGCCGAGGGAGGCGGGTGGCGGCCGGTGCCCGCGCCCCTGCGCCGGGCGCACGCCCACAACGACTACGAGCACGAACGCCCGCTGCACGACGCCCTCGCCCAGGGCTTCACCAGTGTCGAGGCCGACATCTGGCTGGTCGACGGGCAGTTGCTCGTCGCACACGACGAGGTCGACCTCGACCCGCGCCGCACGCTGGAGGCGCTGTACCTCGACCCGCTGCTGGCCCGCGTCCGCGCGCACCGCGGCCACGTGTACCGCGGGCACCCGGCCTCGCTCCAGCTGCTGATCGACCTCAAGAACACCGGCGAGGCCACCTACCGCGAACTGTCGCGCCGGCTGCGCCCCTACCGCCGCATCCTCAGCTCCGCGGCACACGGCCGGGTGCGCACCGGCGCGGTCACCGCCGTGATCTCCGGCGACCGGGCCGCCCGCGTGCCGATGGAGCAGGAACGGGTGCGCCACGCGTTCTACGACGGCCGTCTCGACGATCTCGGAACGGGGACGCCCGCCTCGTTCATCCCGCTGATCAGCGGGAACTGGACCAGCAGCTTCACGTGGCAGGGCACCGGGCCGATGCCGGCGGCGGAACGCGAGCGGCTGCACGGCATCACCGCCGCGGCGCACGCGGCCGGGCAGCGCGTCCGCTTCTGGGCGACGCCCGACCTGCCTGGCCCGGAACGCGAGGCCGTCTGGCGCGAGCTGATCGCGGCGGACGCGGACCACCTCAACACCGACGACCTCGCCGGACTCGCCGCGTTCCTCCGGGCGGAGGACCGGTAGCGACGGGCGTCCGCCCGCCGGGGGTCAGTGGCTCCTGGCGGGCAGATCCTCGACCCAGGCGTACCGCGTCCCCCGCCCCTCGGTGCACTGGAGCTCGTACAGACCGCCGCTCTGCCGTGCCGCCAGCATCAACGGCAGCGGCACGCGGCCGGTGATGACGACATCGATGGTCCGGCCGTCGCGAGGACCGCCGTCGAACCGGACGCTGATCACGTGGTGCTCAGCCATGGCGCCAACCTATCCGGGCGGCCCTGGCCCGCGCGCCACCCGGAAGGGTGGCGCGCGGAACGCCAGTTGGCCGCGGGCCGCCGGGCCGGGCGGCCCGCGCCGCGGGTCAGGGCGCGGGGTGGAGGACGGAGCGCTGCCGCCCGAGACCGGAGATCTCCAGCTCCACCACATCGCCGGCGCCGAGGTAGGGGAACCGCCCGGAGAGGGCGACGCCCTCCGGGGTGCCGGTGTTGATGACGTCGCCGGGTTCGAGCACGAGGTACTGGGACAGGTCGTGGATCAGCTCGGCCACGCCGAAGATCATGTCCGCGGTGGTGGAGTCCTGCCGCGGCTCCCCGTTGACCCACGAGCGCAGCCGCAGCTCGCGCGGGTCCCCGGCCTCGTCCGGCGTGACCAGCACCGGGCCGAGCGGGTTGAACGTCTCGCAGCTCTTGCCCTTGGACCACTGCCCGCCGGACTCCTCCAGCTGGAAGGCCCGTTCGGAGACGTCGTTGCTGACCGCGTAGCCGGCGACGTGCGCCAGGGCCTCGGCGGGCGAGGAGAGGTAACGGGCGCGGCGGCCGATGACCACGGCCAGCTCCACCTCCCAGTCCGTCCTGACCGAGCCGCGCGGGATCAGCACGTCGTCGCGGGGACCGACGACCGTGTTGGGCGACTTGTAGAAGAGGATGGGCCGCTTGGGCGGTTCCGCGCCGGACTCGGCGGCGTGCGCCGCGTAGTTCTGCCCGATGCACAGCACCGCGGAGGGCCGGGCCACGGGGGCGCCGATCCGTTCCCCTTCGATGGAGGTCTCCGGCAGCGCGGCCGGGTCGGGCACGAGGGCGGGGTCCTCGGCGAGCGCGGCCAGGAACGCGCCGTCGATGTCCGCGGTGACGGGCCGCAGGTCGTGGTAGCGCTCGCCGGTGCCGTCGCCGGTGCCGTTGCCGTCGCCTGAGACGAGCACGGGACGCTCGTGGCCCGGTTCGCCGATGCGCATGAGACGCATGATGGGGTGACTCCTCGCTGTACGTGCCGTGGCGTGCTTGATCGCACTCTCCCCCAGCAGGCACGTTTCACTCAACCGTTCGGGTCACCGGGCCGTGCCGTGCCTCAGGCGGGCCGGGTCGCCGGCGGCTCGCCGCTGGCCGCCGAGACGTCGATCACCGCGAACGTCATGCCCTGCGGGTCGGCCACGGCGGCGAAGCGGCCGAAGGGGCTGTCCACCGGCCCGTCGATCAGCCGGCCGCCCAGCTGCTGCACGGTCTCCACCGCGCCGTCGCAGTCCGGCACCGCGAAGTAGATCTCGGCGTGCGGCGGCATCCCGTCGGGGGCCGTGGGCGGCATCGCCATCCGGCCGAGCGCGGGGGTGCCGCCGAACCCGTACACCTTGTAGTCGAGCGAGGCGTCCGGGTCCTCCATCCGCTGCACGTCGTAGGGGAACACGGCGGGGAAGAACGCGTCGGCCGCCGCGGGATCGCGCGTCACCAGCTCCGCCCAGCAGAACGTCCCCGGCTCGTCGCGCCGTTCGAACCCGTGGTGGCTGCCCGCCTCCCACACGCCGAACAGCACCCCGCCCGGGTCGGCGGCCGTCACCATCCGGCCGAACTCGCCGACCTCCATGGGCTCCATCAGTACCCGGCCGCCGTGCTCCCGCACCCGCTCGGCGGTGGCCGCGGCATCGGGCGAGGCGAGGTACAGCGTCCACGACGGCGGCACGTCCTGGCCCGCCATCTGCGGCGCGAGGGCGGCGACGGCCCGGCCGTCCAGAGTCGCCTGCGCGTAGCCGCCGTACTCGGCCGAGTCCGTCCCGAAGCTCCAGCCGAACAGCTGCTCGTAGAACCGCTTGCCGGCCGCCACATCCGGCACGGTGGCGTCCGCCCAGCAGGGCGTGCCCGCGGAGAAGCCCGCGACAAGGTCGGACATGGCCAGGCCATCCTTTCCCTCGCTGATCGTCACCGGTCACGGTGGTCATCGCCGGTCACGCTGATCACGGTGGTCCGCTGATCACGCTGATTCGCTGCCGAACCAGGCCATTCCACGCTAGCCACTCCGGTGATAATCGGCACGGTGAACGATTCCAGCGAGCCCGCCGGCTGGCAGCGCGTTGCCCGCCTCGATCCCGTACGCATGGCCGACGCCCTGTACGAGCACACCGGCGTCCGGCTCACCGTCGAGGGCCCCTGCCCCGGCGGCCAGGTCGGCACGGCCTACGTCCGCCTGCCGGACGGCCACCGCGCCGTGCTGAAGTGGCGTCCCGGCACCCGCCTGGCCGACCTGCGCGCCGGCCCGGTCGCCGTCACCGACGTGCTGCGGGCCGCCGGCTACCCCGCACCCGCCACCGAGCTGTCCGCGCAGGTCGGGCCCGACGTGGTCCTCGTCCAGGAACTGCTGCCCGGCGCGCCGCCCGGCCGACTCGGCCACGCCGCGCTCGACCGCGCCCTCGCCCTGAACGACCTCCAGGCCGGCCGCCTCGCCGGCCACCCCGAGGTGCCGGAGACCGAGCTGTACCTGACCGGCGACGGGCCCGGCTTCTGCCTGCACGGCCCGCTGCGGGAGTTCAGCCGGCGCAGCGCAGCGCTGGAGGCGTGGATCGCGGAGGTCGGCGCGAGCGCCCCGGGACGGCTGCCCGGTGTGGACGCCGTGCACCACGACTTCCACCCGGGGAACCTGCTGGCCGGGCCCGGCGGAACGGTCACCGGCGTCGTCGACTGGGACGGCGCGGGCCGCGGCGACCGCCGCTTCGACCTGGTCACCCTCCGCTTCGGGCTTTACCCCGACGCGGCGGAGCCGGGCGTCGCCGAGCGCCTGGACGAGATCCTGGCCGGCTTTCCGGAGGAGGTGCTGCGCCCGGCGTGGGCGTGCATGAGCCTGCGCATGACCGACTGGGCCATCCGCCACTTCACGGCCGCGGCGGCCGAGGCGTGGATCGGCTTCGCCGAGCGCGGCGCGGCCCGCCTGGGCTGACCCGCGGCAACAGCGGTGCCGCGCGCTCACCTTCACGTCTCCCGCACGTCGCCGACCCGAGGCACGCACGTCACCCCGCTCGGCGAGGGTGCTCCTCGACCGGCGCCGAACGGGCGCTCGAGCAGGAGCCGCGGCACCGCACATGGACGCACACCCCCCGAACTCCCCGACCCACCCGCGCCGTCGTTCGCTGCTCAAGGCCGCGGGCGTCAGTTCGGCGGCCCTGCTCGCCGGGATCGGCGTGCCCGGCACCGCCGAGGCCGCCTGGTCGGGCGCGCGCCTGCGCGACGACCCGTTCCGGCTCGGCATCGCCTCCGGCGATCCCTCGGACGACGGCTTCGAGTTGTGGACGCGGCTCGCGCCCGAGCCGCTGGCCCCCGACGGGCACGGGGGTATGCCGCTCGCGCCGTTCGACGTGCGCTGGGAGGTCGCGGAGGATGAGCGCTTCCGCCGTGTCGTGCGCCGGGGGCACGCGCTGGCCACGGCCGAGCTGGCGCACTCCGTGCACCCGCGGGTCCGCGGACTGCGCCCCGAGCGGCTGTACTTCTACCGGTTCCGCACCGGCCGCTGGACCAGCCCGGTGGGGCGCGTCCGCACCGCGCCGCGCGCCGGAACGCGGCCGGCCTCGTTCACCTTCGCCACCGCGTCCTGCCAGGCGTGGTACCACGGCTGGTTCTCCGCGCACCGGCATCTGGCGGCGGACGCGCCCGACGTGGTGTTCTTCCTCGGCGACTACATCTACGAGTACGCCATCACCGCGGCCAACCTGTGGCGGGAGGGCGTGACGCCCGGCGAGGGCCACGACCGCGAGACGGTCACCCTCGCCGAGTACCGGCTGCGGTACGCCCTCACCAAGACCGACCCGGACCTCCAGGCCGCGCACGCCGCCGCCCCGTTCGTCATCACGCCGGACGACCACGAGGTGCAGAACAACTACGCGGACGAGACCTCCGCGTACGGCATCCCGCCCGAGGACTTCCGGCTGCGCCGGGCGGTCGCCTACCGCGCGCTGTACGAGAACGCGCCGCTGCCGCGCGCCGCGCTGCCGATCGGCGGCCCCGACGCCCGCTACCAGCGGCGGCTGGTGATCGGCGACCTCGCCACGTTCAATGTGCTCGACACCCGCCAGCACCGCGCCCCCGAGCGCGGCAGCATCCTCGGCGCCTCGCAGGAACGGTGGCTGCTCGACGGGCTGCGCGGCTCGCGCACCACGTGGAACGTGCTCGCGCAGCAGGTCGCCGTCATGCACGTCACGGACGACCGCGTCGACCAGTGGGACGGGTTCCCCGCCGCGCGGCAGCGGCTGCTCGACACCTTCGCGGACCCGTCCGTCACCAACCCGGTGGTACTGACCGGCGACACGCACCGGGCGACCGCGGGCGACCTGCACGCCGACTTCGCCGATCCGGGCTCGCCCGTCGTCGGCTCGGAACTGATCACCACCTCGATCGCCTCCGACGGCGACGGCGCGGACACCGACCCGTACGAGCCGGACTGGACGCAGCATCCGTGGGTCAAGTTCTACAGCGGGCGCCGCGGTTACACGCTGTGCCGGATGACGCCGCGGGAGCTGACCGCGGACTTCCGCGCCGTGTCCTGGGTGCAGCGCGACGCGCAGGCCCCGGTGTCCACACTCGCCCGTTTCGTCACCGAGGCAGGACGCCCGGGTCTGGAAAAGGTGAACTGACATGTCCTATCTGGCTCATCCGGTGCGCGGCCTGCGCGCCTCGGGGCGGATCGCGGCCGTCGACCTGACGTGGCACGCGGCGCCGTGGATGCCGCTGGTGGACCACTACGCGGTGTACGCGGCCCGCGGCCGGGCCCCGCGGGAGAGCGAGGAGACGCTGCTCGCGCGCACCCTCTACCCGCACCTCACGCACGCGGTACTCGGCCCGCGGGCCGTCACCTGGCACTACCGGGTGGTCGCCGTCATGGCCTCGGGCGCGCGGGGGCGGGCCGCGACGGCCTCGGCGACGACCACCGCCTCGTACGCGACGGGGCGGCCCCTCGCGGCCGTCGGCGAGTTCGACCACAAGGGGCTGGAGTTCGCGCTGTCCCCGGCGGGCAGCGCCGACTACCTCGACACGTTCCCCGACGGGGTCGACTACCGGCAGGGCAGCAGCAATCCGGGGGCCCACTGGCCCTACCTGCACCCGGGGCCCGCGGACGGCTGGGCGGGGCGGCGGCGGCACACGTTCACCCTGCGGTTCGCGCTGGACGCGGCCCCGGCGGCGGACCCCGGATTCGCCCTGTGGCTGACGGACACGCACGCGACGGCGCCCGGCGAGGCCGAACTGTCCCTCAACGGCACGCGGATCGACGGCATCACCTTCGAGAAGGGCGCCACGAAGGGCTCCCTGGAGGGCGACGCCACCAGGACGGGCAGCCCCCTCAAGCCGTCCTTCGTCGAACTGCCCCTGCCCGCCGCCGCGTTCACGGCCGGGGAGAACGTGCTGACGCTGGAGAAGACGGCAGGCTCCTGGCACGCCTACGACGCGATCGGTGTCTTCGCCCCGCGCTGAGGCGCCGGGCCGCTGCGGTGGACCAGCCGCAGGCCGGTCTCCACCAGCGCCCAGCCGAGCCGCCACCCCACGGCCCGCACGCGGCGGCGCGCGAGCGCCGGCCGCGGGGCCGCGGCGGCCCGCAGCTCGCGGGCGCGGTAGCGCTCGACCGCCAGGTGAACGTCGGGGTGCATGCCGCTTCTCCTCCTCGGTGTCGGGCCGCCACGCGGGCTCAGGGACGGAACGGGAATCCGTAGCGGTGCAGGGTGACGCTCTCCCGGCCCTCGGTGTCGCCGGCCTCGGCGGCGGCCCGGCCGTGTGCCTGCCACTTGTCCACCACCGCGTACATCTCCTGTTCGAGCGCCGCCAGCTCCTGGGCCGTCAGCGACAGCAGGGACTCGGAGCTGATGGCGGCGGCGCGCCACTCCTCGCCCCAGGCCGCCTGCTCGTCGAGATACCGCTCGTACATCTCGACACGCTGGCGGAACAGCAGGCGCACCGCCGCGCCGAGGGCGGCGGCCCGCTCCGGGGCGTCGCTGAAGTCACGGTCGCGGAACGTCACCCCGCGCTGCGCGAGCTCCCACCAGCGCTCGCGGCTGTCGGTGCTGCGGCCCTCGGCCTCCTGGATGAGCCCGTGGGCGGCGAGCTTGCGCAGGTGGTAGCTGACGAGGGAGACCGCCTCGTCCGCCTGCTCCGCGAGCTGCGACGCGGTCGCGGCGCCCGCCACCGTGAGCGACCGGTAGAGCCGCAGGCGCAGCGGGTGCGCGAACGCCTTGAGGGTGCCGAGGTCGGTGATCGTGCGGGAGGTCTCGGGAGTCATGTCACGAACCTAGATAGGAAAGGAAAACTGCGCAAGTTTTTTTGAGCAATGTTTCTTTTCCATCGTCCGGGCGGCTCCGCGCCCCTGCGTAAGCTGGCGGCCGTGATATCGCCGCCGCCCGGACTGCTGCCCGCCGCCGTCGCGGCGGCGGGGGCCGCTCTCAGTGCCGTGCACAGTCCCTGGTGGGTGCTGCCCGCCGCCACCGCCGCGTTCCTGTGCGGGGGCCGCCCCGGGAGCGCCCGCGTCGCCGCGCCGGTGCTCGCGGTGCTGCTCGCCGCCGGCTGCGCCGCCGCCCTGCTCTCCCCCGCCTGGCTGGCCAGGGGCAGCACCTTCGTCGCGTTCCTCGCGCTCGGCACCCTGCTGCCCTGGTGGGCGGGCCGGTTCTGGCGCCACTACCGCGAGCTGCTGCGGGGCGGCTGGGAGCGGGCCGCCCGGCTCGAACGCGAGCAGCGCCTGATCGCCGAGCAGGCGAGGCTGCGCGAGCGGACCCGCATCGCCCAGGACATGCACGACGCGCTCGGCCACGACCTGAGCCTGATCGCCCTGTCCGCCGGGGCCCTCAAGCTCGCCCCCGGCCTCGGCGCGGAGCACCGCGCGGTCGCCGGGGACATCAGGGCCAGGGCGGGGGACGCCGCGGAGCGCCTCGGCGAGGTCGTCGGCCTGCTCCGCGAGGACGCAGCGGGCACAGAGGCCGCAGAGGCCGCAGAGGGCGGCGGACCGGCGCCCGAGCACGTTCCCGGCCTGGTGCACGCCGCGCGGGCGGCCGGTCTGACGGTGACGCTGGACGTCGAGGGCGCGGCCGAGGACCTGCCGCCGCGCGTCGTGCGGGCCGCGTTCCGCGTGGTGCAGGAAGGCATCACCAACGTCACGAAGCACGCGGCGGGCGCCGCCGTCGCGGTCCGCCTCGTGCACGACGCCGACCGCGGCGAGACCCGCGTCGAGGTGCGCAACGGCCCGGCGCCCGCCGGCCACGGCACGGCCGCCGCGGGCGGCCACGGCCTCATCGGCCTGGCCGAACGGGTCCGGCTGGCCGGTGGCGGCCTGGCCCACGGGCCGGCGGCGGACGGCGGGTTCGCCGTGACGGCGCGCCTGCCGCACCGCGCGCCCGCGGCGCTGCCGCCGCCCGCGCCCACCGCGGTCGCGCGCGAGCACCGCGAGGCGCGGCGCCGCACGGGGCGTTCGCTGCTGGCCGTGGCCACGCTGCCGCTCGGCGGCTTCGTGCTGCTCAGCGCGGTGCTGATGGCGTGGAGCACGGTCGCCGCCTCGCGGGCGGTGCTCGACGCCGCCGTGTTCGACGGCCTGCACCTCGGGCAGAGCCGGGCCGAGGTCGCCGCCGCCCTGCCGGACCACCAGACCCCGCACCGCGTGCCGGACGAGCCCGACCCGCCCGGCGGGCGGGGGACGGTGTGCGAGTACTACGCGATCACGGCGAACCCCCTGGCCGACCGGGCCGGCGACGCCTACCGCCTCTGCTGGCGGGACGGGCGGCTGGTCTCCAGGACGGCCCTTGTCCACTGAGCCCCGGGAGGCGCCCGTGATCCGGGTTCTGATCGCCGACGACGAGCCGATGATCCGCGCCGGGGTGCGCGCCGTGCTGGCCACCGACCCCGGCATCGGCGTCGTCGCCGAGGCGGGCGACGGGCGCGGCGCGGTCGACCTGGCGCAGCGCCACCGGCCCGAGGTGGCCGTCCTCGACATCCGCATGCCCGGCACGGACGGCATCGCCGCGGCGGCCGAGATCCGCCGCACCCTGCCGGGGACGGGCGTGGTGATGCTGACGACGTTCGGCGAGGACGACTACATCCTGCGCGCCCTGCGCGGCGGCGCCCAGGGCTTCCTCATCAAGTCGGGCGAGCCGGAGGAGCTGCTCGCGGGCGTGCGGGCGGTGGCCGAGGGCGCCGCCTACCTCTCGCCGAAGGTCGCGGCCCGCGTCATCACCCACCTCGCCGCGGCCCGCCCCGCGCCGGGGCCCGCGGCCGGGCGGGTCGCGGCGCTGACGCCGCGGGAACGCGAGGTGCTGGCGCTGCTGGGCGCCGGAGTGTCCAACCGGGGGATCGCGCGCCGCCTCGGCCTGGTCGAGGGCACGGTCAAGGGGCACGTCAGCTCGGTCCTGTCCCGGCTCGGCGTGCCGAACCGGGCCGCTGCCGCGGTGGTCGCCCACGAAGCGGGAATCGTGCCGCCACGAGGGACGTGACCGCGGGGAGCGCCACGAGCATCGCGGCGGCGGTCACGGCGGCGCCGAGCGCGGCGCCGGCCAGCACGTCGTGCGGGTAGTGCACGCCGATCACCACGCGCAGCGCCGCCGTCGCGGCGCCCGCCGTCACCACGGCCGCCGCGGCTCTGGGCCACAGCCACACCAGACCGGTGGCGAGGGCGACGGCGAGCGTGGCGTGATTGCTGGGGAACGACCAGTCGCCCGGCGGCGGGCAGGCCGCCAGCGCGTCGGCCCCCGGCAGCGCCCGGCAGGGCCGTTCCTGGTCCACGACCAGCTTCAGCGACTCGCTCAGCCCGTACGCGGCCACGGTGGCCGCGCCCGTGAGCAGCACCCCGGCGACCAGGCGCGGGTCGGTGCGGCGCAGGCCGCGCCGACCGGTCCACAGCAGCAGCAGGCCCAGCGCCACCAGGCCCGCCTCGGTGGCGGCCTCGCCGAGGAACGCCGCCCAGTGCGGCACGTCCGCCACGCCGTCCGTCACGGTGCGGTAGAGGTCGGCGGACACCCCGCCGGTCACGGTCTCGGGTCCTGGCGAGCCGAGCCCGCCGGGCGAGAGCCACCCCAGGATCAGGGCGCAGGCGGCGGTGACGGCGGCGGCCAGGGCCAGCCGCGCGGCGCGGCCGCCGGGATGCGGTCGTCGATGTGGTTGCTGTGGTTGCTGTGGTTGATGCGGTTGCTGTGGTTGTGGGCACATGGCCACGGGACCGTAGGCGGCGGCCGGGGGCCGCGGCCCCCGGCGAACGGCAGGGTCCGCCCCTGACCTTCGTCGGGCTTGACGCGGCGCGCGGTTCCGGCGTGGCGTCGGCGGGGAACGCGACAACAGCCGCCAATCTGGCTATATCGGATAAAAACCCCGCACGAGAGGTCCCGCATGGCCACGCAGACGCCCGCCCGGAGCAACCCCGCGCCTCCGGCCCCCCGGCCCGCCCCCGCCCCGTACACCGGCTTCGACCGCATGCCGATCGCCGGCGCGTGGCGGCCCGGGCGCGCGGACTCGGCACAGGCAGACGTCGACCCCTACACCGGCGACAAGCTGACCGAGATCCCGCTCGCCGACGCGTCCGACGTGGACGACGCCTACCAGGCGGCGGCCGAGGCGCAGCGCGCCTGGGGCGCCGCGCCCGCCGCGGAGCGGGCCGCGGTCCTCGGCCGGGCCTCCGTGCTCATGGCCGAACGGGCCGGCGAGATCGGCGACTGGCTGGTGCGGGAGGCGGGGTGCATCCGTTCGCGGGTCGCGATGGAGCTGGACATCTGCCTGGCGATCACGCGGCTGGCGGCCTCCCGCACGTTCCTCGAAATGCGGACGGTGCCCTCGGACACCCCGGGCAAGGAGAACCGGGTGTACCGCCGCCCGGCCGGGGTGATCGGGGTGATCGGCCCGTGGAACTTCCCGCTGTTCCTCGCCAACCGCTCCGTCGCCCCCGCGCTGGCCGCGGGCAACGCGGTGGTGCTCAAGCCGGCCGGGGACACGCCGGTGACCGGCGGGCTGCTGCTGGCGAAGATCTACGAGGAGGCCGGGCTGCCGCCCGGCGTGCTCGGCGTCGTCATCGGCCGGGGCAGCGAGATCGGCGACGCGATGGTGCGGCACGAGGTACCGCGGGTCATCTCGTTCACCGGCTCGACACCGGTCGGCCGCGGCATCGCCCGGCAGGCCGGGCTGAAGAAGCTCGCACTCGAACTCGGCGGCAACGGGCCGCTGGTCGTCCTCGACGACGCCGATCTGGACGCGGCGGTCTCGGCCGCCGTGTACGGCAGCTACTTCCACCAGGGCCAGATCTGCATGGCGACCAACCGCGTGATCGTCGACGCCTCGATCCACGACGCGTTCGTGGAGCGCTGCGTGGCGCGGGCCGAGGCGCTGGTCACCGGCGACCCGCGGGACGAACGCACGGAGATCGGGCCGATCATCAACGACCGCCAGCTCGCCTCCGTCCGCGAGAAGGTGCGGCGCGCCGTTCAGCAGGGCGGGCGGCTGCTGGTCTCGGGCGAGCCCTCGGGGCCCACCGGGCGGGTGCTGCCGCCGCACCTCCTCGTCGGCGGGCAGCACCTCGCCACCGCGTCGGAGGAGGTCTTCGGCCCGGTCGCGACGATCATCGAGGCCCGGGACGAGGACGACGCCCTGGCCCTGGCGAACCAGACCGAGTACGGCCTGTCCAGCGGCGTCTTCACGCGCGACGTGGAACGCGGCCTGCGGTTCGCGCGGCACGTCGAGGCGGGCATGACGCACGTGAACGACACCACGGTGCACGACGACGTGAACGCGGCGTTCGGCGGCGAGAAGGACTCCGGGCTCGGGCGGTTCGGCGGCGGCTGGGTGTTCGACGAGTTCACCAGCGAGCACTGGATCAGCATTCAGCGCACCCCGCGGGAGCTGCCCGTCCGGTGACCTGCCCGCGGGCCGGGCCGGGCCGGGCCGGGCCGGCGACCGCGCGGGACGCGCCGCGAACCTGCGCGCGTGCCGCGCGCGGGGCCGGTCGATACCGCGCATCCGCGCTGGACCTGCCCGCACCTTCTTTACCGTGGCGCTCACCCCTGGTTCCGTGCATAGCGTGACGACTCAAGGCGCTTCGCACGCTCCCCACCCGACCATCGAGCCGACCGCGGAGATCGATACCACGCTGAGAAGTCAGGCGCGCACCTGGAACCACTGGCTCGGCGGCATGCACAGCTTCGCCGTGGACCGCGAAGCGGGGAACAAATTCGCGGTGACCTACCCCGGGCTGGTGGAAAGGGTGCGCACCACCCGGCACTTCCTGGGCCGCACCGTGCGTTACCTCGCGCGCGACGCGGGCATCAGGCAGTTCCTGGACGTGGGCTCCGGCCTGCCCAGCGCGGGCAACACGCATGAGATCGCGCAGCGGGCGGCTCCCGGATCGCGCGTCGTCTACGCCGACAACGATCCGCAGACGGTGCTGTACGCCCGCCAGCTCCTCGGCTCCACCCCCGCGGAAGCCGTCTCGTACCACGAGGCCAGCCTGCACGAGCCCGAGGCGGTCCTCGCCGCCGCGAAGGAGACGCTCGACCTGTCGCGGCCGGTCGCGCTCGTGCTGAGCGGCATCCTCGGCCACGTACCCGACTACGAGGAGGCGCGCGCCATCGCGCGGGAACTGCTGGCCGCCCTGCCGAGCGGCAGCTACCTGATGTCCCACGACATCTGCGATACGGAGGCGGACTGGCGAGACATCCAGAGCCGCCACAACGCGACCGCCGCCCCGCTCGCCTACCACCTGCGCTCGCCGGCGCAGATCGCCGGCTTCTTCGAGGGGCTTGAGCTCGTCGAGCCGGGGGTGGTCGCGCTGACCTCCTGGCGCCCGGACCCCGGCGGCCGGTACTCGCCCGAGTGGGCGGCGCTCGTGGCGGACCTGGTGGGCGGCGTCGGCCGCAAGAGCTGAGCCCGCCGGGCCCGCGGCGGGGGCGGCGTCCGGGGCGTCACCAGTTCTCCGCGTCCCGCACGTTCTGGATGAACGCGTTGGCGGACGCCCCCTCGTCCACCAGATCGGGGACCAGGTCGACCGAGCTGAGCAGCGAGGCGCCCGCGCCCTCCGTCTCCCGCCACTCCTCGGCGATGGCCTGCTGCGTGTCGGCGGGCCGGGTCTCCAGCCACCGCCGGTTCTCGGGGCTGAGCTGCCGCAGGAAATGGGCGAGCAGATCGGTAACCATGCCGTCGTCTCCCGGACGTGGGGCGGCGGCCGGCGGGCCGCCCGTGTCAGCACCAGTCTGCGAGAGGAACGGGCGGGGCGCACGGCGCGGCCCCGTTCCGGAACGAGGTCGTTCCGGAACGGGGCCGGGGCGGGGGCCGGGGCCGGGTGGGCGGCGGGCGCCGGTCAGTACGCGCTGTCGACGTTGTCCATGGAGCCGTAGCGCTCGGCGGCGTAGTTACAGGCCGCGGCGATGTTGGCGACCGGGTCGTAGATGTTCTTGCTGGTGCCCTCGACGTGGTACTGCTCGAAGGTCGGGTCGATGACCTGGAGCAGACCCTTGGAGGGGATGTTCTCCTGGGCGTTGGTGTCCCACAGGTTGATCGTCTGCGGGTCACCGCTGGACTCGCGCATCAGGTTGCGGTGGATGCCCTCGTAGGAGCCGGGGATGCCCTTCTCGTCCAGGACCTCGAGCGCCTCGTCGATCCAGCGGTCGATGTCCTCGTCCGAGGCGGGCTGGGGCTCGGGCTGCTCGTGGCGGGGGATGGTGACCAGCGTGCCGTCCTCGCGGTACTCCGCGCCGCGGCCGCGGTCCGCGACCTCACCGGCGCCGTCGTCGCCGCGGTCGTCACGGCTCGCGTCGCCGCTCTCGTCACGGCTCGCGTCGTCGTCGGCACGCCCGGTGTTCTCGGTGTTCTCGGTGCGCTCGTCGTTCTCGGTGTTCTCGGTGCGCTCGTCGTTCTCGGCGCCGGGGGCCTTCCCTATGACCCCGTCGGAGTCGTTCGGGGCGAAGGCCGCCGGGGCCGCGGTCCGCTCGGCGGCCTCGCTGACACCGTGGGCCGCCGCGTCGTCGGCGGCCGCGGTGGGCGCGAAGGGCAGGGTGAGGGCAGCGGCGCCGGCGGTCACGATGCCGGCCAGCGCGACGGTGCGGGTCACGGTGGTGCGGGTGTCGTTGGTGCTGGCGGTCATGAAGACGTACCTCGTTCCTTGCGGGCGAACGGGAGGGAGATGGGTGCCGCGGATGGCGACGTGGCCCAGCATGGGAACTGCCGTGGCGCCCCTGCAAAGACCCCTTCTGCGATCCCGCTTCGTAGGCCGGGAACGGCGCCGCACCGCCGTCCGGAGGGGCGGCCCGCGCCCTGCCCGGGGGCGGGCCGCGGCCCGCTCCTATTCCCCTTCGGATGTGACGGGCGTCTCGTGCCGGGTGTCACGCGGGACCCCCGCCCGTTCACCCCCGGGATCGGCGCCCGGTACGCAGCGTCACGCGGCGCCCGCCCCGCGCCAGGCGGTCGGAACGGTGTTGTATGGGCTCATGCCCGACCTCCCGGAGTTCTCCCTCACCCGCGCCCAGCAGGAGGCGCTGCGCAGGTGGTCGCGGGAACGGCCGGACCGGGACGTCCGCGCGCGGATCATCCTGGACGCCGCCGCCGGGGTCTCGGTCTCCGACAGTGCCCGCACGCTCGGCGTCTCCCGCCCCACCGTGTCGTCCTGGCGCAGCCGCTACGCCGCGCAGGGCCTCGACGGCCTGGAGCACCGGCCGCGCAGCGGCCGGCCGCCGCGCATCGACGAGGCGGACGTGATCGCCGCCACCCTGGCGGGGCCGCCCCCGCCGCGCCCGGCGTGGTCGGCCCGCGCGCTCGCCGACCACCTCGGCATATCCCACACGGCGCTGAGCGCGGTGTGGCGCCGCTGGGGCGTGGCCGGCGGCGATGCCGCCGCCGTCACGCTGCCCACCGCCCCGCCGCTGCCGCTGCTCCGTCCGCGGCTGCTGGGCCTGTGGCACGCGGCGGACGCCGCCGTGATCCTGCTGGCCGAGACCCCCGACACCCCCGAGCCCGCGGGCGGTGCGCTGCCGGCCGTGCCCGCGCCCGCCGAGCAGCGGCGGGCGCTGAACGCCGCGCTGGGCACGGCGCTGGGCAACGCGTCGACGGCCGAGGGGCCGCGGGCCGATGCCCTGCCCGCGCTCGCGGAGCTGCTGGCCGAGGTGGGCGCGGCGCACGGGGCGCCGGGCGTGCACGCCGTGGCGTTCGGCGGCGTCGGCGCGCCGCCGGAGGGCGGGGGCGGGGGCGGGCCGGCCGCCGCGGACGTCACCTGGCACACCGCGCCCGAGTTCATGAGCTGGCCCGCCACCCTGGGTGTCGTCTGCCAGCTCCAGCTGCGCCACCGCCCGGCCGCCGCGGCGGCCGCGCACGGTTCGCTGCTCGACGCGCTGCGCGCCGGTCAGGCGGCGCCGCTGGTGTGGCGGTGCCCGGCGGAGGGCGCGGCGCCCGAACCGCCGACGGCTCGGGCGCCGCGCGCGTTCGACCAGCTGGCGCTCGGCTCGTTCAACGAGAAGCTGGTCATCGAGAGCATCAGGGAGGCGGGCTCGCTCAGCCGCGTGGAGATCGCGCAGCGCACCGGGCTCACCCCGCAGGCGGTCTCCCGCATCACGCGCAACCTGCTCACCTCGGCCTTCCTGGTCGAGGACTCCGTGCGCCCCGGCGGCAAGGGCAAGCCGCGGGTGCCGCTGCGGCTGCGCGCGGACGCGGCCTGCGCCATCGGCATCCACCTCGACCCGGAGATGATCACGCAGGTCGTGGTCGACCTGTGCGGCGGCGTGCTCGACCAGCGGGTGCTGCCGCTGCGCGAGGGGGCGGACCCCGACTCGGTGATCGACAGCATGACGCGCATGGCGCGGGAGGCCGTCGCCGCCTCGCGGGCCGTGTCCGACACCCTGCTCGGCGTCGGCATCGCGGTGCCGGGTCCGCTGGACGCGGGCGCCGGGGTGCTGTACGACCCGCCGCTGTTCAGCGGCTGGCGCGACGTTCCGCTGCGGGCCGCGCTCGCGGAACGGCTGGGCGTGCCGGTCACCGTCGAGAAGGACGCGACCGCGGCGGCCATCGGCGAACGCTGGATCGGCGCCGCCGCCCGCACCGGCGACTTCGTCTACCTGTACCTGGGCGCGGGCGCCGGGGCCGGGGCGTTCCTCAACGGCGACGTGTACCGCGGCAGAACGGGCAACGCCGGGGAGTTCGGCGAACTGTGCGCGTTCGCGCTCGGGCACCTCACCCCCGAGGGCGGGCCCGGCCGGGTGCCGGAGTGCGCGCCCATGTCGTCGGCGCTGGACAAGGCCGCCGCGGCCGGGCTGACGTGGCCGCAGGCGCCGGGCGCGTACGAGTCGCTGTGCGCCGCCGCGGCGGCGGGGGACGCGCGGGCCGTGCGGGCGTTCCGGGAGGTCGCGCGGGTCGTCGCCAGGGGCGCGACCGGCGTGACCGACCTGCTGGACACGACCCTGCTGATCGTCGGCGGCCCCGCCGTTCCGGCGCCGGTCGCCGGTCTCTTCCTGTCCGAGATCTCCGCGGCGGTCAACCGGTTCCCGCTGGCCAGCAGGCTGCGGCGGGTCCACGTCGAACATTCGCTGCTGAACGAGTCGGCGGCGGCGGTCGGCGCGGCCTCCGGCGTGTTCCACGCGTCCTTCGCGCCCCGCCTGCGCACCCACGCCCGCGCCGAGGCGCGGGCCACCTGACGACCTGACGACCTGACGACCTGTCCGGCAGAAAAAACCTTTGACACCTTGCCCGTTCCCCGAGTGCGCATACGCCTGCCTCCGGGGGACGCGCGGCGTTGACTTCATCCATCCATTGGATTTTCATAATAGGCCGGTTCGCATGTTGCCGCGGGCCGCTCCCACCTGCCGCCACCCCACGGAGTACCGATGCACCGCGACCCCGCCCAGACCGAACGGCGCCTGCACCGCGTCCTGACCCAGCGCCTGTGGCCCGCCGTCCACCGGCCGGGCGTCCCCCTCGACGTCGCCGGCTGGGCCGCACCGGGCGAGCCGGTGCCGGTCGCCGACGGCATCGCCGCGCCGTACCGGCCCATGCGCGCCGGCGAGCCCTGGGGCCCGGCCTGGGCCACGCACTGGTTCCGCATCTCCGGCACGGTGCCGCGCGAGTGGGCGGGGCGGCGCGTCGAGGCCGTCGTCGACCTCGGCTTCGACGGCACCAAGGCCGGTTTCTCCGCGGAGGGCCTGGTCCATCTCCCGGACGGCACGCCCCTGAAGGCGCTGAACCCGCGCAACGCGTGGCTGACCGTGGCCGAGAAGGCGGCGGGCGGCGAGGAGTTCACGTTCCACGTCGAGGCCGCCGCCAACCCGCTGATCCTCGACAGCGGCCCCGGCGGCGTGCCGTTCCTGCCGACCGGCCTCGGCGCGCGTGCCGCCTGGCTGGAGGGCGCGGCGGACGAGGCGGGCGCGCCGCTCTACCGGCTGGCCCGGGCCGAGCTGACCGTGTTCCAGCGGGACGTGTGGGAGCTGTGCCAGGATCTCGACGTGCTGTCCGGCCTGGTGGCCGAGCTGCCCGCGGAGTCCACCCGCCGCTGGCAGGTTCTGCACGCCGTGGAACGCGCCCTGGACGCGGTCGACCTCCAGGACATCCCCGGCACCGCCCCCGCCGCCCGCGAGGCGCTGGCCGCGGTCCTGGCCGCGCCCGCCCCGGCCGACGCGCACCGCATATCGGCGGTCGGCCACGCGCATATCGACACCGCCTGGCTGTGGCCGCTGCGCGAAACGGTCCGCAAGGCCGCGCGCACCGTCGCCAACGTGACCGCGCTGATGGACGACCACCCCGCGTTCCGCTTCGTGATGTCGCAGGCCCAGCAGCTGGCCTGGCTGAAGGAGCAGCGGCCCGAGGTGTACCGGCGGGCGCGGGAGAAGGCGGCGGCCGGGCAGTTCCTGCCGGCCGGCAGCCTGTGGGTGGAGCCCGACACCAACCTGACCGGCGGGGAGTCCCTGGCCCGCCAGTTCGTCCACGGCAAGCGGTTCTACCTGGAGGAGTTCGGCGTCGAGACCGAGGAGATGTGGCTGCCGGACACGTTCGGCTACAACGCCGCGCTGCCGCAGCTGATGAAGCTGGCGGGCGTGCGCTGGTTCATGACGCAGAAGATCTCGTGGAACAGGACGAACACCTTCCCGCACCACACCTTCTGGTGGGAGGGCATCGACGGCACCCGCGTCTTCAGCCACTTCCCGCCCGTCGACACCTACAACGCCGAGTTGTCGGGGCAGGAGATCGCCCACAGCGAGCGGAACTTCAAGGAGAAGGGCCCGGCGGGCCGCTCGCTGGTGCCGTTCGGCTGGGGCGACGGCGGTGGCGGCCCGACCCGCGAGATGCTGGGGCGCGCGGAACGGCTCGCCGACCTGGCCGGTTCGCCGCGGGTGACCGTCGAGGGGCCCGCGGACTTCTTCGAGGCCGCGCACCGCGAGTACGGCGCGCGGGCGCCGGTGTGGTCCGGCGAGCTGTACCTGGAGCTGCACCGCGGCACGCTGACGACGCAGCTCGCCACCAAGCAGGGCAACCGCCGCGCCGAACACCTGCTGCGCGAGGCGGAGTTGTGGTCGGCGACGGCCGCCCTGCGCGTCGGCGCGCCCTACCCGTACGAGGATCTGGACCGGCTGTGGAAGACGGTGCTGACGCACCAGTTCCACGACATCCTGCCCGGCTCGTCCATCGCCTGGGTGCACCGCGAGGCGGAGGCCACGTACGCCGCGGTCGCCGCCGAGCTGAACGGCCTGGTCGAACGAGCGCTCGCCGCGCTGGCCGGCCCGGCGGCCGATGAAGGTGCACAGGTCGCCTTCAACGCCGCGCCGCACGCCCGCGGCGGCGTGCCCGCGCTGGGCGGCGCGGTCGCGGACCCGGCCGCGGCGGACGGTGGGGTAGCGGCCGAACGGGGCGCGGACGGCGAGCTGGTGCTGGACAACGGGCTGCTGCGCGTCACGGTCGACGGGCGCGGCCTGGTCACCTCGCTGAGGGACCTGGCCACGGGCCGGGAGGCGCTGCCGCCCGGGTCGCCCGCCAATCTGCTCCAGCTGCACCAGGACTTCCCCAACCAGTGGGACGCCTGGGACATCGACGACTTCTACCGCAACACGGTCCGCGACCTGACGGAGGCCGACGAGGTCGCGCCCGCGGCGGACGGCATCCGCGTCGTCCGCACCTTCGGCGACTCCCGCGTCGAGCAGCTGCTGACGCTGCGGCGCGGCACGCGGCGGCTGGACGTGGACACGGTGATCGACTGGCAGGAGCGGGAGAAGCTGCTGAAGGCGGCGTTCCCCCTCGATCTGCGGGCGGAACACTCGCGCGGGGAGATCCCGTTCGGCCACCAGGTGCGCCCGACCCACGCCAACACCAGTTGGGACGCGGCGAAGTTCGAGTTCTGCGCGCACCGCTGGCTGCACGTCGAGGAGCCCGGGTTCGGCGTGGCGCTCGTCAACGACTCCAGCTACGGCCACGAGGTGACCCGCGACGTCCGGGCGGACGGCGGCACCACCACGACGCTGCGCCTCTCGCTGCTGCGCGCGCCCAGGTTCCCCGACCCGGACGCCGACCGGGGCCGCCACCGCCTGGCGTACGCGCTGGTGGTGGGCGCCTCGCTCGCGGACGCCGTCCGCGAGGGCTACCGGTTCAACCTGCCGGAACGCCGCGTGCCCGGCACGTCGGCCGTCCCGCCGGTGGCCGTCACCGACCACGAGGCGGTCGTGATCGAGGCGGTCAAGCTCGCCGACGACCGGTCGGGCGATCTGGTGGTCCGCCTGTACGAGGCGCTGGGCGGCCGGGCCACGGCCACGCTGCGGGTGGACGCCCCCGGGGCGGTGGCCGTCCCCGTCGACCTGCTGGAACGCCCACTTCCCGGCACCGCACCCCTGCCGGGCCCGGAAGTCCCGTTGCACCTGCGCCCGTTCGAGATCCTGACCCTGCGCATCACGACGCCCTGACCGCCCCGGAACGCCGCCCACGCCCCGGGGCGTGGGCGGCGGGGGCCCGGGGGCTCAGACCAGCGCGGGCTCGCGTTCCTGGGTGGTGTCGGCCGGGGCCGGGGGCTGTTGCCTGGCCCGGTGCGGGAGCAGGAAGCCGAGTGCGAAGGCGGCGACGGTGAGGGCGAGGGCGAGCAGGGTGACGTGGCGGGCCGCGCCGACGAAGTCGGCCACCGCGGGGGCGGCGCCGACGCCGGAGAAGAAGACGGTGCCGAGGATCGCGACGCCCAGGCTGCCGCCGAGTTGCTGGAACGACTCCAGCAGGCCGGACGCGGACCCGACCTCGTGGTCGTCGACGTCGCCCATGATGATGTCGAACAGCGGCACGAAGATCATGCCCATGCCGAAGCCGTAGAGGACCAGCGGCAGCGCCAGATCGCCGCCGTCCACGCCGGTCCCGGCGCGGCCGAGCACGAGGTGCGTTCCGGCGAGCCCCGCGGTCATCAGCGCCAGGCCCAGGTGCAGGATGCGGCGGCCGAGGCGCGCCATCGCCATCGCGCCGAACGCGGAGCCGAAGAACGCGCCGACCGCCCAGCTCGCCATGGTCACGCTCGCCCGCAGCGGCCCGAAGCCGAGCCCCATTTGCAGGAAGAGGCCCATGGCCAGCGAGAATCCGACGATGGAGCCGAAGAAGACGACGACGAACGCGACACCCGAGGTGTAGGAACGCTTCGCCAGCACGCTGAACTCCACCAGCGGCGTGCGCCCCGACCGCTTGCGCCGCAGCTGCTGGGCGACGAAGACCGCGAGGGCCGCCGCGCCGCCCGCGGCGACCGCGAACAGCCAGGCGGGCCAGCCCAGTTCGCGGCCCTGCACCAGCGGGTGGACCAGCAGGAAGATCGCGGCGCCCGCCACCAGCGCGCCGGTCACGTCCAGCCGCACGTCCCGCCTGCGGCGCCCGCGGGGCAGCGCCGCGGAGCCGGCGAGCAGGGTGAACGCGCCGATCGGCAGGTTGATGAGGAAGACCATCCGCCAGCCGGTGCCCAGCACGTCGGCGTCGACGAGCAGGCCCGCGACGACGGGGCCGAGGATCGTGGACAGGCCGATGACAGGGCCGAGCGCGCCGAAAGCCTTCCCGATCTCCCGCGGCGGGAACAGGTCGCGGATCAGGCCGAACGCCTGCGGGATCATCACCGCGCCGAACAGGCCCTGCGCGACGCGGGCGCCGATGAGGGTGCCCGGGGACCAGGCGAGCGCGCACGCCGCCGAGGCCAGGACGAAACCGGCGACGCCGATCAGCAGCACCCGCCTGCGGCCGAACATGTCGCCGAACCTGCCGCCGGTCAGCAGGCCGACCGCGAGGGCCAGGGTGTAGGAGGCCGCGATCCACTGGAGGCTGGTCTCCGTGCCGCCGATATCGGCCTGGATCGAGGGGGCGGCCACGTTGACCACCGTGGCGTCCAGCAGGTTCATGATCATCGCGCCGAGGATCGCGAAGAGGCCGAGCCAGCGCCGGTCGCGGGGGGCAGTGGTGTTGTCCATGCCGACGACGATGCCGGACGTTTAGGAACGGTCCGTTCCTAAACGTTTCTCCCGTCGGCATTTCTCTTTCGCCTCACCCCGCATGCGCCCCACCGGACGCCGCCGCATCATCGTCACAGGCCGGAAAGGCCGAAACCGGCGCAAAAGGAGGGACGGCGGGCGATGGGCGTGCGCACCTGGGTTCAGGACTGGCCCGTGTACCGGCAGCTGACGGGCCAGGACCCGCTCGGCCGCGGCGCGGCGGCCCGTTCGCGCCGCACCGCGGCGCTGCGGCCCCGCACGGACACCGCCGACCGCGTGGTGGACTCCATCTGCCCCTACTGCGCGGTCGGCTGCGGCCAGCAGATCTACGTCAAGGACGAGCGGATCGTCCAGATCGAGGGCGACCCGGCCTCCCCCGTCAGCCGCGGGCGCCTGTGCCCCAAAGGGTCCGCCACCCTCCAGCTCGTCACCGGCGACGCCCGCCGCCACCAGGTGCTGTACCGCCGCCCGCACGGCACCGGCTGGGAGCCGATCGGCCTGGACGAGGCGATGGACATGGTCGCGGACCGCGTCATCCGCACCCGGCGCGAGACGTGGCAGTGGGAGGTGGAGGGCGCCCGCGTGGCCCGCACCCTCGGCATCGCCAGCCTCGGCGGCGCGGTGCTGGACAACGAGGAGAACTACCTGCTGAAGAAGCTGTTCACGGGTCTCGGCATCATCCAGATCGAGAACCAGGCCCGCGTCTGCCACAGCTCCACCGTGGCGGGCCTCGGCACCTCCTTCGGCCGCGGCGGCGCCACCACCTTCATGCAGGACCTCCAGAACGCCGACTGCATCGTCATCCAGGGCTCCAACTACGCCGAGGCGCACCCCGTCGGCTTCCAGTGGGTCATGGAGGCCAAGGCGCGCGGCGCCACCATCGTGCACGTCGACCCGCGCTTCACGCGCACCAGCGCCCTGGCCGACCTGCACGTCGGCATCCGCGCGGGCAGCGACATCGCGTTCCTCGGCGGGATCATCAACCATGTCCTCACGCGGGGCAGGGAGTTCCGCGAGTACGTGCTCGCCTACACCAACGCGGCCACGATCGTCGGCGAGGACTACCGCGACACCGAGGACCTGGCCGGCGTCTTCTCGGGCCTCGACGAGGAGGGGCGCCGCTACGACCCGACGAGCTGGCAGTACGAAGGCGCGGCGGTCCGTTCGCTGGCCGGGGAGCCGGACCCGCACCGCAACCTGCGGCTGGACGACATCGCGGTCGAGCACGGCGCGGGCGGCTCGGAGTCCCACGGCTCCGGCGGCCAGGACGTACCGCCCCGCCCCCGGCGGGACGAGACGCTGACCCACCCGCGCTGCGTCTTCCAGATCCTCAAGCGCCACTACGCCCGCTACACCCCCGAGCTGGTCGAACGGGTCTGCGGCGTCCCGCCGGAGCGGTTCGCCCAGGTGTGCGACGCCCTGACCCGCAACTCGGGTCCCGAACGCACCAGCGCGTTCGTGTACGCGGTCGGCTGGACGCAGCACACCGTCGGCTCGCAGTACATCCGCGCCGCCTCCGTGCTCCAGTTGCTGCTCGGCAACATCGGCCGCCCCGGCGGCGGCATCCAGGCGCTGCGCGGCCACGCCAGCATCCAGGGGTCGAGCGACATCCCGACCCTGTTCAACCTGCTGCCCGGCTACCTGCCGATGCCGCACGCCCAGGCCCACCAGGACCTGGAGTCGTTCGTCGCCGCCGTCCGCACCCGCAAGGGCTACTGGTCCGAGATGGGCGCCTACATGGTCAGCCTGCTCAAGGCGTACTACGGCGACGCCGCCACCGCGGACAACGGCTTCTGCTTCGACCACCTGCCGCGCCTCACCGGCTCGCACAGCACCTACGACACCGTCATGGCCCAGCTGGACGGCGTCTGCAAGGGCTACTTCCTGCTCGGCGAGAACCCGGCCGTCGGCTCGGCGAACGCCCGCCTCCAGCGCCTCGGCATGGCCCACCTCGACTGGCTCGTCGTGCGCGACTTCTCCCTCATCGAATCCGCCACCTGGTGGCAGGACGGCCCCGAGATCGACACCGGCGAACTGCGCACCGAGGACATCGGCACCGAGGTGTTCTTCTTCCCCGCCGCCGCGCACGCCGAGAAGTCCGGCTCGTTCACCAACACCAACCGCTGGCTCCAGTGGCACCACGCCGCCGTCGAACCGCGGGGCGACGCGCGCAGCGAACTGTGGTTCGCCCACCACCTCGCCCTGCGCATCCGCGAGAAGCTGGCCGGCTCCGACCGGCCGGAGGACCGGCTCTTCCTCGACCTGGCCTGGGACTACGCGGAGACGGGACCGCACCGCGAACCGATCGCCGATGCCGTGCTCGCCGAGATCAACGGCCGCGGCCCCGACGGCGCCCCGCTGTCCGCGTACACGGAGCTGAAGGACGACGGGTCCACCTCGTGCGGCTGCTGGATCTACTGCGGCGTGTACGCCGACGGCGTCAACCAGGCCGCGCGGCGCAAACCGCACACCGAGCAGGACTGGGTCGCCGCCGAGTGGGCCTGGGCCTGGCCCGCCAACCGCCGCGTGCTGTACAACCGCGCCTCCGCCGCGCCCGACGGCACGCCGTGGAGCGAGCGCAAGGCGTACGTGTGGTGGGACGCGGCGGCGGGCCGCTGGACCGGCCACGACGTGCCGGACTTCCCCGCCGCCTGCCCGCCGGATCACGTGCCGGAGGCGGACGCGTGGGGGGTGGCGGCGCTCCGCGGCGACGACGCGTTCATCATGCAGGGCGACGGCAAGGGCTGGCTCTACGCCCCGGCGGGCCTCGTCGACGGGCCGATGCCGACGCACTACGAGCCGCAGGACTCGCCGTTCGGCAACGCGCTGCACCCGCGCCACCGCCGTTCACCCGTGCGGCTGACGTTCCCCCGCGAGGGCAACGCCTACCATCCCTCGGACGGGGACGGCCGGGTCTGCGTCTACCCGTACGTCGTCACGACCTACCGCCTCACCGAGCACTTCACGGCGGGCGGCATGAGCCGCTGGTCGCCCTACCTCGCCGAACTCCAGCCGGAGCTTTTCGTCGAGGTCTCCCCGGAACTGGCCGCCGAGCGCGGCCTCACGCACGCCGGCTGGGCGACCGTCATCACCGCGCGGAACGCGATCGAGGCGCGCGTCCTCGTCACGCGCCGCATGGCGCCGCTGCGCGCGGACGGCCGCACCGTGCACCAGATCGGGCTGCCCTACCACTGGGGCCCCAACGGGTACACCCGCGGCGACGCGGCGAACGAACTGTCCTCGATCGTTCTCGACCCCAACGTGCACATCCAGGAGGTCAAGGCGCTGTCCGCGGACATCCGCCCCGGGCGCCGCCCCCGCGGCCCGGCGCTGCGCGCCCTGGTCGAGGACTACCGCGGACGCGCCGGATCGGACGAGCAGACAGGCATGGAGGTCTGACCCATGACCACGCACGAACCGCACCTGCTGCCCGGGGCACCCGGCGCACCCGGCGCACCCGATGTGGAGCCCGATGCGCCGCCAGAACGCGTCGGCTTCTTCACCGACACCTCCGTATGCATCGGCTGCAAGGCGTGCGAAGTGGCCTGCAAGGAGTGGAACGCCGTCCCCGAGGACGGCCTCGACCTCACCGGCATGAGCTACGACAACACCGGCGCGCTCGGCGCCTCCTCGTGGCGGCACGTCGCGTTCATCGAGCAGGACAAGCCGCTCGGCGGCCAGCAGACGCAGCCCGAGCTGCGCTGGCTGATGGCCTCCGACGTGTGCAAGCACTGCACGCACGCCGCCTGCCTCGACGTGTGCCCGACCGGCTCGCTGTTCCGCACCGAGTTCGGCACCGTCGTCGTGCAGGAGGACATCTGCAACGGGTGCGGCTACTGCGTGCCCGCCTGCCCCTACGGGGTGATCGAACAGCGGGAGGGCGACGGCAGGGCCTGGAAGTGCACCCTGTGCTACGACCGGCTCGGCGCCGGGCAGGAACCGGCCTGCGCGAAAGCCTGCCCCACCGAATCGATCCAGTTCGGACCGCTGGACGAGCTGCGCGAGAAGGCGGCGGCGCGCGTGGAGCAGCTGCACGCCACCGGCGTTCCCGACGCGCGCCTGTACGGCGAGGACCCGGCGGACGGCGTGGGCGGCGCGGGCGCGCTGTTCCTGCTGCTCGACGAGCCAGAGGTGTACGGGCTGCCGCCCGATCCGGTCGTCACCACGCGCGACCTGCCGGCGATGTGGCGGCACGCGGGCGTCGCCGCGGCGGCGCTGCTCACCGGCCTGGCGACCGTGTTCGCGGGCGGCAGGCGATGAGCGGGGCGGAGGTCACCAGGGCCGGGCTGCGGGGCGAACGGCCGGGCAGCGAGGCCCTGTTCGGCAACGGTATGAACGGCGGCCCGGACGGCGGGCCCGACGGCGGCCCGGACGGCGGGCGGCGCCGCGGTGCCCGGGAGGCCGCGTTCACCTCGTACTACGGGCGGCCGGTGCTGAAGGTGCCGCACTGGGCGGCCACGGATATCGCCGGGTACCTCTTCCTCGGCGGGCTCGCCGGGGCCGGCTCCGTGCTCGCGGCCGGCGCGGAACTGACCGGCAGGCGCGGCACCGCGCGGGCCATGAAGCTCAGCTCCCTCGGCGCGGTCTCGCTGTCGGCCGCCGCGCTGATCCACGACCTGGGCCGCCCCGAACGCTTCCTCAACATGCTGCGGGTCTTCAAACCGACCTCCCCCATGAGCATCGGCTCCTGGCTGCTCGTCGGCTACGGCCCGCTGGCCGGGGCCGCCGCGGCGGCCGACGTGACCGGCCGCTTCCCGCGGGCCGGCCGCGCCGCGGCCTGCGGGGCGGCCGTGTTCGGCCCCGCGGTCGCCGCCTACACCGGCGTGCTGATCGCCGACACGGCGGTACCCGCCTGGCACGAGGGCCACCGCGAACTGCCCTACCTGTTCACCGGCTCCGCCGCCGCGGCGGCGGCCGGCATGGCGCTGCTGACGGGCCCGCTGCCGGAGAACGGCCCCGCCCGCCGGGCCGCCGTGCTCGGCACGGCGGCCGAACTCGCCGCCATGCACGCCCTGCGCCGCCGCACCGGAATGATCGCGGAGACCTACCGGCAGGGCACGGCCGGCCGCCTGCTGCGCGCCGCCGAGGTCCTGGGCACGGCGGGCGCGGCCGGCGCGGCGCTGCGCTCCCGCCGCAGCCGGCGGGCGGCGGCGCTCAGCGGCGCGGCGCTGCTCGCCGCGTCGGTGTGCACCCGCTTCGGCCTCTTCCACGCCGGCCTCGCCTCGGCCCGCGACCCCAAGTACACCGTCGAGCCGCAGCGTTCCCGCCCCGGAGGTGTGGGCCGAACGGGCTGAATCGTGGCGCGCCGCGAGCGCCGGGACCCGTTGCGGGGAACGCCTGCGACGGGCCGCCCGGACGGGTGCCCGGCACACGGAAGGACGCGCGATGCCACGACACCGCAGAACCGCAGAACCGAACTCCGGAGCCGGCCGGTGAGGCGGCTGGCCGGGCCGACCGGCCACGTCGTCGTGGTGGGCGCGGGTCTCTCCGGGCTCGCCGCGGCCCTGCACCTGCTCGGGGCCGGGCGCCGCGTCACCGTCGTGGAGCGGTCCCCGGGGCCCGGCGGCCGGGCCGGGCGGCTCGACCTGGGCGGCTACCGCATCGACACCGGGCCGACCGTGCTCACCATGCCGGAGCTGATCGACGAGGCGTTCGCGGCCGTCGGGACCTCGCTGCGCGACCGCCTCGACCTCGTTCCGCTGCACCCCGCCTACCGGGCGCGGTTCGCCGACGGCAGCCGCATCGACGTGCACACCGGCGCGGAGGCGATGGAGGCCGAGGTCCGCAGGTGCGCGGGCCCGCGCGAGGCCGCGGGCTACCTGCGGCTGCGGCGGTGGCTCGAAGCGCTGTACCGCGCCCAGCGGCGGCGCTTCATCGACGCCAACTTCGACTCGCCGCTCCAGCTGCTCCACCCCGACCTGGCCCGCCTCGCGGCCCTCGGCGGCTTCGGCCGCCTCGACCGGCAGATCGGCCGCTTCCTGAACGACGAACGGCTGCGGCGCGTCTTCACCTTCCAGTCGCTGTACGCGGGCGTGCCGCCGGCCCGCGCGCTCGCGGCGTACGCGGTCATCGCCTACATGGACACGGTCGCCGGCGTGTACTTCCCGCGCGGCGGCGTGCACGCCCTGCCGCGCGCGCTGGCCGAGGCGGCGGCCGAGGCGGGCGGCACGTTCCACTGGGCGCAGGAGGCCACCCGGCTCGAACGCGCCGCCGACCGCGTCACCGCCGTGCACACCGCCGCGGGGCTGCGCATCCCCTGCGACGCCGTCGTCCTCAGCTGCGAACTCCCCACCGCCTACCGGCTGCTCGGCCGCGTCCCGCGCCGCCCGCTGCCGCTGCGCCACGCGCCGTCCGCGGTCGTGCTGCACGCCGGAACCTCCCGCACCTGGCCGGAACTCGGTCACCACACCCTGTCGTTCGGCCGCGCCTGGCGCCGCACCTTCGAGGAGCTGACCCGCGGCGGGCGGCTGATGACCGACCCGTCGCTGCTCATCACCCGCCCCACCACGCACGACCCGTCCCTCGCCCCGCCGGGCAAGCACCTGCACTACGTGCTCGCCCCCTGCCCCCACACCGGCATCGGCCCGGGCCCCGACACCTGGCAGGCGCTCGGCCCGCGCTACCGCGACGAGCTGGTGGCCGAGCTGGAGCACCGCGGACTCACCGGCCTCGGCGGCGCGATCGAACAGGCGCACCTGGTCACCCCCGCCGACTGGGCGCGGCAGGGGCACGCCGCCGGAACGCCGTTCTCCGCCGCGCACACCTTCGCGCAGACCGGCCCGTTCCGGCCGCGGAACCTGGTGCGCGGACTCGCGAACGCCGTGCTCGCCGGCTGCGGCACCACGCCGGGCGTGGGCGTGCCGCCCGTGCTGCTCTCCGGGAAGCTGGCCGCGGCCCGCGTCACCGGGCTCCGCGGCGGCGACCGGTCCCGCACGACCATCGCGCTCGCGTCGTGACCGCCCGCGAACTCGACGCCGCCGGCATCACCGGTCCTGGACTGCGCGCCGCCTACGCGCAGTGCCGGCGGCTCAACGCCAGGCACGGCAAGACCTACTTCCTCGCCACGCGCCTGCTGCCCGCCGACCGCCGCCCCGCGGTGCACGCGCTGTACGGATTCGCGCGCTGGGCCGACGACATCGTCGACGACCTGGGCCGGGAGACGGCGCCGCGGGAGCGCGCGCGGGCCCTGGACGCGCTCGCCGCGCGCCTCGCGGCCCGCCTCGCCACCGGGCCCGCCCAGGGGAGCGGAACGGACGAGGGGTACCCCGTGGTGCGCGCCCTGGCGCACACCACCGCGCGCTACGGCATCGACCCCGGCTACTTCACCGCGTTCCTGGGCTCGATGCGCAGCGACCTGGTCGTCACCGACTACCCCACCTACGCGGACCTGCGCCGCTACATGTACGGCTCGGCCGCCGTCATCGGGCTCCAGATGCTGCCGGTGCTCGGCACGGTCGTGCCGCGCGCGGAGGCCGCGCCGCACGCCGCCGCGCTCGGCGAGGCGTTCCAGCTGACGAACTTCCTGCGCGATGTCGGCGAGGACCTCGACCGCGGCCGGGTGTACCTGCCCGCCGACCTGCTCGCCGCGCACGGCGCCGACCGCGAACTGCTGTGCTGGAGCCGCAGAACGGGTTCGCGGGACCGGCGCATCACCGCCGCGCTGATGGCCGCCGCCGCGCTGACCCGCGGCGTCTACCGCGAGGCCGCGCCCGGCGTCGCGATGCTCGATCCGGTGGCGCGGCCCTGCATCCGCACCGCCCTGACCCTGTACGGCGGCATCCTCGACGCCGTCGCCGCGGACGGCTGGTCCGTGCTGCACCGCCGCGCCGCCGTGCCGCGGCACCGGCGCGCCGCCGTCGCGTTCGACGGCCTCGCCCGCGCCCTGGCCGCCCGCCGGCGCGCGCGGGCCGCCGACCGCGCCCCGGCGCTCGCACCGGCCGAACGGAGCCCCGCATGACCGCCCGCGCCCCCTACCCGCTGCGCCTGCGCCGCCGCGCCGCCTGGGAGGACCAGCGCCCCACCTGGCGCGCCGCCAGGCCCGCCCTCATCGCCGAGGCGCTGGCCCGCGCCACGGCCAGGACCGCGGGCAACTGGTATGTGCTCGCGGGGTCCGCGGACATCGCCGCGGAACGCCCCCTCGGCCGGACGGTCGGCGGCACCGAGGTCGTCGCCTGGCGCGACCGGGCCGGCCGGCTGCTGGCCGGGCAGGGGGCGTGCCCGCATCTGGGCGCGCCCTTGAAGGACAGCAGGGTCCGCTGCGGCCGGCTGCTGTGCCACTGGCACGGACTCGCCCTGGACGGCAGGCCGTTCGCCGGCTGGGAGCCGTTCCCCGCGCATGACGACGGCGTGCTGGCCTGGGTGCGCCTGGACGGGCTCGGCGGCGAGGAACCGCTGGCCGCGCCGCCGGTGCCCGCCCGTCCCGGGCCCGCGGGCACGCTGCACTCCGTGTTCACCGGCACCGGCAGGTGCGAGCCGGAGGACGTGGTCGCCAACCGCCTCGACCCGTGGCACGGCGCCTGGTTCCACCCGTACTCCTTCGTGGACCTGACCGTCGTGGCGGACGCGCCCGACCGCCTCGCCGTCGACGTCTCGTTCCGCGTCGCGGGGCGCGCCGTGGTGCCGGTGCGCGCGGTCTTCACCGCGCCCGGGCCGCGCACCGTCACCATGCTGATCGAGGAGGGCGAGGGCCGCGGCTCGGTCGTGGAGACGCACGCGACCCCGCTCGGCCCGGGCCCCGACGGCGCGCCGCGGACCGCCGTGATCGAGGCCGTCGTCGCGACCTCGCACCGCCCCGGCTTCGCGCTCGCCCGCGCCGCGGCCCCGCTGGCCAGGCCGCTGATGCGGGCCGCGGCGGCCCGGCTGTGGCGGGACGACCTGGCCTACGCGGAGCGCCGCTGGGCGCTGCGCGAACGCGGCGCGTTCCCGGGCTGAACGGGCTGCGTGGGCTGCGTGGGCTGCGTGGGCTGCATGGGCTGCGTGGGCTGCGTGGGGCGGCCGAGCGCGGCCAGCGCCCGGAAGGCGGCGGACCGCCCGCGCCGCGGCACCGTCCGCAGCGGGTGGCCGCGCACGCCCCAGCGCGCGAGCAGCGCGTTCGCGGCCAGGAAGCCGGTGGTGGCGGCGCGTTCCATCAGCGCGACCGGCAGCGGGGTGCGCACCAGGTCGCCCGCGAGCATCACCGCCGGGTGGGGGGTGCGCACGGTCGGCCGCCCGGCGTGGCCGCCGACGGGGAACAGCGGGCAGTCGGCGTGCCATTCGTGCCGCGCGTCGACGGTCCGCGCGCCGCGCAGCTCCGGGTACACCTCGTGCGCCGCGGCCAGCAGCCGGCGCCGCTCGGCCCGCTGGTCCGCGCCCACCGGCCGGGCGTAGCCGTGGAGTTCGAGCACGCAGCCGCCGGTGCGGGCGGCCCACCGCGCGGCCTCGCCCTCGAAGGCGTTCAGCACCGTGATGTTGTCGAGCGCGCCGTAGCCCGCGGTGCCGAGGAACCCGGGCCGGTCGCGGGCCACCGGCCGGTCCAGCCAGTACCGCGACACCAGGAACGGCGGCGCGGTGCGCAGTTTGCCGACGCGCGCCCGCCACTCCGCGTCGCCGAGCGCGGGCGAGCGCGCCACGAGGCCGCGCAGGCCCTCGGTGTCGAGGGCGAGCACCGCCGCGTCGAACCGTTCCGCCGGCCCGTCCGCCGTCACATCGAGGCCGTTCCCCGCCGGGGTGACCCGTTCGGCGGCGGCGCCGGTGCGCAACTCCGCGCCGAGCCGCGCGAGACAGGCGGCCAGCGGCTCCCACAGGGCCTGGGGGAACGGCTCGGACGGCACGTCGAACAGCAGGCCCTCGGCGGAGCCGAGGAAGTAGATGTGGAACATGAGGGCCATCTCGGCGGCGGACAGTTCGCGCGGGTCGGCGAAGAAGCTGCGGGAGAAGACCTCGAACGCCAGATGCCGGGCGGCGGCGGGGAACCCGATGCCCGCCAGGAAGTCGTGCGCGCTGGTCCCGTCGAGGCGCCGGTAGATGTCCGGCACCCGCACGTCCAGCAGCGGCAGCGCCGCGGCCGGGCGCATCCCGGCGAGGTCAGGGACGCGGAACGAGGGGCTGAGCGCGACGAAGCCGAGCGCGTTCCACGGCGGGGTGCGCGGCACGCGGGCGAAGCCGTCGCGGGCGCCGTCGCGGTGCTGGAGCGGGTAGTCGGGCAGGCCGGTCAGCATGCGCAGCCCGGGATCGGCGCGGCGCAGCAGCTGCCGCAGGTTGTAGTACTGGTGGAAGAACGCGTGGAAGCCGCGCGTCATCGTGGCGGCCGAGCCGTCGGCCAGCGTCACGGGGTGGCCGGCGAGGCGGCCGCCGAGACCGGCACCGCGTTCGAACAGCGTGACGCGGACGCCGCGTTCCGCCAGGGCCGTGGCGGCGGCGAGCCCGGCGATGCCGCCGCCGATCACGGCGGTACGCGGCGGCGTCCCCGCCACCCGCGCGCGCCCGCCGGCCGCCGGCAGCACCACGGCGCGCCGGTCGCGGCCGAAGTCGCGGCCGAAGTCGCGGCCGGGGCCGGTCACGGCGCGGTCCCGACGAGGGTGTGCACGATGCCGCGCTGCCAGCCCGGCATGGTCCCGGCGCGCACGCCGCGGAAGCCGGCGCGCGCCATGCGGTCCGCGAAGGCCGCGGCGGTGTCGAAGCCGGCGACGCTGTGCCACAGGTGCCGGTACAGCAGCCGGTCGCCGGTGAGGGCGCCGGCCGGGCAGACGAGGCCGCGGCAGACGGCGGTCCACACCGCGCGGTGCAGCGGTCGGCCGCTGAGCGTGTACTCGTGCACCGCGAGCCGCCCGCCGGGCGCGAGCAGCCGCCGCACGGCGGTCAGCAGCCCGTCCGGGTCGGTGACGTTGCGGAAGAGGTAGGCGGCGAGGACGCCGTCGAACGGGCCGGTGACGCCCGCGCGTTCGAGGTGCTCCGCCGGAGCGTGCACGAACGCGACGCCGGGGGGCCACCGTTTGGCCGCGGCCCGCGCCAGCATGCCGGCCGAGGCGTCCACCGCGGTGATCCGGGCGCCGGGGTGGGCGGCGAGCAGCGCGGCCGTGGAGGCCCCGGTGCCGCAGCCCAGGTCGAGCAGCCGCGGCCGCCCGCCGCCCGGGACCTGCCGCGGCCCGAGGCGGCGGGCGGAGCGGCGCAGGTGGGCGTGGTAGCCGGGGTTGACGGCGACCAGCCGGTCGTAGCCGACGGCGGCGCGGTCGAAGGCCGCGGCGAGTTCGCGGTCGCGAAGCAGCGTCATGGGGTGTTCCCTCACTTTCCCGAAGCGTTCCGGCGCGGGCGGAACGGCAGTTCCGCCGCGGTGCGCAGCATGGGTCCTACCGGCATGCGCAGTCCGACCGCGGCGTCCTCCCACCAGCGGGTGCGCCCGTCGAGGAACCGCAGCAGGCGTTCCGTCGGCACCTCGTGGAAGAGCCGGGTCAGCACGTCGGGCCCGCTGACCCGCCCGGCGTCGAGGGCGGCGAGCAGCACCGCGTCCATGCCGCGGGAGCGCGCCGAGTGCGGGGGCGGCGGCACCGGCGGCCGGCCGCGCCGGAAGGCGTCGGCGATGGCGCGGCTCTGCCGCTGTACGGCGGCGAACGCGTAGCCGGTCGCGGGCCGCGCGGCCCCGCCCGCGACGCCGATGCGGAACACCGACCGCCCGGCGCGGCGCGGGAAGGTGCCGTCCGTCATCGGGATGACGCCCTGTTCGACGGCGGTGACGTGCGGGTCGGCGAGCCCGAGCACGTGCCGCGTGTAGTGCCGCAGCGCGCGGTCATAGGCGGCGTCGGACAGCGGGGCGGGCGAGAACTCGGTGTACTCGACCAGCGCTTCGCGCTCCCCGAGCGGCAGCAGGTAGCCGAACGACAGGCCGCGCGGCGGCTGCGGGGTTCTGAAGTCCATCAGTTCGGCCACGCCCGGCTCGAACGCGCCGCGCCCCGCCCGCACGAACCAGCCGCGGAAGTGCTGGAGCAGCGTGGTACGGGCGGGCGGCAGGCGCCGCGGCGGTCGTGAGTCGAACGCCCAGCGGGCGCGCAGTACGACGGGCCGCCCGTCGGGCGCGGTGCCGCGCACCTCGGCGCCGCCGCCCGGCGCGTCCCGCACGGAGCTGACCTCGGCCGTCACGGCCCTGAACCCGGCCCGTTCCGCGAGCCGCCCGCGGATCAGCGCCTCGAAGCCGCCGGACCGCAGCATCTTGTAACGCAGCGCCCCCGGGCGCCGTTCGGCGACATCCCCGGCCCGGCCGCGGACGCGCAGCCGCGGGAAGGCGGCGACCACGGCCTCGTCGTACTCCCCGGGACCGGCCTCCCACCAGCACCAGGTCCGTTCGGCGGGGCGCAGCGGGCCCTCGGGCGCCGTCACGAGCACCACCTCCGCCCCGGCCGCCCCGGCCGCCCCGGTGAGCCGGTGCGCGAGGGAGAGCCCGGCCGCACCGGCCCCGACGACTACGGCATCCACCACCCCCCGATGCTCCACCAGCCGGCCAGGACCGCCGCCGCCCGACACGGGTCCACCGGGGTGACGGCGCCTACGATTGGGGCCATGACAGACGGTGATGACGGGCGGCGGGGGGTGGCCGGGTCCCTTCAGTCGGTGGACCGGGCCGTGAGCGTGCTCGAGGTACTGGCGAGGAACGGCGGGGCCGGGGTCACCGAGATCGCGGACGAGCTGGGGGTGCACAAGTCCACCGCGTCGCGCCTGCTCTGGGCGCTGGAGAGCCGCGGTCTCGTGGACCAGGAGAAGGAGCGCGGCAAGTACTACCTGGGGGCCGGAATCCTGCGGCTGGCGGGGGCCGCCGCGATTCGGCTCGACATCTCGCAGGAGAGCGCGCCGGTCTGCCGGTGGCTCGCGGACGAGTCCGGCGAGACGGCCAACGTCGCGGTGCTCGACGGGGATGCCGCGGTCAACATCATGCAGGCCAGGGGCACGGCGGAGGTGGCGGCGTACAACTGGCTCGGGCGGCGCACCCCGTT
Organism: Streptomyces johnsoniae; assembly: GCF_031845565.1. NCBI lineage: Bacteria > Bacillati > Actinomycetota > Actinomycetes > Kitasatosporales > Streptomycetaceae > Streptomyces > Streptomyces johnsoniae. The sequence goes on along the minus strand of NZ_JAVREV010000012.1, from coordinate 211,603 downwards.
GCACGCCACGGCCAGCGGGAAGGTGCTGCTCGCCGCGCTGCCGACGCCCGTCAGGGAGAGCCTGCTCGCGCAGGAGCAGGAGCGGTTCACGGAGCGCACGGTGACCGCGGCCGCGGCGCTGCGGGCGGAGGCGGACGCGGTGGCGGCCGACGGCTTCGCGGTCACGCAGCAGGAGCTGGAGGACGGGCTGAACGCGGTGGCCGCGCCCGTGCGCAGGTACGACGGGACGGTGATCGGGGCGATCGGCGTCTCGGGCCCCGTGTACCGGATGGGCGGGGACCGGCTGTCGGCGCTGGCCGAAAGCTGCATGGCGGCGGCGGCCGAACTGTCCAGGCGCCTGGGCTACGGCAGCTGATTTCCGGCCATTTTCGGTTCGTTTTCCGTTGTGTGCGCCGTGCCTTCTCCCCCTTGACACTGCCCGGAGCGCTTCTCACCATGTCCCACATGGCGCAACGCAGCGCGCCATGCGCAACGCATCGGTGAGAGGAGCGGGCCATGGCAGCGGAGGCGGGAACGCATGTCGTCATCATCGGCGCGGGCATCGTCGGCTGTGCGCTCGCCGACGAACTGACCGCCCGCGGGCTGCGGCACGTGACCGTGCTCGACCGCGGGCCGCTGTTCGCGGGCCCCGGCTCCAGCTACCACGCACCCGGTCTGGTCTTCGCGACCAGCCCGGCCAAGGTGCTCTCCGAGTTCGCCCGGTACACGATCGACAAGTACCGCTCGCTCGGCTGCTTCTCCGCCGTCGGCGGCCTTGAGGTCGCCACCACGCCCGAGCGCCTGGCCGACCTGTCCCGCCGGGCCGGCCTCGCCGCGTCCTGGGGCGTCGAGGCCGAGCCGGTCACTCCCGGCCGGTGCGCCGAACTGTGGCCGCTGCTCGACACCGGCCGCGTACTCGGCGGCCTCCACACCCCGGACGACGGGCTCGCCGACGCGGCCCTGGCCTGCCGCCTCCAGGCCGAACGCGCCATCGCGCGCGGCGCGACGTTCCGCGGCGGGCACACCGTCACCGGCCTGGAACGCGACGCGGACGGGCGCGTGCGGGGCGTGCGCACCGACCGGGGCGACGTGCCCGCCGACGCCGTCGTGTGCGCCGCCGGCTTCTGGGGCCCGGTCGTCGGCGCGATGGCCAAGGTCACCGTGCCGCTCCTGCCGCTGGCCCACCAGTACGCCCGCACCGCGCCGCTGCCCGCCCTCGACCCCGCCGCGCGCCTGCCGATCCTGCGCCACCAGGACCGCGACCTCTACCTCCGCCAGCACGGCGACCGGCTCGGCATCGGCTCCTACGCCCACCGGCCCATGCCCGTCGACCCCTCCGCCCTGACCGCCTCTGAACTCCCGTTCTCCGCGGCGGAGTTCGCGCCCTCCCTGCGGGACGCGGCCGAGCTGGTCCCCGCGCTGCGCGGCACGGCGGACGAGACCGGGGACGGGGACGGGGACGGGGGCGGGGGCGGGGGCGTGGACGGGTTCGACGGCGTGTTCTCGTTCACGCCGGACGGCATGCCGCTCATCGGCCAGGTCCGCGAGGTGCCGGGCCTGTGGCTGGCCGAGGCGGTCTGGGTGACGCACTCGGCGGGCGTGGCCCGCGCCGTCGCCGAATGGCTGGCCGAGGGCCGCCCCCGCACCGACGTCCACGCCTGCGACGTGCACCGGTTCGAGGAGGCGCAGCTCTCCCCCGCCTACATCGCCGACCGCGGCGCGCAGAGCTTCGTCGAGGTCTACGACATCATCCACCCGCTCGACCCGCCCGCGCGGCCCCGGCCGCTGCGCACCAGCCCCTTCCACCCGCGGCACAGCGAACTCGGCGCGCACCTTCTGGAGTCGGCGGGCTGGGAGCGCCCGCACTGGTTCGAGGCGAACGCCCCGCTCGCCGAGTCGCTGCCGCCCGGCGCCGCCCCGCCCCGCGACTCCTGGGCCGCGCGGCACTGGTCGCCGATCGCCGCCGCCGAGGCCCTGGCCACGCGCGAACGCGTCGCGCTGTTCGACATGACCCCGCTGAAGCGCCTTGAGGTCTCGGGCCCAGGCGCGCTCGCCTTCCTCGACCGCCTCACCACCGGCCGGGTCGGCCGCCGGCCGGGCGCGGTGGTCTACACGCTGCTGCTCGACGAGGCGGGCGGGGTCCGTTCCGACATCACCGCCGCCCGCCTCGCCGAGGACCGCTGGCAGATCGGCTGCAACGGGCCGCTCGACACGGACTGGCTGCTGCGGCACGCGCCCGCGGACGGCTCGGTCGCCGTCCGCGACGTCACGCCCGGCACCTGCTGCCTGGGCGTGTGGGGTCCGCTGGCCAGGGAACTCGTCCAGCCGCTGGCCGACATCGACGTCTCGCACGAGGCGTTCCGCTACTTCACGGCCAGGCGCGGGCACATCGGCCACGTGCCGGTCACCGCCCTGCGGCTGAGTTACGTCGGCGAGCTGGGCTGGGAGCTGTACACCAGCGCCGACCTTGGGCTGCGGCTGTGGGACACGCTGTGGGAGGCCGGGCAGCGGCTCGGCATCCTCGCGGCCGGGCGTGCCGCGTTCAACAGTCTGCGGCTGGAGAAGGGCTACCGCGCCTGGGGAGTGGACATGACGCAGGAACACGACCCGTACGAGGCGGGCCTCGGCTTCGCGGTCCGCGCCGACAAGGGCGACTTCATCGGCCGCGACGCCCTCGCGGACCGGTCGGAGGCCACCGCGCGGCGCCGGCTGGCCTGCCTCACGCTGGACGACCCCGCCGCCCTCGTGCTGGGCAGCGAGCCGGTGCACGCGGCCTCGTCGGCGGGGCCCGTCGGCTACGTCACCAGCGCGGCCTTCGGCCACACCGTCGGCCGCGCCATCGCCTACGCCTGGCTGCCCGCCGCCCTCGCGGTGCCGGGCACCGGCGTGCACATCGAGTACTTCGGCGAGAAGGTGCCCGCCACCGTCCGCGCCGAGCCGCTGCTCGATCCGGAGATGACCCGCATCCGCCGCTGAGGCGGGCCGCGCGCGGCCGCGGGGACAGGACGCGAGAAGGGAGAGGCATGGCTTCCCGTTACGACGTCATCGTGCTCGGCCTCGGCGGCATGGGCAGCGCCGCCGCCGACCACCTCGCCGCGCGCGGCGCCCGCGTGCTCGGCCTCGAACGCTTCGGCCCGGTCCACGACCGCGGCTCGAGCCACGGCGGTTCGCGCATCACGCGGCAGTCCTACTTCGAGGGCCCCGACTACGTTCCGCTGCTGCTGCGCGCCTACGAGCTGTACGAACGTCTCGAACGCGAGGCGGGCCGCGCCATCGCGCTGCTGTGCGGCGGGCTCATGATCGGCCGCCCGGACAGCACGACCGTGGCGGGCAGCCTGCGCTCGGCCACGGCCCACGGGCTGCCGCACGAGCTGCTCGACGCCAAGGAGATCCGCGCCCGCTTCCCCACCCTCGCCCCGCAGGACGACGAGATCGCGCTGTACGAGGCCAGGGCCGGGCTGCTGCGCCCGGAGGCCACGGTCGCCGCGCAGCTGAAGCTGGCCGCCGCGGCGGGCGCCGACCTGCACTACCAGGAGCCGGTCACCGACTGGACGGCGCTGCCCGGCGGGCGCGGCGTGCGCGTCACGACCCCGGACGACGTGTACACCGCCGGCCATCTGGTGGTCTGCCCCGGCGCCTGGGCGCCGGAGCAACTGGCGGACCTCGGCGTGCCGTTCACCATCGAACGGCAGGTCATGTACTGGTTCGCGCCGGTCGGCGGCACCGCGCCGTTCGAGCCGGAACGGCACCCCGTCTACATCTGGGAGGACGCGGCCGGCACCCAGATCTACGGCTTCCCCGCGATCGAAGGGCCCGACGGCGGCGCGAAGGTCGCGTTCTTCCGCAAGGGCAGCGTCTGCACGCCCGACACCATCGACCGCACGGTGCACCCCCGGGAGGCGCGCGAGATGGCCGCGCACGCCGGCGCCCGGCTGCCCGACCTGCCCGGCCGCCTGCTGCGCGCCGTGACCTGCATGTACACCACCACCCCCGACGAGCACTTCGTGATCGCCCCGCACCCGGCGCACGAACAGGTCACCGTGGCCTGCGGATTCTCCGGCCACGGCTTCAAATTCGTCCCCGTCGTCGGCGAGATCCTCGCCGACCTCGCCCTCACCGGCACCACGCCCCACCCCATCGAGCTGTTCCGCCCGAGCCGGCTGGGAGGCCGGTAGCCATGACGACGATGCCGATCACCCAAGCCGGCCTGCTCCCGACCCTGCCCGGCTCCGCCTACACCGACCCCGCCACGTTCCGCCGCGAGCAGGAACGGATCTTCGAAACGCGCTGGATCTGCGCCGTGCGCGCCGGCGACCTGCTGACGCCCGGCTCCTTCCGCACGGTCACCGTGGGGCGCGAGAACGTGCTGATCACCCGCGCGCGCGACGGCGCCCTGCGCGCGTTCCTCAATGTCTGCCGCCACCGGGGCGCCCGGTTGTGCACCGAGGAGTCGGGCCAGGTACGGCGCAACCTCCGCTGCCCGTACCACGCCTGGACCTACGGGCTCGACGGCCGCCTGGTCGCCGCCCCCAACCTCCGCGACGTGCCCGGCGTGGACCGCGCCGATTACGGCCTGATCGGCGTCGCGCTGCGCGAATGGCTCGGCTACGCGTGGGTGTGCCTGGCCGATACGCCGCCCTCGTTCGAGGAGACCGTCATCGGCTCCGTCACCGCCCGCCTGGGCGACGCGGACGCCGTCGAACGGTACCGGCCCGCCGATCTGGTGCTCGGGCGGCGCATCGACTACGAGGTACGCGCCAACTGGAAACTGATCGTCGAGAACTTCATGGAGTGCTACCACTGCGCCTCGATCCACCCCGAACTGGTGCAGGTGCTCCCCGAATTCGCCGGGGGGTACGCGGCCCAGTCCTATGTGGGGCACGGCGCCGAGTTCTCCGGCGACGCCGAGGGCTTCACCGTGGACGGCCAAGCCGGCTTCGGCCGCCTGCCCGGCCTCGCCGAGGAACAGGACCGCCGCTACTTCGCCACCACGGTCCGCCCGCAGGTCTTCCTCAACCTCGTGCCCGACCACGTCATCCTGCACCGCATGTTCCCCCTGGCCCCCGACCTGACCCGGGTGGAGTGCGACTGGCTGTACGCGGCCGACGTCATCGACTCCGGCGCCGACATCTCCGCCTCTGTGGAGCTGTTCCACCGTGTCAACGAACAGGACTTCGCCGCCTGCGAACGCACCCAGCCCGCGATGCACTCCCGCGCCTACGGAACGGGCGGCGTCCTGGTACCGACCGAACACCACATCACCGAATTCCACCACTGGGTGACCTCCCTGCTGCACTGAGCCGCGCGGGCCCCGGGGGCGCGCTGACGCGGGTGTGCCGGGTGCTCAGGCGGCGTCCGGCAGCCGGTAGACGGAGACGTGGGAACGCGACTCGGCGGTGAACTCGGCGCCCTGCCAGTCCGCGTGCCGGGACTCCAGCCAGAACCCGGCCAGTTGGGCCATGAGGTCCAGCTCGGCCGGCCAGACGTAGCGGTGCGGGCTGCGGAACACCCGCGCCCGCTCGCCCTCGTCGAACCAGATGTTGTGGGACACGACCTGCTGACGCAGGACGTCGAAGGTGTCCAGGCAGACGTACCCCTCCTCGGACTGCGAGACCACCGCCTGCCGGCCGGGCGGCAGCTCCCGCAGCTGGGGCACCCACAGCTCGATGACCAGCCGTCCGCCCGGGGCGAGATGACGGGCGGCGTTCTGGAAGCACGCGACCTGTTCCGGCTGGATGAGCAGATTGGAGACCGCGTTGTAGACGAGGTAGACGAGCCGGAACACCCCCGGCACGCGGGCGGTCGCCATATCGCCGACGACGACCGGGATCGTCTCCTCGTCCGCCTTCGTGCGCAGTTGGCCGAGCATCGGGCGCGACAACTCGACGCCGGCGACCGGTACTCCGCGCCGCGCCAGCGGAACGGCCACCCGGCCCGTTCCGATGGCGAACTCCAGCGCGCGTCCCCCGGCGGCGAGTTCGGCGAGGCGGTCCACCGCCGGCTCCAGGACCTCGGGGGCGAACATGCCCGCACCCGGCGTGTCGTAGCTCTGGGCAACCTGGACGTTCCAGACGTCTTCGTGTCGCATGCCGCCGCACGATTCCGGAAGCGGTCCCCGGTGTCGACCGGTTTTCGTCCACCCCGCCCGATGAACGCAACTGATTGTTTGTGATTGCTTGAGTTGGGGCCGATTGACGCGGTATCGCGGCGGGACGACGGTGACATCGCATCCGAACGAACGACCGGCCGACCGACCGGCCGGCTGCGCGGTTTCACGGGCGGCGCGGATATTCCGCGCCGCCCGGTACCTGACGAGAAGGGTGAAACGGCATGGCGCACAGCAGACGACGTTTCCTGGTGGCCGGCGGCGCCGGACTGGCCGGCACGGCGCTCGGCCTGGCACGGCCCGCCACGGCGGCCACGGCGGCCGCCTGGGAAACGGTCATCAACGGCTCGTTCACGAGCTACGCGTCGCTTGAGGCGGCCTGGAACTACCGCTACCCGTGGGGCTCCGACCACAACGGCACCGCCCGGATGTACGCGTCCAGCACCGACCACAATCACGTCTATCTGGACGGCAATGCCCTGACGCTCAAGGCGACCCGCATCAACTGGGACGAGGGAAACAGCTCCGCCGATCCGTATTTGCCGATCCGCTACCACTCCGGCGCGGTGCACGCGAAACAGCACGTCGTGGTCAGCGACGAGTTTCCCCAGTGGGAGGTGAAGGGAGAGTTCCAGGCCCCGTCCGGGCGCGGCACGTGGCCGGCGTTCTGGCTGACCGGCGTCAACAGCTGGCCGCCGGAAAGCGACATCCTGGAGTACAAGGGAGACGCGCGGAACTGGTTCAACACCTATAAGAACGCCTCCGGTGGCTGGTCCAACACCATCGTCAACGTCTCCAACCCGGGCTCCTGGCACGGTTACCGCGCCTGGATCTCCAAGGCCGGCGCCACCGACGTCGACATCCACTACTACCTCGACGACCAGTGGGTCGGCCAGCACCGGGGCGCCGACTTCGTCGGCAGGCCGATGTGGATCATCATCAACCTGCAGATGGAAGGCTCATCCGGCTCATCCGGACCCACCACCGACACCCACTACCGCGCCCGCAACATCTACGTCGGCCGCTCCCGGGCCTGACCCCGGCGCGCGGGGCCGGGTGCCGAGGCGGCCGGCCCCGCCCCAGACCGGCCACCGCCGGGACGAGGGGCCGTTCAGGAGGACGGGCGCGTGTCCGCGGGGTCCAGCTTGTCCACCACACCCTGGATCGCGCCCTGGGCCGAGCCGACCTTCAGCGCGAAGCGCGCGTGGGAGAGCGGGCGCGTCAGGGGGTTGCGGCGGTGGGCGCGTGCCGCCTTCTGCGCGGCCTTGATGGCTTTGACGGCCAAGGCGAGCCGCTGCAGATTCTCGGGCTCCGTGACGTCGACCAGCTCCGCGGCGGCGGAGACCACCTTGTCGACGGCGGGCTCCAGTGCGGGGGCACGGCGGATGTCGGCCGGTTCGTGGAAGGACTTGAGCAGCTGGAGGACTTCACGCAGCCGGGCTATGGATTCTGCTGTCGGCATCCGCACAGTATGCCGTGCCCCCGCACGCCCAACCGCGGCGCTGTCGTCCGGTGAGTCGTCCGGTGAGGGGGAGAATGAGCCGCATGGCCATGGTGAAAGACGTCGATGTCCGCGGTATGCAGCACTGCGAGACGACGGCGCTTGGCGTGCTGCTGCGGCATGAGGGACTCGACTTGTCCGAGCCCATGCTGTTCGGGCTCGGCTCCGGGCTGTCGTTCATCTACTGGGACAGCAAAGCCATGGGCTTCCCCTTCCTGGGCGGCCGGGTCAAGCCGTTCGTGCTCACCAGGAACGTGGCCGCCGCACTCGGACTTGAGCTCCGGGTGGCGGAGACCGCCTCCCCGCGCAAGGCATGGCAGAACGTGGCGGGCCCCATCGACGCCGGCCGGCCGGTCGGCCTTCAGCTCGACAGCTACCACCTGGACTACTTCAGCACCAAGGTGCACTTCGGCGGACACGTCGTGGCCATGTACGGCTACGACGAACAGGACGCCTACCTGGTGGACACCGCCCCGCAGGGCGGCGCCGTCTCGACCAGCCGCACCGGCCTGGCCAGGGCCAGGGCCGAACGCGGCCCCATGGCCGCCAGGCACCGCTCCTTCACCATCACGGCGCCCAGCGGCCCGGCCGCGCCGCAGGACCGGATCATCCCCGCGATCAGGACCTGCGCCGACGCCTTCCTGAACCCGCCCATCGCGAACCTGGGCCACCGGGGCATCGAGAAGACCGCCGGGCAGGTGCCGAAGTGGCTGTCGCGCAGCGGCAATCCGCGGGAGGACCTGCCGCGGGCCGCCGTCCTCATGGAGCAGGCCGGCACCGGCGGCGCTCTGTTCCGCAACCTTTACCGGGACTTCCTCGCCGAGTGTGTCCGGCTGATCGACAGCAGCCACCTGCGCACGGGCCACCGCCTGTACACCGAGGCCGCCACCCGCTGGACACAGGTGGCCGCACTCGTCGCGGCAGCAGGCGAATCCGGCGACACGGAGAACCTCGTGCAGGCCGGGGCCATCCTCCACGAGCTCTCGCGCATCGAACGCGACGCGATGCGGGCACTCAGCATGCTCTAGCCCGGCGTGCGGGCCCGGGCGTGACCGCCGGCGTGCGGAGTGGTGTGATTCCTTGCGTGCACGGACACCGACTTCCGCGGGCCACGCTCCTCGCCCTGCTGCTCGTGGGGGGTGCCTGTGCCGCGTTCGTGGTCGGCGACGGGGTGCCCGGGCCGGGGACGGCGTGGCCGTTGTTCGTGGCCGGGTATGCGCTGGGGACACTGGTGCTGGTGCCCAAGCCGGCGCTCAGCGCCGCCGCGGGCGCGGCGTTCGGGGTCGGGCCAGGACTCGCCGTGGCCGCCGCGGGCACCACGCTCGGGGCGCTGGCGGCGTTCGCCGCCGGGCGGTTCGCGCTGCGCCCGCTGCTGCCGCGCCACGGTGTGGTCGCGGCGCTCGAACGGCGGCTGTCGGAGCGGGCGTTCACCGGCGTGCTGGTGCTGCGGCTGCTCCCGGTGGTGCCGTTCGCGGCCGTGAACCTGGGTGCCGCGGCCTGCCGGGTGGGGTGGCTGCCGTTCGCCGCCGCGACGCTGCTCGGCACCGTGCCGGGCAACGCGGCCGCCGTGCTGGCCGGGGCGGCGGCGGCCTCGCCGTCCTCGCCCGCGCTGTGGCTCGCCGCCGCCGCGGGCCTCGCCGTGACCGGCGCGGCGGCGGTGTGGCGGCGGGCCCGCCCGCGGGCTCGGGCGGCCGGCAGGTCGGCCGCGGCCACCAGGGTGTGAGGGGTCCGAGCGCGGAACGGCGCCACCGGGTCGCGGATCAGGGCGGCGAACGTGTCGGCGTCCCGGAACACCGGCCGGATATCCGCCTGGCCGCCACCTCAGCCCACCTGCTCCGCGGAGCGTGACCCGCGCCTCGACCTGGTGTTCAGGAGCGCCACGAGGCAGGCGGCGGCCAGCAGGATGGCGAGGGCCACGGTCAGCGCGGTCGTGTAGCCGTGCACGGTCGCGGCGTCCGGCGTGGCGTCCGGGTGCGCGGTGAGGTGGGCGGCGGTGGCGCTCGCCGCGACGGTGTTGAGGAGTGCGGTGCCGAGTGCCGCGCCGAGTTGCTGGGACGCGTGGTAGGCGGCCGAGGCGGCACCGATGTCGTGGTGGCCCATGCCCGCGGTGGCCAGGCCCGCGGTCGGCGGCATGACGCAGCCGAGGCCGAGGCCGGTGAGGACGAGCGCGGGCACCAGGTACAGGGCCAGAACGTGGCTGCTGTCCGCACTCAGGCGGGTGAGGATGGCGAGACCGGCGGCGGCGGCGAGCAGTCCGGGAACGATGAGCGCCACCGGCGGGACGCGGCCGTGCAGCCGCCCGGCGATCAGCGTCGAACCGGCCAGCGCGGCCAGTGCGTTGATGATGAGCGTCAGTCCGGCCTGCACCGGCGTGTAGCCGAGCACCGTCTGCGTGTAGTAGCTCATGAAGAGGTAGAAGCCGAACATCGCCACGAACATCAGCGAGATGGCGAGGAACGCGCCGCCCCTGGCGCGGTGCAGGACGACGCGCATCGGCAGCAGCGGGCCCCGGCTCCGCAGCTCGACTGCGGCGAACGCGGCCAGCAGCAGGACGCCCGCGGCGAGCAGGGCGTGCACCCGCGGCGCGCCCCAGCCGTGCGGCTCGGCCTCGTTGAACGCGTACACCAGCGAGGCGAAGCCCGCGGTGCTCAGCAGGGCCCCGGGCACGTCGAGCCGCCCGCCGCCGCGGCCCGGCGGGTCCGCGGGCACCAGGGCGGTGCCGAGCACGGCGAGCAGCGCGACGGGGACGTTGATGTAGAGGCACCAGCGCCAGTTGGCGTACTCGGTCAGCAGGCCCCCGGCGACGAGGCCGATGGCCGAGCCGGCGGCGCCGACCGCGGCGAACACGCCGAGGGCCCGGCCGCGTTCGCGGGTGCCGGTGAACGTGGTGGTCAGCAGCGAGAGTCCGGCGGGCGCGAGCAGGGCGGCGAAGACGCCCTGGAGGGCGCGCGCGGCGAACAGCGTTCCCGGGTTGGGGGCCGCGCCGCCGAGTGCGGAGGCAGCGGCGAAGCCGGCGAGGCCGATGGCGAACGCGCGCCGGTGGCCGAGTGCGCCGCTGACCCGGCCGCCGATCAGCAGCAGCCCGCCGAACGCCAGTGCGTAGGCGGTGATCGCCCACTGCCGGTTGGCGTCGGACATGCCGAGTGCCTGCTGGGCGGAGGGCAGCGCGATGTTGACGATCGTCCCGTCGAGCACGACCAGCAGCTGGGCCGCGCTCACCGCGAGCAGCGTCCACCGCCGTTGCCGCCCGAAGGCCCCCGACTCCGACCTCGACTCCGACTCCGACCCTTGTGATTCCTGCGTCGTGTCCGCCACCGGCCACCCCTGTCTAACGTAATTCGTTTCCCCTAACATCGTTAGGGGCGACGAACACGCTACTACACTGGCGCCACCGGTGAACGGGCACGGATCAGGAGTCGGGTGAGGCGCGATGGGCAAGGCGGGCGACGTGCGGAGCGTGTGGCTGCGGCCACGCCGCGCCACCAGGGGCGAGCCGCCGCTGACGGTCACGCGCATCGTCGAGGCGGCCGTCGCGCTCCTCGACGAGGAGGGCATCGACCGGCTCACCATGCGCAGGCTCGCCGACCGGCTCGCCGTCGTCGCCCCGTCCCTCTACTGGCACGTCGACACGAAGGACGACGTCATCGACCTGGCCGTCGACGCCGTCTTCGGTGAGGTGCCGGCGGGCACAGGACACGCCGCCCACTGGCGCGAGGACGTCACCACCGTGCTGACGGCTTGGCGCACCGCGCTGCTGCGGCACCCCTGGGCCGCGGCCGTCCCCGCCCGGCGGCGGCCGACCATCGGGCCCAACTTCCTGGCCTGGATGGAGGTACTCCAGTCCACGCTGGCCCGCGCCGGGTTCGCGGGCCCCGCCCTCTCGGCCGCGACCTGGGCCCTGTACAACCACGTGATGGGCAGCGCCTCCACCGAGACCGCCCTGCACATCACCGACGAGGAACGCCGCATCGGCCAGGAGCAGTTGCTGACGCACCGCGACCGCTACCCCACCCTGGCCGCGAACGGCTACCTGTACGACGACGACTGGACGGGCAGCTTCACCGCCGGGCTCGCCTACCTGCTCGACGGCCTCGAAGCGCAACTCGGCGACCGCGGCCCGCGGTGACACCCGGGTGCGAGGAGCGCCGGGGCGATCGGTATGGTCCTGCCATGGCCTACACCTTCGTCTTCGTCCGCGTCCGTACCGCCTGACCTGAGACGTGACCCTGCCGGTCGAGTGACCCCACGGCGCCGCCGTGTGCGTGACGCTCGGCCCTGCCTGTCGACGCGCACCGACACCGGCTGACGCGGCGGCTGCTTCGCGCCGCCGCCGGCCTTTCCGTGCCCGTCACCGAAGCCTGACGCCCCCCGTGAGGGGCGCACCGGCTTTCTTCTCGCACAACGGCGGCCGCACCGCGCATGCCGCCTTCCGAATTGGACTCTTTCTCATGGCTTCTGTCTCAAGCGACTCCCGTTCGCGACGGGCCCGCGATGCCGACCCCACCTTCGTCCTCGTGCACGGCTCCGGCTCCAACTCGTTCATGTGGAGCCCGGTCCAGCGCGAACTGGCACTGCTCGGCCACCGCAGTCTCGCGGTCGATCTGCCGGGGCACGGCTTCGACGCCCAGTACCCGGTCGCCTACCAGGCCCCGCAGGATCTCGACGCCTGGGCGGCCGAGCCGTCGGCCCTGGCCGGGGTCACCCTCCAGGACAACGTCGACATGGTCGTCGACGTCGTCCGCCGGGTGGCCGCGCACGGGCCGGTCGTCCTGGTGGGCGCCAGCCTCGGCGGAACCACCATCACCGGAGTGGGGAACGCCGTTCCCGACCTGGTGAACCGGCTCGTGTACATCTCCGCCTGGTCGTGCGTGCAACGGCCGAGCCCCGTCGCGTACATGCAGGAACCCGAGTTCGCCGGCAGCCTGCTGGCCCCCTTGCAGGCGCTGAACGTCGGGGACCCCGCCGCGCTCGGCGTCGGCCGGGCCAACTACCGCACCGCCGACCCGGCCCTGCTCGCCGCGCTCAAGGCGGCGATCATGGCGGATGGCACGGATGAGCAGTTCCGCGCCTTCCTCAGCATTCTCCAGCCGGACGAGTCCCTGGCGGTGATGACGGCCGACGCCCGGGGGCACGCCGAGACCTGGGGCACGATCCCGCGCACCTACATCCGGCTCACCGGCGACCGGTCGCTGCCGGTCGCCATGCAGGACCGGCTGATCGCCGAGGCCGACGCCCTGACGCCCGACAACCCCTACGAGGTGCACACCCTGGACACCAGCCATGCCGGATTCCTGCTCCGGCCGGCACGGCCGGCCGGCCTCCTCGACCGGCTGACCGTCTGACCGTCCGACCGGCTGACCGTCCGAGCCGGGGGTGGCGGCACGCCGTCACTCCTCCTCGGTCCCGGAGGCCACCACCGCCTCGGCGATGGTGGCCTCCGCGGCCGCCTTGTCGACGCCGAGGCCGCCGAGCAGGCCGGTGCCGCCCTCGAACTCCAGCAGGGCCAGCAGAATGTGCTCCGTCCCGACGTGGGGGTGTCCCATCCGCAGGGCCTCGCGGAAGGTCAGCTCCAGCACCTTCTTGGCGCCGGGGTCGAAGGGAACGAGGTCGGGCACCTCGCCGGCCGCCGGCGGCAGCGCGGCGGTGCCGGCCCGGCGGACGGCTTCCGGCGTGACGCCCTGCGCGGTGATCGCCCGCACCGCGGTGGCGTCCGGCTCGACAAGGAGGCCGAGCGCCAGGTGCTCGGGGCGGATCAGGTCGTTGCCCGCGGTATGGGCCTCGTTCTGCGCCGCCATGACGACGTTCCTGGCCGCCTCGGTGAACCGGCTGAAGCCCTGGGCGGGGTCGAGGTCCCCGGCTTCGCCCGGGCCCTTGGCGACGAAGCGCTTCTGGGCGGCCTGGCGGGTGACGCCCATGCTGCGGCCGATGTCCGTCCAGGAGGCGCCGGAACGCCGTGCCTGGTCCACGAAGTGGCCGATGAGGTGGTCGGCGACGTCGCCGAGGTGCTCGGCGGCGACGACGGCGCCGGACAGCTGGTCCAGGGCGTCGGTGTGCACTTTCTTGATGGCTTCGATCAGGTCGTCGAGCCGAACGGGGTAGGTCGTGCGGACTGGATTCGCCATGCGTCAACCGTAAGTTGACACTCAACCGAGTGTCAACCCTGGGTTGACGGCCGGTCCGGTCCGGTGTCCCCGAGGGCCGCCGCCAGGGCGTCGAGGTGGTCCGCGACCGGGCCCAGGGTGAGCAGCCCGCTGCCCGCGCCGGCCAGCTCGCCCGCCGCGGGGGCGAGCGCGTGGTGGGCGCGGGTCATCGTCCGCCGGTCGCCGACGGCGATCGCGGCCCGCGCGGCGAGCGTCCACAGGGCCTCGAACAGCAGGTCGTGCGGCGGGTCCGGGAGCGCGCGCAGGGCCGCGGCGGCGCAGGCCGCGCGGTCCTCGGCGAGCAGCAGCAGCGGGCGCGCCCACGGTTCGTAGGGCCCGAAGTCGGTGTCCCGGCCGGTGTCCCGGCCGACGCGGGCCGGCCGGCCGTGCCGCACGCGCAGGCACAGCAGGGCCAGCGGCAGCAGACCGCGTTCCAGGCCCGGCATGCCCGCGCCGTCAAGCAGCGCGGCGGCGTCCCGGTAGGCCGCCTCCGCCGTCTCCATCGCCTCCGCCGACGCGGGCGTCCGGCCGGTCGCGGCGAGCCGCAGCGCGCCGTACCACGCGGTGAACACGCCCACCAGCGGCAGTTCGTGCCGTTCCGCCAGGCGCTCGGCGGCGCCCGCGTGGCGGTCGGCCCCGGGAAAGTCGCCGAGCGCCGCGCGCGCCTGGAGCCGGATGAGGTGCCCCAGCACCTCGTAGGTGACGAGGCCGTTCCGGCCGGCCAGCGCCACCAGCTCGGCGCCGACCGCGTCCCGGCGGGGCGCCAGGCCCGCGCGGTGGCAGCTCTGCATGAACACCCCGTTGAGAGCGAACGCCAGCAGCGCCTGGTCACCGAGGCGGCGCGCGATCTCCGCCGCCTCCCCGGCGGCGCGCGCCCCGCGCACCCCGCCCGTGCCGCGGGATTCCAGCGCGACCGTGGCCAGCAGGCGGGCCCGCGCCGCCGGATGCGCGTCCGGCGGCAGCGCGGCCAGCGTCCGTTCGGCCGCGGCCACCACGCGCGCCGCGAGACGCGGGTCGTCGGAACGGGTCCAGATCGCCGGAACGTCGTAGGCGCCGATCACGCGGGCGGTCAGCACCGCGTCGCCCAGCTCCTCGGCCGCCGCGATGGCCGCCTCGCGGTGCTCGCGCGCCGCGGCGAGCCCGCCGCCGCCGGTCACCGCCAGGTTCCGCAGCAGGCCGACCGTCGATTCGAGCCGGGCGCGTGCCCCCGGCGCGACGGCGCGGTCGTAGGCGGCGGCCGTCCGCGTCCACACCCGTTCCGCCCGGTCCTCCGGCCCGGGCGGGGCGTCGAGGTGACCGGCGTGCGCCAGGATGTCGGCCTCCAGGCGCAGCAGCCGCCGCCCCGGGTCCACGCCCAGCTGCTCGACCAGCAGCGTTCTGGCCCGGCGCAGCACCGCGAGCGCGTCCCCCTGGCGGCCGGTGCGGTACAGCGCGAGCGCCAGCAGACGCCACGCGTCCTCGCGCCACGGGTGCTCGGCCACGTGCGCGTCCAGGTCCGGCACCGCCTCGGCGTCCCGGCCCAGGCCGAGCAGGGTCTCGGCGCGGCGCTCCACCGCGTGCAGCCGCAGCTCGCCGAGCCGGGACCGTTCGGCCCCGGCCCAGCCCTCGTCGGCGAAGTCGGCGTAGGCGGGGCCGCGCCACAGCGCCAGCGCCTCGTCCAGCGCACCGAGCGCCTGACCGAGCGCCTGACCGGGCGCCCGCGCGCCGGGCGCCAGCGCCTGCTCGAAGCGCCAGGCGTCCACCGTTCCCCGGTCCGCGCGCAGTGCGTACCCCGGGCCCTCCGTGACCAGCAGCCGGGCCGGCGCCCGCGGCGGCCGGTCCGGCTCAAGAGCCCGGCGCAGCGCGGCGACGAAGGTGCGCACCGCCGCGACCGCCCCCTCGGGCGGCCGCGCCCACAGGTCGCCGACCAGCACCGGAACGGGCACGACGCGGCGGCGGGCGACGATCAGCCGGGCCAGCACGGCGCGGTGCCGCGGCCCCTTCAGCGGGATGGCGTTCCCGGCGCCGTCCCAGGCCGTCACCGGACCCAGCACCCCGAACGCGACCCGCACCGTCGCCACCCTTCCCTCGGCACCGCCGCGGCCACGGTAACGCGCTCACCCGCTGCTCATCCGGGCCCGACAGGCTGGACACACCCAGTTCGGCCACCAGGAAGGACAAGACCGTGACGCCTGTCATCGAGGGTTTCGACCGGCGGCGGGTGCCCGTCGCCGAGGGCGTGTCCCTGCACGCCGCCGTGGGCGGCTCGGGGCCGCCGCTCGTGCTGCTGCACGGCTTCCCGCAGACCCACCTCATGTGGCGGCACGTCGCCCCCGCGCTCGCCGCCGACCACACCGTCATCTGCCCCGACCTGCGCGGCTACGGTGCGAGCGACAAGCCCGCCGCGGCCGACGACACCACCTACGCCAAGCGCACGATGGCGAACGATGTCGTCGCGCTGGCCCGCGCCCTCGGCCACGAGCGCTTCGCGCTGGCCGGGCACGACCGCGGCGCCCTCGTCGCCTTCCGCGCCGGGCTCGACCATCCGGCCGCGGTCACGCACCTGGCCTGCCTCGACGTGCTGCCCACCCCCGACATGTGGGACGTGATGCACGGCGTCACCGCGGCCGTCGGCTTCCACCTCTACCTGCTGGCGCAGCCACCCGGCCTGCCGGAAGAGCTGATCGCGGGCGCCCCCGACGCGTTCTTCGGCCACTTCCTCGACGTCTGGTCGAACGGTCAGGACGCGATCCCCGCCGCCGTTCGCGCGGCCTACCTGGACGCCTGCCGCCGCGCGGTGCCGTCCATCGTCGCCGACTACCGCGCCTCCGCGGGCATCGACCTCGCCCACGACCTGGCCGACCGGGACGGCGGCAACCGGCTGCGGATGCCGGTCACCGTGCTCCAGCAGGACTGGGGCGCCGCGCTCGGCTACGACGCGGCGGCGCTGTGGCGCGCCTGGGCACCCGACCTGCGGCACGTCTCCGTCGACTGGGGCCACTTCATGGCCGAGGCGGCGCCCGCCGGGGTCGCCGCGGAGCTGCGCGCGCTCCTCGCGCGGTCCTCGGGCTGAAGCGGGGGTGCGCTGCCTGGACGTGACACACCCGGGCAGGGCGCCCCGGCCGCCCGTAGCCTTGGGGCATGGCCGACAACCACCTGGGGGAGTTCCTGCGCAGCCGCCGCTCGGGCCTCGGGCCCGAGGAGGCCGGCATGGCGAGTTACGGCGCGCGCCGGGTCCCGGGGCTGCGCCGCGAAGAGGTGGCGGTGCTCGCCGGCATCAACGCCGACTACTACGCGCGCCTGGAGCAGGGGCGCGAACGGCACCCCTCGCCCCAGGTGCTCGACGCGCTCGGCCGCGCCCTCCGGCTCGGCCCCGACGCCAGGGCGCACCTGCACCGGCTGGCGGGGGCGGTGGCCGCGGGCCCGGCGGAGCCCGTGTCCGACCGGGTCGGCGCGGGGCTGCGGCAGCTGATGGACTGCTGGCCGGGCACCCCGGCCCTGGTGCTGAACCGGACGCTGGACATCCTCGCCACGAACGCCCTGGCCGCCGCGCTCTACGCGCCGTTCCGGCCCGCGGACAATCTGGTGCGCATGACCTTCGCTGACCCGGCGGCCCGCGGTTTCCACCGGGACTGGGACCGGGCCGCCGAGGCGGTCGTGGCCCACCTGCGCCACGCCGCGGGCCACGACCCTGACAGCCGGCGGCTGCACCGCCTCGTGCGCGAAATGTCCGCGTACAGCGAGGAGTTCACCCGCCTGTGGCGCAGCCACACGGTGCGCGGCAAGACGCAGGAAGCCAAGCGGCTCCGCCATCCCGACGTGGGGCCGCTCACCCTCGCCTACCAGACGTTCGACGTCCGCGAGGCGCCCGGCCGGCAGCTCGTGGTGTATCACGCGGAGCCGGGCACCCCGAGCGCCGAGGCCCTGCACCTGCTCGGCACCGTCCACGCGACACCGGCCCCCGCCTGAACGGGCTCCCGCACGTCAATCCCGCAACGCCGCGGGGGCCGAGGCGACGAGCCCGCCGTCGATGACGAGGTCCTGCCCGGTGATGTATGAGGCATCATCCGCATGAGGGAGCATCGGTGCGCAGGGCGGGAGGGAAGGCCGGGGCATGAGAGGCGGGACGTGAAAGATCTGCACGCCGAGCCGGGCACTCCGGATCTCCGGGGCCCCGCGCGTTTCCTGTGGTGGCTGGTGGCCCGTCAGCGCCGTCGCGTGCTGGCAGGGTCGGCGTTCGCCACGCTGTGGATGACCGGCCTCGCCCTCCCGCCCCTCCTGCTGTCCCGAGCGATCGACGAGGGCCTGCGGCCCGGCCGTACGGAGACCCTGGCCGGCTGGTCAGGGGCACTCATCGCGGTCGGCGGGGTGAACGCCTGGCTGGCCATCGCGCGGCACCGCACCATGACGCGGGTGCGCCTGAACGCCACCTACCGCACGTCCCGGCTGATCGTGGCGCACACCACGCGACTGGGCTCGTCCCTGTCGCGGCGGCTGACGGCGGGGGAGGTCGTCACGCTGGGGCTCGGCGACGTGGCGTCGATCAGCAACACCCTGACGATCACGGGGCCCGGGGTCGGCGCCGTGATCGCCTACCTGACGGTGGCCGTTCTGCTGCTGTCCGTCTCGGTGCCCCTGGCTCTGATCGTCCTGGTGGGCGTGCCGGTCCTGGCACTGCTGCTCGGGCCGCTCCTCGGCAGGCTGCGGAACGCGGAGACCGCCTACCGGGAGCAGCAGGGGATGGTCGCGGCCCGCCTGGTGGACATGGTCGGCGGGCTGCGGGTCCTCAACGGGCTGGGCGGCAAGGCCGTGTTCGCGGCCCGCTACCGGCGCGAGTCCCAGGAGCTGCGCGCCCGGGGCTACCGGGTCGGTGCGGTGACCAGCTGGGTCACGGCGCTCGGAGTCGGCATGCCGACGCTGTTCCTCGCCTGCGTGTCGTGGCAGGCGGCACGGCTCGCCGCGGAGGGGGACATCACCGTGGGCGAGCTGGTGGCGGTCTACGGCTACGCGGCGGTGCTCGTGGTACCCGT
Source organism: Streptomyces johnsoniae (assembly GCF_031845565.1). Lineage (NCBI taxonomy): Bacteria > Bacillati > Actinomycetota > Actinomycetes > Kitasatosporales > Streptomycetaceae > Streptomyces > Streptomyces johnsoniae. The sequence continues at coordinate 192,868 of NZ_JAVREV010000012.1, read as the reverse complement.
GTCGTTCTTCATCGAGGGCGCGTACGACCTGAGCCGCGGTCTGGTGGCGGCGCGCCAGGTGGTGCGGTTCCTCGGCATGGCGCCGGACGCGGCGGAGGGAGCGTCGCCCGCGGATGCCCCGGAGGGGCCGGCCGCGCTCCACGACCCGGACTCGGGCGTGACCCTCGCCCCCGGCGAGCTGACCGCTCTGGTCAGCGCGCGCCCGGCCGAATCCGCCGCGGTGGCCGACCGGCTCGGCCGCTTCACCGGCTCGGCGGTGCGCTGGGGTGCCGTGCTCCTCGGCGAGGTCGCGCCGGCGCAGGTCCGCGGCCGGATACTCCTGGCGGACCACGAGGCACATCTGTTCGCCGGCCCGCTGCGCGACGCGATTCTGGGGCGCCGCGACGCGGACGAGGCGGCCGTCGCGGCGGCGATCGAGGCGGCGCTGGCCGAGGACGTCGTGCGGGGCCTGCCCGGCGGGCTCGACGGGACCCTCACCGACGACGCCCGCAATCTGTCCGGCGGGCAACGCCAGCGGGTCCGCCTGGCCAGAGCGCTGTTCGCGAAGCCGGACGTGCTGCTGCTGACGGAGCCCACCTCCTCGCTGGACGCCCACACGGAGGCCGAAGTGGCGGCCCGGCTGCGCGCGGCCAGGTCCGGGCACACCACTCTGGTCACCACCACCTCGCCCCTGCTGCTCGACCGGGCGGACACCGTGTACTTCCTGGTCGACGGGCGGACGGCCGCCCGGGGCAGCCACCGCGGCCTGCTGGCGAGCCGCCCGGACTACGCACGGCTGGTGTCGCGCGGCGGGCCGGCGGCGGAGGTGCCGCGATGACCGCCCGTCCGGAGCCCGCGGGCCCGGCGGCCCTGCCCGCCGCCGGACCGGCCAGGCTGCGCCGGGCGGCATGGCACCTGATCCGGCTGGACGGCCGCGCCTTCGCCCTCGTGCTCCTGCTCAACGCGCTCGCCGCCGCGGCGGGGCTCGTGGCGCCCTGGCTGCTGGGCGCCATTGTCGACGAGGTGGAGGCCGGGTCGGGAACGGCGGCGGTCGACCGGCTGGCATGGACGATCCTGGGCTTCGCGCTGGCGCAGTTCCTCCTGGCCCGGTACGCGGCCCACGTGGGGCACCGTTTCGGGGAACGGACCCTGGCTCGCATCCGTGAACAGTACGTCGACCGGGCCCTGGCACTGCCCGCGTCGGCGGTGGAACGTGCGGGCACGGGCGATCTCGCGGCGCGTGGCGCGGGGGACATCGCGGCGGTGGGCACCACGCTGCGCGACGCCGGGCCCGATCTGCTCATCGCCGCGATTCAGGCGGTGTTCATCATCGGGGCGGTCTTCGCGCTCTCCCCGGTGCTCGGCCTGTGCGGGGTCGCCGGTCTCACCGGCATCTGGTTCGCGCTGCGCTGGTACCTGCGCCGCGCGCACGGCGCCTACCTGGCCGAGGGGGCGGCGAACTCCGAGCTGGCCGAGGTCATCGCCGCCACCGCGGCGGGCGCGCGCACGGTCGAGGCGTTCGGCCTGGAGCAGCGCAGGACCGACGCCTGCGCCGACGCGGTCGAACGGGGCTACCGCAGCCGGATGCGGACCCTGTACCTGCGCAGCGTGCTGTTCCCGGCCATGGACGTGTCGTACGCCGTGCCCGTCGTCGGAGTGCTCCTGGCCGGCGGCGTGCTGTACGACCGCGGTGTGGTCAGCCTCGGCGCCGTGATCGCCTCGGCTCTCTACCTGCGGCAGCTGTCGCAGCCGCTGGACGTGATCCTCATGCGGATCGAGCAACTGCAGAGCAGCATGGCGTCCTTCGCGCGGGTCGAAGGGCTGGCGGAAGCGGACGGGCCGGTCCCGGCGCCGCGGCCGGGGCCGGTCCCGGCGCCGGTCCCGGGACCGCGTGGAGACGCCGACGGCAGGATCGAGGTGGCCGGGGTCCGCTTCGCCTACGCCGGATCGCCCGACGTGCTCAACGGCGTCGACCTGTCCGTGCGGCCGGGCGAACGCCTGGCCGTCGTCGGCCCCTCCGGCGCGGGCAAGACGACGCTCGGCCGGCTGCTGGCGGGTCTCGACACCCCGCGCGCGGGTGCGGTCACCGTGGGAGGCGTTCCGGTGTCGGACCTGTCCCCGGGCCGGCTGCGCCGGCAGATCGTCCTCGTCACCCAGGAGCACCACGTCTTTCTGGGGTCCGTGCGGGACAATGTGCGGATCGCCGCGCCGGACGCCCCGGACTCCGAGGTGCGGGTGGCTCTGGCCGCCGTGGGAGCCGAGGAGTGGGCCGACGGGCTGCCTGACGGTCTGGACACGGAGCTGGGCGACGCCGGGCACCGGATCGACGGGACCAGGGCGCAGCAACTGGCGCTCGCCCGCGTCGTGCTGGCCGATCCGCACACCGTGATACTCGACGAGGCGACGGCCCTGCTCGACCCGGCGACCGCACGCCACACGGAGCGGGCGCTGGCCGCTCTCCTGGCGGGCCGCACGGTGATCGCCATCGCCCACCGCCTGCACACGGCCCGCGATGCCGACCGGGTGGCGGTGATGGAGGGCGGCCGCGTCACCGAGTGCGGCACCCACGAGGCTCTCGTCGCCTCGGGAGGTGCCTACGCGGCGCTGTGGCGGTCGTGGCAGGGCCTGCCCCCTCCCGGCGGGGCCGGGAGGGCGGGGCTCACCGGTCGGTGAGGACCTTGGCCAGCGCGGTGCGGGTGGCCGCCAGGGCGGTGGGCGGGGTGTCCCAGAAGACCATGTGGCCGGCGCCCTGGACGGCGGTCACGGTGGCCGCCGGGTTGGCCCGGGCCGCTTCCGCGGCGCCGTCCGCGGTGACGACCGGGCTGTCCGCGCCGTACAGGAGCACGCTCGGCGCGGGGACCGCGGGCCAGGTGGCGAAGAAGTCCTCGCGTTCGAACCCGGCATGCGACGCCGTCACCGCCGCCTCGGCGCAGCCGGCGAGCCAGCGGGCCCGCAGGGCCTGTTCGCGCGCGGGCCAGCGCGGCCAGGCCCTGGCGACCTCCTCGGCCGTGGTGCCGCGCCGCGCCTGCGCCAGTTGGTCGAGGAACGTCGCGAGCGGCGTCGGGTAGGGGCCGCGGCCCGGGCCGCTCATCGGCGGGTCGACGAGGACGGTGCCGCTCACCGCGCCGCCGGGCCGCGCCGCGGCCACGGCGGCGATGCGCGCGCCCATGGAGTGGCCGAGCAGCGCGGGGCGGCCGAGGCCGAGGCCGTCCGCCACGGCCTCGACGTCGTCGGCGTGGGCGTCGAGGTCGCCCGGGCCGTCGTCGGACAGGCCGCGGCCGCGGGTGTCGAGGACGAGCGGCCGGACGAGGCCGGTGAGTTCGCGGGCGACGAAGTCCATGCCGACGGCCGGGGTGGTGATGCCGGGCAGCACCAGCAGCGGCGGTGCGTCGCCGCCGTAGTCGAGCACGTGCAGGCGCAGCGCGCCGGAGCGCACCCAGCGGCTGGTGGCGGGTACGTCGGCCAGGTCGGCCAGGGCCCGTTGGGTGAGGAGGCGGCCGGTCACGTCGCGTTCTCCTTGGTCGTGAGTGCGGTCAGGTGGCCGATTGCCTCGTCGAGGGGAACGACGTCGGCGTACTTGGCCGCGAGGTCGAAGAGTGCCGCGTCGTGCGGGCCACGGGCGCGGTCGCCGGTGCATTCGCGGACGACGAGGGTGTCGAACCCGGCCTGGACGGCGTCGACCGCGGTGGCGCGGACGCAGCCGCTGGTCGTGGCGCCGCAGACGAGGACCGAGTCGCAGCCCGCCGCGGTGAGCAGCGCGGCCAGCGGGGTGCCGGCGAAGGCGGAGGCGCCCTTCTTGACGAGGAGGTGGTCCTCCGGCAGCACCGGCAGCCGCGGGTCGAGGGCGACGGCCTCGCCGCCCTCGACGAGGCCGCGCAGCCCCGGCGCCTTGCGGAGCCAGGCGACGGTGTCGCCGTGGGCCTCCGCCGGGCGGTAGGCGATGGCCGTGAACACGGTGAACACCCCGGCCGCGCGGGCCGCTTCGATCAGCCGCCCCGTTGCCGCCACGACGTCGGTGAGGTCGCTGCCGGTGGGGAACCTGTCCTCGGTGAACCCGCGGGTGAGGTCGACGACCACGAGTCCCGGGCGCCGGCCGCGCGGCACCGCCGCGCCGAACCCGGCCGTCCGGTAGAGCTGTTCGACGTCCGCCCCGTGCGGGCCCGCCCCGGTCACGCGGCGGCTCCGGCGAGTTCGCCGCCGAGCAGCCGCCCCGCGCCCGGCACGTAGGGCCGCAGCCCCAGCTCGGTGAGGATGCGGTGGCAGGTGGCGGTGGCCGCGGAGAGCACCGGGATGCCGAGGGCGTCCTCCACGGGCTGAACGGCGGGCAGCGAGGGCATCTGCACGCAGGCGGAGAGCACCAGGGCGTCGGCCCGCGACAGGTCCAGCTGTCCGGCGTGCGCGCGGAGTTCGGCGGGGTCGAGGCGGGCGACGGCGAGGTTGTCCGGCACTTCGAGCGAGAGCGCGTCGACGACCTCGGTCCCGGCGTCCTCCAGGTACGCGGCGACGGCGCGGGTGAGCGGCTTCATATAGGGGGTGATGATCGCGACGCGGCGGGCGCCGAGGGCGGCGATGCCGCTGAGCAGCGCCCCGGCGGAGGAGACGACGGGGGCGGTGGCGTTCTCCGCCGCCAGGACCTCGGCGATGGAGTCCTCCGCGGTGCAGTGGTAGCCGGGGCCCTGGGCCATGATGGCGACGAGGCAGGCGGTGGTGACGAGGTCGGGCCGCGCGTCGGCGAGTTCGGCGGCGGCCCGGCGGGTCTGGCCGTTCATGGCGGTCAGTTCTTCTGGCGTGACGTGCCGCATGCGGGCGCGTGCCGCGTGGTGGACGAACCGTTCGCCGGGCACGGCGGCCTCGCGGGCCAGGAACATCCGCGGCAGCTCGGTCTCCATGGTCAGGTTGGAACTCGGCACGATCATGCCGATGCGGTAGTCGGTCATCGCCGCACCGCCGGCTTCATCTCCGGAACGGTGAGTTCGCCCGCGTCGACGATGAGTTCGTCGTCGAGGTAGAGGCTGTTGCCGCGCATCGGTATGTCGAAGTGGCAGGCGGTGTCGTTGGGCCCGCCGAGTTCGTTGTTGGGGCCGATGGAGAACATCACGTTGCCGTAGAAGCTGCGCAGTTCCATGCCCATGCCGCCGCCGAACTGGGTGAGCCCGTGCCAGTGCGCGCGCTCGTCAAGACCCCACCCGACGTGGCTCATGCCGTAGCCGCGCGGGTCGTCGAAGCTTTCGATGTAGGAGTTGAGCAGGTCGGCGTCCAGGCTCGGCACGCCGCCGGCGCCGCGGATGTCGCGGATGAAGCCCTGTTCGATGGTCAGCTCGACGGGCGTGTGCACGTAGGTGTTGAACGGCAGCAGCACGTCGCCTGGTGCGAGGACGATCCGGCCGTCGACGCCGTCGTCCGCGCCGCCGGTGAACACGAACGCCGCGGGCCAGTGGTCCCAGCGGCCCGGGGTGTCGGTGTAGCCGTATTCGCTCAGGGTCGGGTAGACGCCGAGCCGGTAGGTGACGTCGGTGCCGTGCGGGCTGGTGATGCGCATGGTGCGGGCCTTGGCGAGGAGTTCCGCGCCGGTCTCGACGCGTTCGCGCAGCTCGGGCGTCGGCATCAGCCGGGCGAGCAGCGGGGCGGGCTCGACGGCGGTGAGGATGCGGGTGCCCGCGGCCTGGATCTCGAACTGCTCGGCGGAGAACAGCAGGAAGGTGCAGTCGACGACCATGTCGACGCTTTTGAGCGCCGCCACGGCGTGCCGGTTGCCCGCGAGCCCCGAGTCGCCGACGGCCCAGGCGCCGGACGCGCTCACCGGGGACGGCAGCCGCAGGTGGAAGGCCTGGGCGCCGAGTTGCCGCGCCGCCCACAGGAACGCGTCGGCGTAGGCGCCGCGTTCGTTGCCGCGGGTCAGGACGGCCACGGTCTCGCCCTCGTGCACGGCCGACAGGGTCAATTGCTTGAGGCAGATGTCATTGAACAGGTTCTGGTCCATGATGGCTTTCCTCCTCGGGAGGCGTGCGTGCGGGAGTTGAGCGGTTCGGTCAGTGGGGTACCGGCCGGTCGAGGCGGCGCAGCGCGAGCACTTCGATCACGCGCATGAGGACGGTGAACACCAGCGCGCAGGCGATCATGTCCTCGGGCCGCAGGAAGCGGAACGCCTCGTAGATCCGGGCGCCGACGCCGTCGGGGCGGGTCATGGTCTCCATGAGGACGACGAGCTTCCAGGAGAACGCGAACGACGTCCGCAGCGCGCCGACCACCGCGGGCCGCACCTGCGCCGCCAGGACGTGCCGCGCGTAGGCGGCGGGCCCGAGCCGGTAGGTGCGGGCCATTTCGTCGAGGCTGTGGTCGCGGGCGAGGACGGCGCCGCTGACGACGTTGGCCACCAGGGGCGTGATCGCGACGACGAGCGCGACCACGCCCGAGGTCTCGGAGATGCCCATGATGAGGATGGTCAGGATGATGTAGACGGGGTCGGGGATGGCCAGGCCGATCACCAGGATCGGCCGCAGGAACGCCTCCGCGTACCGGCTGAGTCCTGCGGCGATCCCGATGAGCAGCCCGGCCAGCACGGACGCGGCGAGCACGGTCAGCACGCGGCGCAGCGACAGCCACGCGTCGCCGTAGAAGCCGGAGTCGGTGAGCACGTCGGCGGTGGCCGCCGCGACCTCCCCGGCGCCCGGCATCCAGCCGTCGGAGAACAGGCTGAGCACCTGCCAGGCGGCGACGCCCAGGGCCGCGGCGGTGAGCCCGGAGGCGAGCCGGCCGAGCCAGGTGACGCGCGGCCCGTTCCCCTCCGGCTCCGGGGGCGGCCCGGCGGGGCGCCGGCCCGGGGGCTTGCGGAGGCGGGCGGGGAGCACGGCCGTCATGACGCGGGCCCTTCCGTGAGGTCCCACTCGCGCAGCACGTCGGCGACGGTCTCCGCCTCCAGGCGGGCCAGGGCCGGGTCCTCGTGCCGCCTCGGGCGGGCCAGCGGGACGTCGAGCGTCTTCAGCACGCGGGCAGGACCGTGGCTGAGGATGACGACCCGGTCGGCGAGGAACAGCGCCTCGCGGATGGAGTGGGTGACGAACAGGGTGGGCACGGACGCGACTTCGTGCAGCCGGGTCAGCTCCTGGCGCATCGCCCGGCCGGTGACCTCGTCGAGGCCGCTGAACGGCTCGTCCATCAGCACGACGTCGGGCTCGACGGCGAGCGCCCTGGCGATCGACACCCGCTGGCGCTGGCCGCCGGAGAGCCGCATGGGCCAGGAGCCGCGGTATTCGCCCACCCGCAGCATGCCGAGGAACCGTTCGATCCGCTCGTCCCACTCGGCCGCCGGGACGCCCGCGGCCTTCATGGCGATCTCGATGTTCTGGCCGACGGTGCGCCAGGGCAGCAGCCGGTGGTCCTGGAAGACGTAGCCGACCCTGACGCGGCCGCGGAGCCCGTCGGTGGCCTCGTCGCCGCGGTGGCGCAGCGCGCCGCCCGCGACGGGGGCGAGCCCGGCGAGCACGTGCAGCAGGCTCGACTTGCCGCAGCCGCTCGGCCCGAGCAGGGCGACGAACTCCCCGGGCCGCAGGGCGAGGTCGATTCCGGAGACGACGGTCCGGTCGGCGTGCTTGACGGTGACGCCCCGCAGTTCGAGGTAGGGGTCGCCGCCCGCGGGCCCGCCGGCGGGGACCGTTCCGCGCGTGGTTTCGCTCATGTTCACATCACCCGCCAGGAGAGGACGTACCGTTCGATGGTTCGGAAGACGAGGTATTCGCCGGCCAGGAGGATCGCGACGAAGACCAGCAGCCACAGGAGCACCTCGGTCAGCAGGAAGTGGTCGAACGCCTGCGAGAACTCGTAGCCCATACCGCTGTTGACGATGAACAGCTCGGCAAGGACGACGACCTTCCAGGCGTGCGCGTACTCGTTGCGCGTGGCCGCGAAGACGTAGGGGACCAGCTGCGGCAGGACGACGTGGCGGGCCCTGGCCGTTCCGGACAGGCCGTAGACGTCGCTCATCTCGCCGATGTTCCGGTCCAGTTCGCGCATCCCCTGGCGCAGCATGGTGGCCACGAAGGGGAAGCAGATGAACGTCACCACCGCGTACACCCCGAGCGGGTCGCGGCGGAAGAGGTAGAGGGCGAGCAGGGCCGCGACCGTACTCGGGACGGCGATGGCGAACGCGGTGAGGGAGGCGGTCACGCGGCTCCAGAACCCGTCGCGGCGCATCACCCAGGCCGCCGCCGTGCCGAGCACGAGCGCGACGGCCAGGGACCACAGCACGCGCTGGGTCGTGGTGCCCACGGCCACCCAGGTGCTCGACTGTCCGAGGAAGTGCGGGAGTTCGCCGACCACTTCGCCGATCGGCGGCACGTAGCGGGTGGCGGAGCCGCCGACCCACCACAGGGCGAGCACGCCGCCGACCCCGGCGGCGGACAGGGCCCACCGGCCGGCCGCGGCCCGCAGGCGCGTCCCGGCGGCGGTGGGGGCGGCCGGTGTGGTCACAGAGGTCATGTCGGGTCTCCTTGTCCTGCTGGTCGTCGCCACGGCGGTCAGTCCGCCCGGACGACCTCGTCGAGGACGGCGACGGGATCGGAGTCGGGCAGCCGGTCGAGCGAGCCCTGCTCGACGAGCAGCCGCAGGTACTCCATCTGCTGCGCGGTGTCCTCCTCGGTCCACTCGTCCGCGTAACAGGGCAGTCCGGCGCAGTAGTCGGCGAGCGCCCGCAGCTCCGCCTCGCTCTCGCGGTCGAGGAACGCGGCGTACGGCTCGTCGAGGAACATCCGGTAGTCGCTCGCGACGACCTCCCGCACGGCTTCCCGCCAGGCGTCCTGCACGGCCAGGGCGAGGTCGGCGTTGTCCCCGAGCCAGTCCCGGCTGGCGGTCAGCATGGCGAGCGGCGGGGCCCAGTCGGTGGTCTGCTGCCAGTGGTCGGCGACGCTGAAGAGGTAGCGTCCCGGGACCTGTTCGACGGCGCGCAGGCCGTAGGGCTCGTAGTCGAAGATCGCGTCGACCTCGCCGCTGGCGAGCAGTTCCGGCAGGGCGGCCGGGGAGGACTGGACCATCTCGTAGTCCTCCAGCGGGTCGATGCCCGCGGCCTGGCGGAGGGACACGGAGATGGCCTGGGTGGTGCCGGAGTCGTCCCCGAAGTGCCCGACGCGCTTGCCCACGAGGTCTTGCGGGGACTCGTAGGGACTGTCCTCGGGCACGACGACGGAGGCCGTGTTGATGAGGGCCGGGTAGAAGGAGACGACCTCGCTGCCCTCGTTGTTGGCGATGGCCGCGCTGGTGGCGTCCTGGTCAACGGCGATGTCGCTCTCGCCCAGCAGGAAGGTGCTGGTGGAGGCGTCGGGGTCGACCTCGACGAACTCGGCGCTGAAGCCGTGCCGCTCGTCGAGGCCGAGTTCCTGCATGACGAGTACGGGCAGCGGGGCGGGGTCGGGGAGGCCGGAGAAGCGCACGATCGGCAGCCCGTCCTCGGCGCTCGCGCGCTGGTTGCCGATGTCGCCGCAGGCGGTCATGGTGAGCGCCGTGGCGAGGGCGGCGGCGGCCGGGCGCGCGCCGCGGATGGTCGATGGCATGGGTGGTCCTCTCGGGGACGGGGACGGGGACGGGGAACGGCAGGTCGGCATGGTGGGCAGTGCGGGGCCTTCGGTGCGGGTGGCCTCCGGCCGGGACGGGCCGGGACGGGCTGGGTCGGGTCGGGTCGGGTCGGAGGTAACGGTCGGAGGTCGGGGGACGGCCGGAGAGCAACGGCCGCGGTCGCGACCGCGGATGACCGTCGCGGAGTCCGGGCCCGGAGGTCGGGATCGGGATCGGGATCGGGATCGGGGAGCAACGGTCGGGGGCCTGAACCGGGAGCGGTGACCGTCGCGGAGTCCGGGCCGGAGGACCGGGGCCGACGGCGGCGGTCGGGGGTCAGCTGTGGGTGGGCAGTGGGCCGATGTAGCGGGTCGCGAAGCTTCTGGCGTAGTGCTCGGAGTTGGCGAGCTGAGCGAGCCTGGACTGCTGGAGCCGCTGGCGGAAGGCGGCGTCGGGCGCGCCCGGCGGGTAGGTGTGCATCATGTGCAGCAGTGCGTGGCTGAACTCCTGCGCCTGCCATACGTCGGGGACCCGGCGCGCGCTGTAGGCGGCGAGCCGGCCGGGGTCCGTTCCGCCGTCCGCCCGGTCGTACTCGGCGAGCACGCGGTCGAGTTCGACGGCGTCGGCCACGGCCAGGTTGAGTCCCTTGCCGCCGGAGGGGCTGATGATGTGCGCGGCGTCGCCGAGCAGGAACACCCGGCCGTACTGCATGGGTTCGGCCACGCGGCTGCGCATGTCCAGCATGTTCTTGCTGATGACCGGGCCCTCGTGGAGCGTCCAGCCGGGGTGGGCGAGCCGGGCGCGCAGCTCCGCCCAGATCCGGTCGTCCGGCCAGGTCTCCACCGTGTCGCCCACCGGGACCTGGAGGTGGAAGCGGGTGACGGTGTCGCTGCGCAGCAGGTGCCCGGCGAAGCCGCGTTCGTGCTGGGCGTAGATGGTCCACTCGGCGGAGGGCGCGGCCGTGGCGATGAGCGTGAGCCACTGGAACTCGTGCACCATCTCGTACTCGGTCACCGCGCCGGGCGGGGTGCTCGCCCGTGCCACGCCGTGCTGGCCGTCGGCCCCGGCGACGAACGCGCCGTGCAGGACCGAGCCGTCGGCGAGGTGGACGGTCACGCCGTCGCCGTTCTGTTCGAGGCTCTCCGCGGCGACGCCGAGCCGCACGTCGCCGCCGGCCCGCAGCAGCCCGTCGAGCAGGTCGGCGACCACCTCCTGCTGCGGATAGACGTGGTGCGAACGCCCCTCGTACAGCTCGGAGAAGTCGGTGTAGGTGCGGCGGCCGGTGAACCGGAACTCGCAACCGGTGTGCCGGTGGCCCTCCTTGAGCAGGCGGTCGGCCAGGCCCATGCGGCGCATCGTCTCGACCGTGCGGTACTCAAGGAGCCCCGCCCTGGTGCGGCCGAGCAGCTGCTCCCTGTCGAACTTGTCGACGACGACGCACGGGATACCGCGCGCGTGCAGCAGGTTGCCGAGGGTCAGTCCTGCGGGTCCCGCGCCGAGGATCACGACGCGGGTGGTGGTCTCGTACGGCATTCTCACGCTCCTCGTGGGCCGCGAACCACTCACCACGGTGACTGGTTCAGTGGTCCTACCTTTCGGGGTGTCGACGGGCCGTCCGCGTACACGCGGCGGGCTCGTCCTACTCGGCCGCGACCTCGCGGGCCGCGGGCCCGCGCAGGTCACCCGCCACGTCGGCGAGGTGCTCCCGCATGACCCGGCCGGCCAGGTCGGGGTCGCGGGCGACGATGGCGTCGTACACGGCACGGTGGCCGGCGACGGTCTTGTCGTGCGGGTGGTAGCTCGACCTGTCCAGCCGGCTCCGCATGTCGTGCAGCAGCTGGTAGACGGCCGTGTGAACGGCGAGCACGGTCGTGTTGCCGGTCACCCTCGCCACGGCGAGGTGGAAGTCCGCGTCGACGGTCTCGACCGGACCGCCGTCGTCGACGGCCCGCTCGAACGCCAGCAGCGCGGTGGTCAGCATCTCCTCGCCGTCCGGCGTCAGGTTGGCCGCCGCGAGCGAGGCCACGCCCGGCTCGAACGCCATCCGGAACTCCATCACCGAGTCAACGGCGGGCGTGGACAGCTCGATGACCGCCTGGAAGGGCGCCATGAGCTGCGAAGCGGTGGGCTGCCTGACGAACGTGCCCTCGCCGTGCCTGCTTTCCACCAGGCCCAGCATGTCGAGTTGGCGCAGTGCCTCGCGTACCGAGTTGCGGCTCACGCTGAACTGCTCGGCCAGCTCCCGCTCCGCCGGGAGCTTGTCCCCGTGGTGGAGGACGCCCTCCCGCATCATCTGCTGGAACTGCTGGACGACCCGCTGCGAGATGCGCTCCGAACTCACCTGCGTGAAGCGCCTCGCGGTCCTGGCACGCCCATCGTCCGACGCCACGTCTCACCACTTCCGGGAACGGAACCGCCGGCCGGTCGGCTGCGGTTACGGAAAACAGCCAACAGGCCGGTCGTTACCGCGGCGGGTCCTCATGTGTCGTTGTGGTTAAAAGATTCTACCTTTGGACCACGGCGTCAAGAGTCGTGCACGGGATGAATGAGCCGTGCGCGACCCCGGGGGCGCCGGGGCCGCGCACGGTCCGCTTCGTCGGCTGGTCCCAGCCGTATCAGCAGTAGAGGTTGCCGCCCGGGGCGACGCCCAGGATCTGCGTGAACTGCTGGTACTTGTTCACCCGGTTCTGGACCGTGCCCGGGTTGCCGCCGTCGCATTCGATCGCGCCGTTGATGGCGCGGATGGTGTGGCCGAAGCCGGCCTGGTTCACCATCGCGTTGTGCGCCGTCATGCTGCCGGGGCCGCTCTGCGTGTTCCAGTACCACAGGGCGGTGCGCCAGGCCACGGCCGAGTCCTGCTCGACCCGCCAGGGGTTGTTGAGCAGGTCGATGCCGAGGGCGTCCCCGGCCGCCTTGTAGTTGAAGTTCCAGCTGAGCTGGATCGGCCCGCGCCCGTAGTAAGCGGACTGCCCGGCCGGGCAGCCGTACGGCTGGCTCAGGTCGCAGTAGTGGGGGTAGTTGGACTGGTCCTGTTCGACGATGTGGACCAGGCCGCCCGTCTCGTGGTGGGCGTTCGCCAGGAAGGCCGCGGCCTCCTGCCTGCGCACTTCCGCGCTGCCGGTGTTGGCGAACGCCGGGTAGGAGCTGAGCGCCTGGACCAGGCCGCTGTAGGTGTAGAAGCTGTTGCGGCCCGGGAACATCTGGTTGAACTGGGCCTCGCTGACCACGAACGCCTGCTGCGTCCCCGGGGTGCCGCCGGGAGCGGCGCTCCGGCCGTCGGCGGCCCCCGCGGGCGTGACGAACAGGGTGGAGAGGACCGCCGCGACGGCGAGCGCGACGACGGACCTGCCGGGCGAGAGGCGGGTGAGCAGTCTGGTGAGCATGGGAGGTTCCCCTTCGTGCCAAGGTGCCGGAACGGAAGGCATCGGACGTGCGGAACGTGCGGAACGTGCCGAGGTGCGATAAGGGGGAATGCCGGGGGCCCTGTTGAGGTGGGGGTGTGGGGTAGGGCCCTAGGTCTAGACCATCCCAGGCGCCGGTGCGGGCGTCAATACGCAGCGTGGCCCCGGCGGGGAACCGGGGCCACGGGGGTGGCGTGGGTCAGCCCGCGCGGGCGGCGGGTGCGCCGTCGATGGTGAAGGGGGAGCCGGGTTCGATGTGGATGTCGCCTTCGGCGGAGTTGGTGATGGTGACGTCGGTGAGGGTGGCGTTGCCGCGGGCGCCGCCCATGGCCAGGATGCCGGAGCCGTGGTTGGAGCGGTCGATGGTCACGTTGGTGATCTGTGCGTCGGGAACGGCGCCGCCGCCGGTCTTGAACTGGATACCGTCGTAGGTGGAATCGTGGATGTCGGTGTCGCGGATGGTGACACCGGGGATGTCCTGGGCGGCGGCGAAGAGGGTGATCGCGCCGAACTCCTGGGCCTCGCCCCAGAACGCGCCGCCGCAGCGGTGCAGTTCGTTGTTCGCGATCAGCGTCTGCCCGGAGAACGGCAGCGGGTCATGGTCGGTGGCCAGCATGATCCCGGGATAGTTCATCGTGTCGGAGATGACGTTGTTCTCGATGGTGTTGCCGTACCCGCCGTAGACCGCGATCCCGTTGGCCCGCCAGGGCAGCTGGATGGTGTTGTTCGCGAAGGTGTTGTCGTGCCCGATATCGGTGCCCGGGTCGGCGACGTAGCGGCTGGCCCACACCGCCAGCGCGTCATCCCCCGTGGTACGGAAATGCGAGTCGGTCACCTGGGAGTTGCGGGTGCCGTTGGTGAAGTTGATACCGTCGGCGTAGGTGTTGCGGATGCGCATACCTGAGAACTCCACACCGTCACCCGGCCCCCACAGCTCGGGGATGTTGCTGTGGTCGCGCCCGACCCACACCCCGACGTTCGCGTGCTCGATCCACACATTCGCGATGCGGGTGCCCTCCCCGAAGCGGCCGTTGAGCCCGACCCCGCCCTCCGCGCCGCCGTCCCCGCCGCGGATCGTGCCCGAGCCGAAGATCGCGATATCGGAGATCCGCGTGTTCGCGTCGATGTCGAACCCGAAGTTCCCCTCGTGCGGGTGGTTGATCCCCCCGGCCTCGTGCGGCGGGGTCAGCGTGTAGAACCGCGAGTGCCACATCCCCGCCCCGCGCAGGGTCACATCCCGGATACCGACCTGGTTGTGCGGGCCGCGGTCCAGCGGGTCGTCGGTCAGGATCTTCTGCTCCTGGCGCCACTGCCCGGCCGGCACCCACACACAGTCGATCTCCCCCTCCTGATCGGCCGTCACCGCCGCCTGGATCGCCGCGGTGTCATCCAGGCCATCGTCCGCGACCGCGCCGAACTCCGTGATCGACACGCAGCCGGCCGGCCGCGGCAGCGGCGCCGCCACCTCCTCCAGATCGATCAGGTCCACGTAGTAGAAGTCCGCGGTGTCATCCGCGTCCCGCTGCAGCCGGAACGTCGTCCCGGCCGGGTAACTGTCCTCCAGCAGCGCATGGGACTCATCGAACAGCCGCCGCGCGTCCCCCTGCGGGGTGTTCGTCAGCCCTTCCGGGTCATCGGTGTTCCCGTACAGCCAGCTGTGCCGCGAGGACAGCGTCAGCTTCTGCACGAACTCCCCGTCCGCGTACAGACTCAGGCTCGCCTCCTGCCCCCCGCCGCCCGGCGCGTCCGGGATCGAGTTGCGCACCACGATCGAGTTCGTCACGTTCACCGAGGTGAACTCCACGAACTCCCCCGTCGCGTCCAGCCGCACCGACGCACGCCCCGAGGACTCCGTCCCGAAATTCGTGTGCCCGAACGTCCGCTCCGCGTCCGCCTCCACCAACGTCCCCTCGAACACCCCCGCCTCCGCCTCATACTCCACAAACGGCAACGACGCACCACGCTCCGCGGCGGCTTCGGCGGGAGCGGCGGATGCGGGCTCGGAGGGAGCGGGCTCGGAGGGAGCGGCGGTGGAGGTGGCGGGCAGGAGGGCGACGGCCATCAGCCCGGCCAGGGAGGCGCCGGTGAGCAGCCTTCCGCGCGATTTCTTCCACTTCATGGGGGTCCTCTGTTCTGTGGGGGAGAGGTGACTGCATCGAAGTTGCGGAGGTCATGCAGCTTTTTGAGTTGTATGAGTCGAAGTCTTGCGTTCAAGCAATCACGAGTTTTCAAGCGAGGCACGGCTTTGTCAACGGTTCGCGCACGACGGGGCGCGGCCCGCCCAAGGTGCGTGGCCTTCGGCGGGCCGCGGTGCTACTCCTCCCGCAGGTGGAACGTGAAAGTGGACGTCGTGTTTCTGAAGTCCTCGTCGTTGCCGGTCAGGGTCAGGTTGACGAACGTGGCCTCGCCGACCGCGGGGCCCTGGCCGGGCTCCGCCATCTCGTTCGCCCACACGGCCATGCCCGACTTGTGGTCGTAGCGGTCGCCGCTGCGCCGTGCGCCGGAGATGGTGACGTCCGTCAGGACGGTGTCCGTCACCGGATGCTCCGGCTGCCCGCCCACGTAGTTGGTCTGGAACATGATCCCGACGTAGGTGGGATCGACGATGTCGACGTTGCTGATGCGGATGCCCCGGAACTCCTCCGAGGCGGAGAACAGCCAGATGCCGGGGAAGACCTGATCGCCCCAGAAGTGGCCGCCGGCCCGTTCGATCGTGATGTTCTCGAAGTTGGTCGGTATCTCGCCGAACCCGTTCATCGGGTAGCCGAAGTCGAGCGAGCTGATGGTGATGCCCGAGTAGACCAGGGTGTCGGCGATGCGGATGTTGCGGAACGTGTTGTCGTACCCGCCGTAGACGGCGAGACCCGCGGCCCGCCAGGTCAGCAGGGACGTCAGGTTCTCGTAGAGGTTGTTCGTCTCGTCCGCGCCGCCCGCGTCGATCGCGGAGAACAGGGCGAAGCTGTCGTCGCCCGTGGCCCGCGTCTCGTTGCTGACGACGTGGTTGTCCGTACTGCCGTTGGTCATGTTGAGACCGTCGGCGAACACGTTGCGGACGCGGGAGTCGCTGATGGTGACGCGGTCGGTGTTGGCGCCCCAGTAGAGGCACACCATGTGCTCGGCCCAGATGTCGTCGATCTCGATATCGGCGACGTTCGAGAAGTCGAAGACCTTGCCCGGGCCGTCGATCCGCGAGGTGTAGTTGCCGAAGTAGGCGAAGCTCGCGAACCGCGAGCCCGCCGCCGAACTGTCCGCGCGGAAGCCGACGTCGGTGTTCCCCTGGCCCTCCGGCGCGTGGAAGCGCGTGTACCAGACCCCCGCGCCCACGACCTCGACCGGCTTGCCGTACACCTGGAACTTGGCGGAGGTCAGGTAGTCCCCGGGCGGCAGGTAGACGCCGGTCAGCGTGCCGGTCCGGTCCATCCGGACCCGGTCGAGGGCCGCCTGCACGTCCTGCTGGCCGAAGCCGGCCGGCTCGGTGTAGCGGGCCGGGTCCGGGTTGGCGGCGGGCTCCGGCTCGGCGAGGGTGAGCCCGGTGGGTGCGGTCGGCGCCCGGGTGTCCCCCGACCGCGGTCCGTAGACCTCCAGTTCCGACAGCTGGCCCGCGTCCTGGACGGTGTTGCCGGTGAAGGCGACCCGCAGGTGCCTGGCGGTGGTGCTGTCGAAGGACAGCGTCACGGTGTTGCCGCCCGCGGCCGCGTCGAAGAGGTGGCCCTCCTCGGGCGTCAGCTCGGTGAAGTCCTCGTGACCGTGTTGCCGGAGCCGGGGTCGAAGGTGTGGGTGGCGGCGCCGGTCAGGGTGGTGAAGCTGGTCCCGTCCCTGCTGCCCCGCACGGCCAGGGTCTGCTGCCTTTCGTCCCAGTCGGCGGGGAGCTTCAGCACGACCTCGTCGATGCGGGTGGCATCCCCGAGGTCGGTCTGCACCCACTGCGGGAAGTCGCCTTCCGCGCCCTGCCAGTAGGTGTCCGTATCGCCGTCGGTGATGTGCGCCGCGGCGTGCCCGCCGTCGGTGCTGCCGGCCGCGGCCGGGGCGCCGGCGGCCGGTCCGTCGTCGGGGGCCGCCACGGCGACGGCTGTCGGTCCGCCCAGCGTGACGAGCAGGGCGGTCAGGACGGCGACCGGAGTGCGTGCCCTGAAACGTCGACGTCTCAGCTGTCTCAGCTGTCTCATCTGTCTCCCATCCGATTTCTGCACGAAAATGGATGCGATTTTGCGCATTATCGTCAGAGAGTTGCAGTGCATTGCGAAGGTGTCCACCGGTCGCGCACGGCCGCGGCCGCCGGACGGCGCGGCGCCCGCGTTCCGTGCACGCAGCACGCAAACCGGCCGCCCGCCGTGAACTGCGCCTTACGCGCCACCCCGACGACCGCGGGCGCGCATCCGCAAGCGGCGCAAGCGACTTGCGGCAACCGAAGTGGCCGATACCGCGGTGCCACGCGCCGTTCTCCCGCGCCCCAGAGCCCGTTGCTTTGCACTGGCAGGCAGTGATTAAGCTGCTGATCACGGCGGAAGTGCCGCACCCGCGGTGCGCGCCTCGCCGGCTTGCTGATGCGCAATGCACAGCGCGGAAGAATTGCTGCCACCGGAGTTGTGATGCGGGTACCCAGAGGAATTGTCGGAGTCGTGGGCGCCGGAGCGCTTCTGCTGATATCCGGTTGTTCGGACGACAGCGGAAGCGGGGAGGGAAGCGGCGAGGAGTCCGCGGAGACCACAGGGGACGGCGGCGCGGCGGCCGAGCCCACGGCCCTGACCCTGGACACCACCACGCAGAGCAGCACGTGGACGGACGACTCCGACGCGGCCCACGACGTGGAGATCACGCCGGTGGGCCTCGCCCGCGGCGACGCCGCCGACCTGGAGCGGATTCAACTCCCCGACGACATGGAGGGGCTGGTCCCCTACTACCTGACCGTCAGCTACACGCCCACCGGCGCGGCGCTGCCGGAGGGCGACCTCGACGGCTTCAACGTCGTCGGCGCCGACGGCTGGCCGGGCGAGCGGATGACCGTGATGAGCGGCTTCTCCTACGACGGCGCCGAATCCCCGCTGCCCGCGGCGTGCGACGCGGAGGCTCCCGAGCGGCTCGCCGCGGGCGAGACCGTCGAGGTCTGCCAGATCCACATGGTGCCCCCGGGCCTGGCGCCCGCCACCGTGTCCTACGTGGACGACGGGACCGGGCCGCTGCTGTGGCCCGTCGAGGCGTCCGAGCCCGAGGGCGGCGAGGGCGGCGAGAGCGGCGCCGTGCTGCCCGCGGGCGAATCCGTCGACACCACCTGGCAGAACTCCGACGAGCAGGACATCCCGCTGAACGTCACCCCCGTCGGCGTCACCGCGGGCAGCGCGGCCGACCTGAGCGACTGGGATGTCGACACCGAGGGCAAGGTGCCCTACTACGTCACCTTCGAGTATCGGAACGACAGCCCGGAGCTCGACCTCTACCCGGACATGCAGGAGAACGTGGAACTGCGCACCGTGAGCGGTCAGGAGGCGACCAAGGTGCTCCTGCTCGACGTGTACGGCCGCGAGGTCGAGCAGTGCCCGGCACGGGTCCCCGACGAGATGGCGGCGCCGGGCGCGACGGTCACCCAGTGCTCCATCCACATGCTCCAGGAGGGCGACGTCCCCGCCTCCCTGTCGTTCGGGCCGCGCGGCGCCGACCACGTCTACTGGTACGCGCCGGAAGCCGGTTAGGCCGCCGCTGTTCAACCGCTGACCCGCCGCAGTTGAGCGCCCGCCCCGCGCCGCCCGCGCGCCCGCCCACCGGGCGGCGTGGTCCCGTGCGCAAACGCCCTGAGCTGCGCGCGGAGCGGGGCCCGGCCCAACACAAGGCCGTTCACGTCACGTTGAACACGGGGGGGCCGAAGCGTGCGCAATCAGGCGGAAGAGGCCGAGCTCACCGACGTCCCCGCAGGTCAGCGGCGCCCCGCCGAGACGCGGACCCGTTGTGACGATTCTGGAACAGGGTTGTGGACACCCGTCTGTGGCCTTGCCGGATGGGTCCGGCCACTATGGAAAACACCCGGAAGGCGCCCGTGGGCGGGCCGCCGGCAAACATGACGGAGCGGAAATGAGGAGCAGCGATGAGTAGCGATGAGGTCAAGCTCTCACCCGAGGAAGTCGACCGGGTTCAAGGCATCATCAACCAGGCCTACACCGACATGGAGGGCGTCGCGCTCGGCATCGGCGGGCACGGCGCGAACGTCAGCACGGCCTACAACGGCTCCGGCACCGGCCGGGCGGTGGAGAACTACGAGGACCTCGGCCGCGCCGGGCAGGCGCTGGCCGAAGCGCTGGACGGACTGTCGATGGACCTGGGCCTGACGGCCAACACGGGCCGCGAGACGGACCTGGACGCACAGAACGTGCTGAACAACGTCCAGATGCAGGGCCCGACGCCGGACGCGGGCATCGCCGCCCGCATCTGACCGTCACGACGCCACGTACCGCGAGACCGAAGGGGCAGGACCATGAGCGGGGACACGATCCGTTTCGGCAACGAGGCGCTGGACGGCATCCAGTCACAGACCGTTGGCCAGCAGGAGCAGTACACCGAGATCTGGGACCGCGTACACACGCAGCTGATGAACCTGGTCGAGCAGGGCCTGGTGGACGCCGCGATCGGCGAGGTGCTGAACGAGCGCGACGCGCAGTTCCGGCGCGAGGCCGGCGGCTTCGACGACAGCGTGAACTCGCAGAACCGCGCGATGCGCGACGTGCAGATGATCGGCAACGAGGGCGGTCGCGCGATGATCAACGCCGCCTCGGGCGGCGGCGGACGCTGACCGCAGGCCGCACGGGACAGCGGCGAGACGGCGACGAGACAGCGACGAGACGGTGACGCACAAGGGGAGGACGCGAGATGGGTGACGGGGATCTGGAGCTGAACCCCGGCGCCGCGCGCGATGTGGAGGCGGGCGCCGGCGGGAGTGACCAACTTGCCGGTATGCGGGCGAAGTTCATCGACATCGCCTCCGCCCAGGGGCTGTTCGGCACCGCTCCGAACGGCGCCGCCGCGGAGGCGGCGCTGGAATCCGCGGCCGCCGCCATGCTGGACCAGCTGGAGCGGGCCGGCATCTCGATCCAGGACATCAGCACCAGCGCGGGCGAGACCGCGCAGATCGCCGACGAGACGGACGACGAGGCCCGGGTCCGCCTCAACAACGCCACCGAGGCCGTCGAGTACATGAACAACTTCCTCCACTCCTCCGGGGGCGGCGGCGGCGCGTACCTGGAGGTGCAGTGACATGACGACCGACGGGGAGTTCAAGGGCATCGTCGCGGATATCTACAGCGCCGCGCACGTCCGCATCCTCGCCGCGGCCGGCGCGTGGATCGCGCTGGCCGGCGCGGGCACCTCGGAGGAGGACCGGCTGTCCGGCACCGCCTCCGCGGCGCAGGCCGAGACCGGCGTCGGGCTGATCGAGCTGGCGGAGCGCGTCGAGGGCACCGCCTCCTGGGCCGGGGGCGCCGGCGCGGTGGCCCGGCGGATCGCCGAGCAGCTGAGCGTCGCGGGCGAGACCTCCGCCAGGGCGACGGAGGAGGCACTCGGTCTTGAGGCCAGGTACGACGAGGCGTCCGAGACGCCCGCGGGTCCCGATGTCGGGATGGCGGCCGTCCAGGCGGCGGAGCGCCAGCACGAGGAGAAGCAGAAGCTGATCCGCGCCGCCGAGGACGTGCGGGCGCGCCTCGGCGACACGATCGCGCAGGTGACGGGCGGCGACGTGCCCGCGGCGCCGGGGGGCGGCGCGGGCGGCGGCGGAGCCGGTGGGGGCGCGGGCGGCGCGGGTGGCGCGGGGTCCGGCGGCGGGGGCGTCGCGGGCGCGGGCGCGGCCGGTTCCGCGGGCGCCGCGGGGTACGGCGGCTCCGGCGCGCTGGTCCAGACGGCCAACGGCGCGCACGTCGGCGTCGGCGATTACCCCTACTCGCGTGTACTCGGCCCCGACCAGGGCGACTTCGCCGGCTGGGTGCAGAGCCCGGGCACCGGTTTCCTCGTGGACCCGGCCACCGGCCGGGAGTTCGACACCGTGACGGGCCGCTGGATCGACCCGGTCACCGGGCAGCCGTTCGGCGAGGTCACCGAGTACGCGACGCGCTACTCCGGCCTCGGCACCGGCCCCGGCACGATCGCGGCCGGCTTCGGAATGGCCGGGGCCGGCGTGATCGGTGCCGGCGGCACGGCGGCGGGCCTGGCCAACCTGTACGGCGGGATGATGCCGCCGAGCGTCGGCCACACCGGCCCCGCGCGCGGCCAGATGGTGCAGCAGGCGACGCGCAACCTCCACACGCGGGCCACGGTCGCCGGCCGGTTCGCCATGCACGAAGCGGCCCAGGGCGGGCGGCCGTTCACGCCGCCGCCCGGCGCGGCGGCCTCGCGCGCCGGCGGCACCGGCGGCACCGCCCGGGGCGGCGCGGCCGGGCGCAGGGCGACGGCCGAGTCGCCCGGCGCGGTGCGGGCGCGGCCCAGGGACGCGGCGGCGCGGCTGGCCGGCGGCCCGCCGCCCGCGGCGGCGGCCGCGCGGACGCGGGACCGTGCGGAGGAGCGGACCCGCCACCACCGGCCCACCGAGCTGACCGAGGACCCGAGTGTGTGGGCGTCCGGCCGGAAGGCCGGGCCCGGTGTGCTCGGGGAGTGACCGGCCGTCCGGTGCCGTGCCGCGGCACCGGGGCAGTGACCAGGGGGGACCGAAGGAGGACCAGATGGCAGACGACGCGACCGAGTACCTTCCCGAAGAGTTCCGCACCAGCGCGGGGCACCACGACGAGTCCGCCGAGGTCGCGGGCGGCCTGGCCCGCCGCGTCGGCAACGCGTCGCCCGCCTCCACCCACTTCGGCGGGTCTGGCGCCGCCGGTTTCAGCTCCTCGCTGAACACGGCGGCGGGCGACCGGTCCCGCGCGGCGCAGCGCGTGCAGGACACGCGCGGCGAGATCGCGACGGGCGCGGTGACCGCGGGCAACATCGGCGACGACACCGACGCCGAGGCCGGATACGTCCTCGGCGGCGCCCAGTTGACCGATGTCGGCCGCGATATCGCCGACCGCATCTAATTCCAGTTTCCCGGCATTTTCCCCGGAATTCCCGTGCGCCGGGATTCCTCTTCCCCGGAGCTCAGCCGTGTCCATATCCATCACCAAACAAGACGTCATCGACGAGGCGGGCGTTGACCCGTGGGAGCTGGAAAGCGAATTCGCCTCCGACACCGATCTGGAAATGATCGATTCGCTCGCGGGAATATTCCGGAACGGTGCGGAGGAGGCCGATGACGCGGGCGGCGTCGCGGCCTACGCCTCCAGCCTGGAGGAGCGGGCCGGCACCCGCGGCAGCAACGCGATCTACGCGGACGCCTCCGAGCACCTGACGCAGACGTACGAGGACCTGGGCGCGGAGAACCTGGAGAACATCTCGTCGGTGCTGAACACGGTGGCCGGCGAGGCGGAGTCGGTCCTGGAGTCGAACGACGACGCCATCAACGGCCCGATGGGCCTTGACTGGCTGGTGGACCGGCACCAGTCGGGCGCCACCAGCGACTACGACATGTTCGAGACCTGGCTGTCGGAGCAGGACGGCGGGGAGCACGACCTGTTCTCCTACACCGTCTACGAGGAGACGTTCACCTACACCAAGCCGACCTTCCGCAAGGATCTGGTCGAGGCGCACATCCGCGACTACCGCCTGACTCAGGCCGCGGACGGCGTCTCCTTCTCCCACGACCTGATGTTCGAACGGATCGACGACTACTACGCGATGCTGCACAGCAAGGAGGGCCAGCTCGCCGAGTACGGCTACGACGTCTCCGACTCCCCGGTCCCGTTCTGGCACACCGACGGCCGGGCCGAGCACGAGGCCGAACAGCTGGAGCGGCTGCTCGAAGAGGACGACCCGGACCCGGAGGAGCTGGAGCGCTACACCGCGGGCGTCGAGCGGCTGGCCGGCAGCGACGATCTGACCTCCCAGGAGCGCAGCTACCTGCGCAGCTTCTACGACACCCTCGAAGCCGACGACCTCGCGGCACTCGGCAACCTGGAGGGCGAACGGTACGACGGCGCGCGGGGCAGCGTGGCCGACGGCATCAACACGCTGATGGACCCCGAGCGCGGCGGCATCGACCCGGCCGAGGAGGACCACCTCGTTCCCGACTCGGTCAAGCCGCTGATCAACGAGAACTTCCTCAACCAGGATCTCGACGAGGACCAGGTCAACGAGCGCATCGGGCAGTACAACGGCCTGGGCGAACTCATGTCGCACGCGAGCGTGCCGCCGGGCGACCGGTTCGGCGCGGACATGGGCGCGGCGGCCCTGGGCATCCAGACGGACTACGAGCTGTGGCAGCGCGACGCGCGCGCCGACTCCATCTCCGGCAGTCCCAACTACGTCCGGGATGCCGACCTCTACGACGACCTCACCGGCACGGGCCAGGTGCTCACCATGGTCGCCACCAACCCGGACGCAGCCGCGCTGACCCTCGACTCGGTGGAGCGGGTCGACACGCTCGCGCGGCTGAACTGGAGCCAGGACAACGGGGAGGCCGCCGCCGACTTCATGCGGGCCGCGACCATCCCGGCGGACGGCGAGGAGGCGAGCCGGTACCAGCTCGACGCGGCGAAGAACGTGCTGGAGGTGGTCAGCGGGGACACCGCCGTGGCCCGCGGCGACGGCCCCACCACGCAGCACGTCGAGGACGCGGTGCTCGACACCGGTCTCGCCTACCTCGACTTCCTGGCCCGCGAGGGCACCGACGACGACGGGATGGTGCGGAACGTTCTCGGCCAGGAGGTGCCGGGCTTCGCACTGGACGGCGACGCGCGCAACGGCTTCTTCGACTTCGTGGCCACCCGGGAGCAGGAGCAGAAGGACGAGTTCTACGGCGGCGTCAACGCCCATGCCCAGCAGCGGATGACCCAGGCGTTCAACGAGGGCGGCGGCACCGTCGAGGGCTCGCTGGAAAACCTGGCCAGGCTGCACGGCGGTCTCGACTACGCCGAGTACACCGTCGCGGGCACCAACCCGGAGGACGCCTCGCAGCGGGTCGAGCAGAACTGGCGAAACGGCTTCCAGATGGCCAGTGCCATCAACGACACGATCGGCATGATTCCGCCCGCGGGCGCCGTGACCGGCATCACCGGTCCCATCATCTCCGGTCTGGAGTCGGCCACCGTCGGCGAGCCGCCGACCGCGGACGAACTGCGGCGCACGGCGAGTTACGAGGACGCCGTCGCCGAGGAGGGCGAGGCCAGGTACTGGATCGCGCAGGGCGCCGCGAACGCCGACAACCCGCCGATCAGCCAGGAGCAGGTCGACGCACTGCGCGACGGGCGCGGGGACGTGGACTTCCTCCCGAATCTCGGGGATCTCGAACGGGACGGCGGCTACCACGACCACGTGGAGGACTACCGCAGCCTCCGCCGGGACATAGCCGCCCCGTGACCCGGGCGGCCGGCCCGGCGCCCAGAAGAACCAGGCACGTCAGAAAGGCAGGAACACGACCGTGACCAGCCCCACCACCGTGTTCCGCCGGCCGGCGCGGGCCGCCAGGCCCGCCGTGCCCGAGAGCGACCTCGTGCTCAAGGCGCCGCCGCCGCTGCCGCAGCCGGAGGACAGCAACGTCTGGATGACGGCGCTGCCCGCGCTCAGCGGGCTCGGCTCGGTGCTGTACATGCTCACGATGGGGCGCGGCGCCATCGGGTACATCGTCGGCACCATGTTCCTGGTGTCGTGTCTGGCCATGGTGGTCGGCTCGGTGCTGCGGCAGCGCGGCTCCGCCAAGAGCCAGGCGCGCAACGACCGCAGGGAGTACCTGCGTTACCTGGAGCGCACCCGCGCCCAGGTGCGGCGCACCGCCGCCGCGCAGCGTGAGGCGCTGGAGTGGAACGCGCCGGAGCCCGGGGGCCTTTGGGCCCTCGCCGGCAGCCGCAGGCTGTGGGAACGGCGCGGCACCGACGACGACTTCGGCACCGTCCGGGTCGGGGCGGGGCCGCGGTACCTGGCGACGCCGCTGGTGCCGGGCGAGTCACCGCCGGTGGAGGACCTCGATCCGCTGTCGGCGGTCGCGCTGAAGCGGTTCATCGACGCCCACTCGGTGGTGCCGGGGCTGCCCGTCCAGGTCGCGCTGCGCCGCTTCGCCTCGCTGGCCCTGACCGCGGAGGAGCCCGGCGCGGCGCGCGCCCTGGCGCGCGCCGTGGTGGCGCACGCCGCCGCGTTCCACTCGCCGCGCGATCTGCGGATCGTGGTCTGCACCCGCGATGTCGAGGGGCCGGAGTGGGGCTGGGCGAAGTGGCTGCCGCACGCCCACCACCCCGACGATCTCGACCACGTGGGTCCGGTGCGGATGCTGCACGGGATGCTCGGCGTGCTGGAGGACTGGCTCGGCTCCGAGCTGACGCGACGCACCCGCTTCAACCGGAACGCCGAGCCGGACCCGGACATCCCGCATCTGCTCGTGGTGCTGGACGGCGGCCTCGTGACGGGCGGCGAGGCGCTGCTCGACCCGAACGGCATGCAGGGCGTCACCGTGCTCGACCTGGACGGCCGCGCCGCGCCGCTCACCGACGCGCACGGGGTCCGCCTGGACATCGCGGGCGGGACGCTGTCCGTGGTCGCGGGCGAGACCAGGGACGAACTCGGCACCGCGGACGGCCTGTCCGCGGCGGAGGCCGAGGCGCTGGCGACGCAGCTCGCGTACTACCGGGTGGACACGGCGGCCACGACGGCCGACGCGGAGGACCTGACGACCGCCGTCAACACACTGCCCGCGCTGCTGAACGTGCCGGACCCGGGGCGCCTTGACCTGGACGCGCTGTGGCGCCCGCGGCCCATCCGCGACCGGCTCGCGGTGCCGATCGGCGTATCCGCCGACGGCGGCCTGCTCGAACTGGACATCAAGGAGTCCGCGCTCAACGGGATGGGCCCGCACGGCCTGCTGGTGGGCGCGACCGGCTCCGGCAAATCGGAGCTGCTGCGGACGCTGGTGCTCGGCATGGCGGCCACACACGGCCCCGACCAGCTGAACTTCGTGCTGGTGGACTTCAAGGGCGGCGCCACGTTCGCGGGCATGGCCGAACTCCCGCACGTGGCCGCCGTCATCACCAACCTGGAGGACGACCTCACCCTCGTCGACCGCATGCGCGAGGCGCTGTCCGGCGAGATGAACCGCCGCCAGGAGGTGCTGCGGGACGCGGGCAACCTGGTGTCGGTGCGCGACTACGAGCGGGCGCGGCAGCGCGGGGCGGCGCTGCCGCCGCTGCCCAGCCTGTTCATCGTCGTCGACGAGTTTTCCGAACTGCTCGCGCAAAAGCCGGACTTCGCCGATCTGTTCGTGCAGATCGGCCGCCTGGGCCGCTCGCTGGGCCTGCACCTGCTGCTGGCGTCCCAGCGTCTGGACGAGGGGCGTCTTCGCGGTCTTGAGGCCCACCTGTCGTACCGCGTCGGCCTGCGCACGTTCTCCGAGTCGGAGTCCCGCACCGCCATCGGCGTCACCGACGCCCACCACCTGCCGACCGCCCCAGGACACGGCTACCTCAAGACCGACACCGCCACCCTGAAGCGCTTCCGCGCCGCGTACGTCTCCGGCCCGTACCGCACGGACGGCGGGGACGGCGGCGGCGCGGCGCTCGGCGGCGGCCTCGATGTCCGCCCGTTCCCCGCGGGCTACCTGCCGGTGCCCGCGGAGCAGACCGTTCCCGATCCTGAACCGCAGCCGGAGCCGGACGAGTTCGAGGACAACGAGTCGCTGGGCAGCACCGTGCTCGGCGTGATGGTCGAGCAGATGACCGGGCAGGGCCCGCAGGCGCATCAGGTGTGGCTGGCGCCGCTGGACGAGCCGGAGCCGCTGGACGCGCTGCTCGGCGACCTGTCCGTCCGGACCGGCCGCGGCTACGGCTGCGCGCCGGAACGGCCGCCGCTCACCGGCGTCATCGGCATCGTCGACCGCCCCTTCCACCAGCGGCGCGACCCCATGACGCTGGACCTCGCGGGCGCCGGCGGGCACGTGGCGATCGTCGGCGGGCCGCACTCCGGCAAGTCGACGGCCCTGCGCAGCCTCATCGCCTCCCTCGCGCTGCGCCACACCGCGCTCGAAGTGCAGTTCTACTGCCTGGACTTCAGCGGCACGCTGTTCGGCATGGCCGGGCTGCCGCACGTCGGCGGCGTCGCCGGGCGGCTGGACGCGGAGAGCGTCAACCGCACCGTCGCGGAGGTCCTTTCTGTGCTGGAGAGCCGCGAGAGCCGGTTCCGCGAGCTGGGCGTGACCTCGATGGCGGACTACCGCGCCAAACGCGCCGCGAGCCGCACCGGCGAGACGGCGGGTTCCGCGGAGCCGCACGGCGACGTCTTCCTCGTCGTCGACGGCTGGGCGGTGCTGCGGCAGACCTACCCCGAGCTGGAACAGACCCTGATGGCCGTCGCGGGCCGCATGCTGACGTACGGCATCCACCTGGTCGTCACCGGCAACCGCTGGCTGGACATGCGCATGGGCCTGCGCGACCTCATCGGCACCAAGGTCGAACTGAAGCTCGGCGACGCCCTCGACTCCGAGGTGGACCGCAAGGCGCAGCGCACCATCCCCGGCGGCCGCCCCGGACGCGGCATCACCGACCCGAACGAGAAGCTGCACTTCCTCACCGCGGTGCCGCGCGTGGACGGCGTTCCCTCGGCCGAAGGGCTCGCGGACGGCATCGCCGACCTCGTGCGCCGCGTCGACTCCGCCTGGCAGGGCCCCCGCGCGCCGGGGGTGCGGCTGCTGCCCACCACGTTCCCCGTGCCCGCCGCGCTGCCGGACGAGCGGCCCGGCATCACGGTCGCCACCGAGGGCAACCGTCTTGAGCCGGTGACCTTCCGGCCGGGCGAGGAGGCCGGTCTTATCGTGCTGGGCGACAGCGAGTCGGGCAAGACGTCGCTGCTGCGGTCCGTCGCCCGGCAGGTGACCACCGCGTTCACGCCCGAGCAGGCCCAGCTGATCATCCTCGACCACCGCATGACGATGCTCAGGGAGTTCGAAGGGCCGCACCTGCTGGGCTACTCCACGACGCACGAACGGTCCATGGAGGTCGTCGGCGGGCTCGCGGAAGGGCTGAAGAAGCGGCTGCCCGGCACCGACGTCACGCCCGAGCAGCTGCGCGACCGCTCCTGGTGGAGCGGTCCCGAGATCTACCTCGTCGTGGACGACTACGACCTGGTCGCCACCTCCCGCGGCAACGCCCTGAAGTACCTGCTCGACTTCCTGCCCCAGGCCCGCGGCATGGGCCTGCACATCTACCTCGCGCGCCAGGCCGCCGGCGCCTCCCGCGGCGTGGCCGAGCCCGTCGTCGGCCGCCTGAAGGAGCTGAACACTCCCGCGGTCCTGCTGAGCATTCCCAAGGACGAAATGCCCATCTGGGGTCTGAAGTCCGTGAAGCGGCGCAGGGGCCGCGGCCTGATGCTGCACCGCCGGCTCGGCAACGTTCCCGTGCAGGTCGCCCGCGCCGAATCGCCCCTCACCCAGGACCGAGGAACCACGCCATGACCAGGACGACGCCATGACCGCCGATCTCACCACGAACGGCAGCCGCACCCACCAGCCGCAGCCCGGCACGGAATCCGCATTCGTCCGCATCGGCCTGGCGGGCCCGGCCGGGCGGGCCGACCTCGCCGTGCCCGCCGGGGTGCCGCTGGCCCGCCTGATGCCGGGACTGCTGCGGCACGCCGGTCAGGAGCCGGGCCAGGACGGCGGCGTGCGGCACGGCGGCTGGATACTGCGCCGGGCCGACGGAACGCGCCTGGACGCGGCGGCCCCGCTCGCCGCGCAGGGCGTCCGCGAGGGCGACCTCCTCTTCCTCGGGCACGGTCGGGACGACACCACGCCGCCGCTGTACGACGACGTCGCCGAGGTCATCGGCGAGCACGGCGTGCGCTTCGGCTGGCCGGCCGCCGCAACACGCCGCACCGCGGCGGCACTTGCCGCGGTCGCGCTGCTCGCGGGCTGCGGCGCGCTGGCCGTCGCGCCCGGCCGGCTGCCCGGCTGGCTCGGCCTGGCCACCGCCCTGCTCGCGCTGACCGTCGGCGTGCTGATGTCCCGCGCGTTCGGCGATGTCCGCGCGGGCACGTTCGCCGCCGTGCTGGCCGCGCCGCCCGCCGTGCTGGGCGCCGCCCGGCTGCTGGGCACGGAGGCGGGCACCGTCGACGGCTTCACCGCGGGACACCTGCTGCTGGCCTGCGCGGTGCTCGCTGTCGTCGGCGCGCTCGGCCCGGTGCTGATCGGCGGCGGCGACGGCACGTTCGCGGCCCTCGTCGTCACCGGACCGCTGGCCGCGACCGGCGCGCTGCTCGCCGCCGTATGGGACGTGACGGCCGCCGAGGCCGCGTCGGTCACGGCCCCGCTGGCCCTGGCCCTGACCACGCTGTGGCCGACGCTCGCGCTGCGCGTCGCGCGCATGCCCGCGCCGCACGTCGCCGCGACCGCCGAGGACGTGGAGTCGCTGCCGAGCCAGCTCGCCCACGAGGCGCTGCGCGCCAGGATCGCCCGCGCCCGCCGCCTCCTGACGGGGCTGCTCGCCGGCAGCCACGTCGTCGCGGGCGGCGGCACGCTGGTGCTGTTCGCCGCGGGCGGCCTGTGGCCCGGCGTGCTCGGCGCCGTGCTGGTGGTGCTGATGCTGATGCGGGCCCGCCTGTTCAAGGAGGCGGGCCAGCGGGTCGTTCCGCTGGCCACCGCGCTGCTGACGACGGCGGGCGCCGCCGCGTTCGCGCTGGCCGACCGGCTCGGGCAGACCCTGGCGCCGCTGGGCATCGCGCTGCCCGTGGCGCTGCTGACCGCGCTGATCGCGGGCTGCGTGGCGCTCTTCGCGGGCCGCCAGCACGTGAACCCGCGGCTGTCCCGTTCGCTCGACATGCTGGAGACGACGGTCCTGCTGTCCGTGGTGCCGCTCGCCCTGGCCGTCTGGGAGGTCTACTCGGCCCTCCTGAACCTGCGGGTATGAGGCGGGCGTCGCCGATGAGGACGAAACGAACGAAACGAACGAAGCGAACGGAACGAACGGCGCGAACGGCGCGAACGGCGCGAACGGCGCGAACGGCGCTGCCCTGCGCTCTCGCGCTGGCGCTGGCGCTGTGCGCCGCGCCGCTCGCCGTACCGGGCCTCGCGCCCCAGGCCGCCGCCGAACCGTGCCGCACCCAGGCGACCGGCGAGGACCTGCCGGACGGCACCGGGCCCTACCCGCTGGTCGACCGCCTCGGGCTGTGGCAGGCGTGGGACCTGGCCCTGGGCGAGGGCGTGACCGTAGCCGTCGTCGACTCGGGCGTGGACGCCACCCACCCGGACCTGGCGGGCCAGGTGCACAACGGCAGCGAGTTCAGCGGCGTGATGACCGAGGAGGAGTTCGAACGCACGGCGGTCGAGCCCGTTCAGGACTGCGAAGGGCACGGAACCGCCATCGCCGGCCTGGTGGCCGCACACCGTTCCGACCGCATGAGCGGCGTCGCGCCCGGTGCGGCCGTCTACCCCGTCCGCATGGACGACGGCGTCGACCGGGCCACCCCCCGCACCCTCGCCGCCGCCATCGACGACGCCGTCGAGGCGGGCGCCGGGGTGATCAACCTGTCCCTGGCCAGGCCCGTCGACGACGATCCTGTCCGGGACGCCGTCGCCCGCGCCGTCGCCGCCGACGTCGTCGTGGTCGCCGCCGCGGGCAACGAGGGCAACCAGGGCGTCTCCGGCGGCCTGATGTACCCCGCCGCCTACGACGGCGTGCTCGCCGTGGGCGCCGTCGGCGACGACGGCCAGCCGCTGGACTCCTCCAACGCGGGCCCGTGGGTCGATCTCGCCGGCTACGGCGAGGAGATGGCCGTCGTCGCGCCCGGCGGCTCCGGCTACCGCGCCGAGGCGGGCACCAGCATGGCCGCCGCCCAGGTCTCGGGCGCCGCGGCCCTGGTCCGTTCCCGCTTCCCCGACCTGACCGCGGCCGAGGTCGCCCAGCGGCTGACCGACTCCGCCACCCCCGTCGCGGGCGGCCGGAACGACCGCACCGGCGCCGGCATCGTCGACCCGTTCAGCGCCCTCACCCACCTCGGCGGCGGCGACGGCGCGGACGGTACCGGCGACAACGACGACGCCGCCGCCCGGCCCGGGCACATCCCCGTCCAGGCCGTTCCCCGCGAGGAGCCGCTGCTGTCCTCGACCGCGGCGACGGCGCTGGCGTGGAGCGGCGTGCTGCTGCTCGCCGTCGTCCTCGGCCTGCTCGGCGCGCCCGCCGTGCGCCGCGCCGCCAGGCGCGGCTGGCGGGCGGGCCCGGGGCCCGGCCCGGCCGAGGGCGAACGCCGGGCCGCCGCGCCACCGGCCGCGCCCGGCGGCCACGCCTGGCTCGACGGCACGGAACGACCCGCGCGCGGCGCCGCGCACCCGACCAGGAACCGGACCCGATAGATGGCAACGACACGCGAACAGGCAGAGGCGTACGCCTACGAGAACCGCCGGCGCACCACCAGCCTCCTGCGGGGCGCCGACGAGGCCAGGTTCGACCCGCGCCGCCGGCTGAACCGGTCGCTGGGCGGCGGCATCGCCATCGGCATCCTCATCATGGCCGGCTTCGGCATCGCCGGCTGGCTCGGCGGCGGGCGCGGGCCCGCGCTGCCGGACACCGGCGCCGTCGTCGTCGGCGACAGCGGCGGGCGCTACGTCGTGAACGACGGCGTGGTGCACCCGGCGCTCAACCTCGCCTCCGCGCTGCTGGTCGGCGGCGGCGAGCTGACCGAGGTGCGGCAGGCCACGCTCGACGACGCGCCCCGCGGGCTGCCCGTCGGCATCCCCGGCGCGCCCGACGCGCTGCCGGACGCCGACGCGCTGGTCGACGAGGACTGGACGCTGTGCGCCACGCCGTCGGAGACGGGCGGCGACCCGACGCGGACCGCCCTGTACCTGTCGGTCCCCGGCGTCGCGCCGGACGGCGGGGACGGCGGCGCGGGCGGCGCGGGCGGCGCCACCGTGCTGATCCAGGCCGGGGACGGCGGTCTCTGGCTGCTCACCGAGGGCCGCAGGCACGCCATCGAGCCCGGCATCCGCGACCTGCTCGGGCTCCAGAGCGTCGCCGCCGTGCAGTTGCCGGAAGAGTTCATCGCCACCGTGCCCGAGGGCCCGGCCATCACCATCCCGGAACCGGGCGCGGGCAGCGGCGCCGCGCCGGACGTGGAGCTGCCGTTCGAGGCCGCCGTGGGCGATCTCGCGCACACCGCCGGGGGCGGCGCGGGGCGGCAGTACTACCTGGTGCGCCCGGACGGCCTGGTGTCCGTTCCCGAACTGGTGCACACGCTGCTGAGTGCCGAGGCCGAGGGCCACGAGATCAGCGCCTCGGACGCGGCCCGCGCGCCGCGCTCGGACGACTCCGCGCCGGGCGACCCGGCGTGGCCGGACGCGCTGCCGGACGCGGCGGAGCCGGGCCGCAACCAGCCGGTGTGCGTCAGCAGCCCGCCAGGCGGCCGGCCGGGCGACGCGCCCTGGCAGGCGGAGGTGCACCTGCCCGCCGCGCTGCCGGAGCCGGCCGGGCTGACGCCGGTGACCCCGGCCGACGGGGCGCGGCTCGGGCTGCTCGACGAGATCTGGATGCCCGCGGGTTCCGGCGCGCTGGTCCGCGCGAGCGCCTCCGGCGGCACGGGCGGCACGTACGTCCTGGTCACCGACAGCGGCACCGGCTACCCGTTCGCCTCCCCCGAGGCGGTGGAACGGCTGCGGTACGCGCCGGACGAGGCGCTGTCCGTGCCGCGGAGCTTCGTCGGCCTGCTGCCCGCGGGCCCCGTGCTCGACCCGCAGGCCGCCGCCAGGGAGCAGCGCGGCGGCCGGCCCGACGGCGAGGACGAAGCCGCGGAGACCACTGACGAATCCCCAGAAGAGAACGCCGAAGAGAACGGAGGCGGCGCATGAGCACAGGGCCGAACGTCCCCGGCGCGCGCTTCGGCCGCGGCCGGCTCGTCGCCGTGCAGAGCGCGCTCGGCTGCCTCGCCGCCGGGATCGCGTTCCACGACAGCGGCCCATGGGCCTGGGCACTCGGCGCCCTCGGCGTCCTGCTCGCCACGGGCGCGCTGCTGCGCAGCCGCGGCGGCTGGGCCGACCAGCGGCTCCTGGAACGGGTGCGGCGCCGGGCCCTGACCGGCGCGCCGGTCGCCGGCCCCGCCGCCGGTGCCGCGGACCACCTCGGTGTCGTCCACACCCTGCTGCCCGCGCTCGACGTGACCGAGGTGGCCGACCGCAACGGCTACGCGCTCGGCGTGCTCGCCGACGGGCGCGGCTACGCCGCGGTGCTCGCGTTCCCGGGCGGCGCGCTGCCCGCCGTGCCGGCCGGGCCCGTCGCGCAGTGGCTGGCCGAGGACCCGGCGTACCCGGCCGCCGCGCAGCTCGTCGTGGAACAGTTCGGCCTGCCGCCCTGGGACTTCCACTACCGCTACCAGCCGACGATCTGCTACCGCCAGCTGCCCACGGGCGGGCGGCCCGTCGCGCTGCGGTCGTGGCTCGTGGTGCGGCACGAGCCGATCGACGCGCCCGAGGCGGCGGAACGGCGCGGCGGCGGCGCGGCCGGGGCGCGCGCCGCGGTGGCCGCGGCGACCGCGCGGATCAGGGCGCGGCTCGCCGCGTTCGGCGTGGCGACCACGCCACTGGACGCCGACGCGCTGCGCGACCTGCTGCGGCAGATCGGGGACACCTCGGGCGACGGCCGTGCGCTGGCGGGCAGTTGGGCGGGCAGCGCGGCCACCCACTGCACGGTCACGGCGCGCGTCGGCGGCCAGGGCGACTGGGCGCGGCTGCTCGCGGGCCTGGCCGGGTGCACCGCGGACCGCGTGGTCGCGGCGGCCACCCTCACCGCGGAGGGCGGTGAGCTGCGGATCAGGACCGCGGTCCGCATCGTCAGCACGCTCGCGCAGCACGCCGCGTCCGAACGGGACCGGCTGGTGCGGGCCGGGGCGGTCGGCCCGCCCGCCGAGGACCAGGCCGCCGGTCTGCTGGCGACCCTGCCCGTCGCCCATCCCTCGCGCCCACTGGTCGAGGCCGCCGGGTTCTCCGGCACCGCGGCCGGCGCGGGCGGCCCGACCTCGACCACGGCCGGAGGAGCCCGATGAGCCCCGCACGCCGGGCGGCCACGCCCGATCTGACCACGCTGCCCGCCACGTCCTGGCAGGACGCGTCGGTGCCCGCCTTCGGCCTGCTGCCGGGCCAGGCGGGCGTGCACCTCGGCACGACGGCGGCCGGGCAGCCGGTGTCGCTCGCGGCGCCAGGACCCGCCGGCTCGCGCATCGCGGTGCTGGGCGAGTCGCTGTTCAGCAGGCTGTTCGCGCTGCGGCTGCTCGGCGTCGGCGCCCGCGTCACCGCGGCCACGCGGGTGCCTGACCAGTGGGCGTCCGTCGGGGAGGCCGCGGGCGACCGGCTGGTCGTCACGGACAACGTGGCGGGCTGGCCGGCCGCGCCGCCCGCGCCGCCGACGGTGGCCGACGGGCCGCAGGCGCTGATGTGCGACCTGCGGCGGGCGCCGCCCGCGGGGCTGGCCGAGGGGCCGTGGCGCACGGTGCTGCACGTGACGCGCAACGCGCCGCGGCGTTCGGTGTTCTGGTCGACGGCGGACGCGGTGCTCGCGCTGGACGCGCGGTTCGCGGAGCCGGTGGGGCGCCTGCTGGGCGAGGAGGCGGCCCGGCGCACCGCCGTGCTGGCGGCCGGGGAGATCATCGTCTTCCGCCCCGGCGCGGAACCCGACGTGCTGAGCCTGGACATCTCCCCGGGCGAAACGGCCCTGCTGACACCGGGCAGACGCCCGCATGGCACCCGCTGACCGCCGCCCGCCGCCCGCCGGCACTAATCGACACTGTGTCGAAAGCTGCCCATGACCCCCCATAGACTTGTGGCCCACCATCACCATGGGGTCATCTGTGGACGAAGAGCCGAGTGGGCCGGCCGGCGGCGAGCCGTGTCCGCCCGTGCCCGGGGCGGTGAGCGCCGTGCTGATCGACGACCACCCCGTGGTGCGGGCCGGCATCCGCGGCTGGTGCGCCGCCGCGGCGGAGCCGATACGCGTGCTCGCCGAGGGCGCGGACGTGGCGGTCGCCCTCGCGGGTCCCGGCCGCGAGGCCGACGTGGTGGTGCTCGACCTGTACCTGACGGGCGAGACGCCCGCCTACACCGAGGTCAACCGGCTGGTCGCGCAGGACCGCAAGGTGATCGTCTACACCATGCGGGACAGCCAGGAGGCGGCGCTGACCTGCCTGGACCTCGGCGCGTTCACCTACCTGACCAAGTCGGAGGGGGAACGGCACCTCGTCGCCGCGATCCACGCCGCCGCGGCCGGGCGGCCCTACACGCCGCCGGGGCTCGCCGGCGCGTTCGGCAGCGACCGCAGCCCCGGCCGGCCGACGCTGACGCCGCGCGAGATAGAGGTGCTGCTGGAGTGGTTCCAGTGCGAGTCGAAGGCCATGGTGGCCGAGAGCCTCGGCCTGTCAGTGAGCACCGTGAACACCTACCTGGACCGCGTGCGCATCCGCTACGCGAACGCCGGGCGGCCCGCGAACACCAAGGCCAACCTCGTGGCCAGGGCCGTCCAGGACGGCCTGATCTCCCTCGACGAGCTGTAAGTCAGGCCGCGCAGGCCGCCTCGACGAACAGCCGTCCCTCGCCGCTGACCCGCCGGATGCGCACCCCGCCCGCGGGGCCGGCCGCTATCGGCGCCTCCGGGACGTCGATCACGATGCCCACCCGCACCTGCCCCGGGGCGCGCACCACGGTGGCCCGCGCCGTCCGCCTGGCCGCGGCCAGCGCCGTGATGACCGGGTCCGTCAGCGCGCGCCGCACGTCCTGCGGCAGGCCCCGCGGCTCACCGCGCACCGCGAGCTGCACGGTGACGCCGTTGCGTTCCGCGACGTCGATGCAGGCGCGCAGCTCGTGGATCAGCTGGTCCGCGGCGTAGTCGCTCTCCGCGAACAGCCGGCGCAGCCGCGTGGCCTCGCGCGCGCAGGCGCGCCGCACCTCCTCGTCCGCCGGGTCGGCCGACTCCTCGGCGAGCGCGGTGAGCAGCGGGAAGACGGTGGCGTGCAGCGCCCGGTACCGTTCGCGCTGGTCGGCGTGGATCTGCACGGCGGCCGCCGCCCGGATGCGCATGGTGTCCCGGTCTCGCGCGGCGGCCCCGATGGCGTCGCCGCGTTCGCGCAGCAGGCCGGTGCCGAGCACGACGGCCACCTGGAAGCCGCAGACGGCGAGCGCGCTGACGGCCATCCCGGCCGCGTCCGCCCGGCCCGGCACGCCCGCGGCCAGCAACTGGGCGATCGTCACCGCCAGATGGCAGCCGATGAACGCCCCGACGGCGCGCAGCCCGCGGTGCCCGAGCAGGACCACGCCGAACCAGCCGGTCTCCAGGAACGCCCAGTGCGGCGTCGTCAGGAAGTCCCCGCCCGGCAGCTGACTGGTCGCGGCCACCGAGGCGGCGAACACGGCGGCGAGCGCGAGCGGCACCCAGCGCCGCGGCCACGGCCGCCCCCGTACGACGAACGCGGCGGTGACCGCGACGACGGCCGTCAGCAGCCCGAACGCGGCGAGCTGGAGCAGCGGATGGCGGTAGCCGGAGAGGCTGCCGAGCAGCGCGGGCAGGGCGAGGCCGAAGTGGATGACGGCCAGGATGATCAGTCCGGCGTGGCGCAGGCCGCGGAACAGGTGGCGGCCGACCAGCTCGTCGCGTTCCGCCGCGCCGGGCACCGCCTCGCCCGGCCAGGTCAGGCGGACCGTGGTGCCCCGTCCTGGCCGGGAGGCGACGGCCGCGTGGCCGCCCGCCGCGGCCATCCGGCCGGTGACCGACAGCTTCAGGCCCTGCCGGTGCGCGGGGACGGCCGCCGGGTCGAAGCCGGCGCCCTCGTCGGCGACGGTCACGCGGAGCGTCGGCCCGGTGCGTTCCGCCGTGACGGCCGCGGCGGTGACCCCCGCGTGGCGCGCGACGTTCCGCAGGGCCTCGCCCATGCCGTCGCGCAGTCCTGCCACGGCCGCGCCTGGCGCGGTACCGAGGTCGTCGGCGAGGCGGGCGGTGACCGTCAGGCCCGGGTGCGCGGCGATCTCGGCGGCCAGCTCCGCGGCCACGTCGGCCTCCCCCGCGGCGGCCTGCCCGGCCAGCAGCCGGTCGAGGTCGCGGGCGGCCTGGGCGCGCAAGTCGCCGCGGCTGACGGGCGATCCCGGCAGCGACGCCATCAGCAGCGTCGCGGACGCGGTGTCGTGGAGGACGGCGAGGTGTTCGCGTTCCGCGGCCCGGCGGGCATCGGCGACCTCCAGGTCCCGGCGGGCGGCGGCCGCTTCGGCCAGCGCGGCGTCGGCCGCCCGGCTCTCGCGGAGCACGAGCCCGAACAGGACGCGGGCCAGCACCGCTTCGACCAGCACCCAGGAGACCACCGGCAGCGCCCCCTGCCACGTGCCGGGGTTCGCCAGCGCGGCGCCGGCGAGGTCGGCCAGGCACAGCTGCACGGCGACGAGGGCGCCGGTCAGCGGCGGGTGCGACAGCTGGTAGGAGACCACGAGGAAGCTGACGGCCACCACGATCCACGTACTGTCGTGCGCGGTCTGCGACTCGGGAACGGTCAGCGGCCTGCTGAGGCACAGGCCCGTCATGACGACGAGGTCCGCGGCCAGCATCGTCCTCGACCTGCCGGGCGCGTCCGCGCAGGCGAGGTGCACGCCGCACCAGGCCAGGACGGCACCGCAGATGAGGGCGGTCACGGCCATCTCGTCCACCGGCATGGCGAGTACGGCGAGCACGGAACAGGCGCCGATGACCACGGTGCGCCCGTAGAACGCGAACTGCCGGGCGAACGTCATGAACTCCCGCTCGGCGGGCCCCGGCGGCAGGGAAGTCTGCGGTGGTCTCACCGTGCACGCCCTCGCATCGCGCTGCTCTCCGGTGTGGGTCGAACGGCCCTCACGCGTCCTGGAAAGCGCCCATAGTATGCGGAAAACCCTCGACGAGTAACGTGGAGAGATGAACGGTGGGCGTTGAACCGGGCGCATATCTCGCGGAGTACTCCGGGGTGCATCCGGTGGTGCGGGCCACGGAGCCCGTCGAGGAGATCCCCGTCACCCCGGTGCCCGTCGCCGTGCTGCGGCTGACCGATTCACCGCGGCTCGCGGGCCTGGACATCGAGCACGTGAACGCGCTCGCGGCCACGGACAACCCGCTGCCGCCCATCCTCGTGCACCGCCCGACGATGCGGGTGATCGACGGAAGGCACCGGGTGCGCGCGGCCGTTCTGCGCGGGCACGAGACGATCGAGGCGCGGCTCGTCGACGGGCACGAGCACGACCTGTTCGCACTGTCGGTGCGGCTCAA
Source organism: Streptomyces johnsoniae (assembly GCF_031845565.1). Taxonomy (NCBI): domain Bacteria; kingdom Bacillati; phylum Actinomycetota; class Actinomycetes; order Kitasatosporales; family Streptomycetaceae; genus Streptomyces; species Streptomyces johnsoniae. The sequence continues at coordinate 154,656 of NZ_JAVREV010000012.1, read as the reverse complement.
CGTGACGCACGGCCTGCCGCTGTCCACGGCCGACCGCACCGCCGCGGTGCGCCGCCTGCTCGGCTCGCACCCGCAGTGGTCGGACCGGGCGATCGGGCACATCACCGGCCTGTCGGCGAAGAGCGTCGCGTCGATCCGCCGCCGCGCGAGCGGGGACGCCGCACAACTCGCGGGGCGCGTCGGGCGGGACGGCAGGACCCGGCCGCTGAACGCGGCGCAGGGCCGCCTGCTGGCGAGCCGGCTGATCAGGGAACGGCCGGCCGCGAGCCTGCGTGAGATCGCGCGCGAGGCCGCCATATCGATCGGCACCGCGCACGACGTGCGGCGGCGGCTGACCTCGGGACAGCACCCGGTGCCCGCCGGGCTGCGCAGGCGCCAGGCGACGGCGCGCATCGAGCCGCCGGAGCCGACGGCCCACCGGGCCGCCCAGGCCCCCAGGCCCCCGCGCGGCGCGCCGGTGACGCCGCACGACGCCGTGTCCGCGGCGGCGGCCGGAAACCAGGAGGACGGCGCCGGGGCGAAGGAGCTGCTGCGGAAGCTGAAGCGGGACCCCTCGCTGCGCTTCTCCGAGGCGGGCCGCAGCATCCTGCGCCTCATGGACGCGCACTCGGTGCCGTCCGCCACCTGGCAGCGCCTCGCCGAGGCCGTGCCTGCCCACTGCACAGGACTGGTCGCGGCGGCGGCGCGGGAGTGCGCGGCCTCCTGGCTCGCGTTCGCCCAGCGCGTCGAACGCCGCGGAGAACAGCGCGGGCCGCGCCGCGGCCCCGAGGATCACTGAGGACTCAGTCCGGGCGGAGCCCGGCGGCCCTGGTCATCGTGTCCAGGCGCGACCTGGTGTGCAGGGTGAGCTCGTGGTCGGGCCCCAGGACCCGGGCGTAGCCCTGCACCACCTCGGCGAGGAGCTGCGCCGCGTCGCGGGTACGCCCCACGGCGTGGCGGGCCGCCGCCAGGTTCCCGGCGGCGGCGAGGGTCTGGAGGTCGTCGGGGCCGAGGCTCGCCGCGTAACGGGTCCAGGTGCGTTCCAGCAGCTCGTGGCCGCGGACGTGGTCCCCGGTGGAGAACAGCACGGCGCCCAGGACCGCCGCGGTGTCCAGGGAGTCGCGGTGGTCGGCGCCGAGGAGCGCCTCGCGGCGTTCCAGCGTCCGCGTGAGCAGGGTGATGCCCTGTTCCGTCTCCTCGCCGATGACGAGCGCGGCGCCCAGGTTGTGCGCGTAGGTGAGGGTCCTGGCGTGGTCTGGCCCCTCGACGACGGTGCTGCGCTGGTACGCCTCCCGGTGCATGTCCTCCGCCTCGGGCAGCCGCCGCAGCTGGTAGAGGGTGTGGCCGAGCGCGTCGTAGAGGGAGATGGTGGTGGGGTGCCGGTGCCCGAGGTGGCGTTCGTAGTCCGCGAGGAGTTCACGCATCAGCGGGGCGGCGTCCTCGTGGAGCCCGGCTTCGAGCAGCCGGCCGACGGCGTGTTCGCGTTCGGCGATCTCCTCGGGGGGCGCGGCCTGCTCCGGCTCCTGCCCGCGCTGCTGCTTCCGGCGTCCGAACTGCATGGTGGGGAATCTCCCTCGGCTGTCGGCGGCGGCTGCCGGCTCCAGGGTGCCACCGCGGGGGCCCGCGCGTCACCACGGGGGGTCAGCCGGCCCGGGTGCGGGTCCTGAAGAGGGACGGGTCGGGGGTGAGCAGCCGTTTCACCGGGGCCGGGATCTTGCGCCCGCGGTCCTCGCGGCGTTCGACCGCGCGCATCGCGGGGAGCAGCAGGCGGGTGCCCGGGTAGCGGAGCGGCTCGGTGGGGATGCGGCCGCCCGGGGTGCGGGCGAACGCCGAACGCGACCACTCGTCGGTCACGCCGAGGGCGAGCGAGGACAGCACCCGCGCCATCAGCCGGGCGGGGCCGATGCCGTCGCCTGAGTAGCCGGTGCCGTAGGCGACGCCGGGCACGGAGCGGAGCCAGCCGGCGAACGGCAGCGAGGTGACGGAGTACTCCACCGGCGCCGTCCACGCGTGGGCCACGGGCACCTGGGCCAGCCGCGGGAAGAGGCGCGCCAGTTGCTGCCGCAGCTCGCCCATGCGCAGCGGCGGCCCCCACAGGGTGCTCGGCCCGGCGTGCCCGGGGGCGACGCCCGCGCCGCCCTTGCCGAACAGCAGCCGCCCGTCGGGGGTGGTGCGGTAGTAGTTCAGGCGGCGGCGGGAGTCGCATACGGACGTGTCGTCGTCCCAGCCGATGGCCTTCAGCCGTTCGGGGGCGGGCTCGGTGAGCAGGGTGTCGCTGGCCACGGTCACCATGCGGCGGCCGAGGTCCTCCAGCTGCCCGGCCCAGGCGTTGATGGCGAGCACGGTCCGTTCGGCGCGGATGCTGCCGTAGGCGGTGCGGGCCTCGGTGGTGCCGTCCGCGGCGCGCAGCGCGAGCAGCGGGGTGTGTTCGTGGATGCGCACGCCCGCGTCGAGGGCGGCGCGGCGCAGGCCGCGGGCGAGCCGGGCGGGCTGGATGGTGGCGCAGCCGGGGTCGACGACGCCGCCGAAGTGCTGTGCGGTGCCGACGGCGCGGCGCGCCTCGGCGCCGGATATCTGGTGCAGCGGCCGGATGCCCGCGCGGTGCAGGTCGGTGAGGGTGCGTTCCCAGGCGCCGCGCTGGGCGGGCGTGGACGCGGCCCACAGCCAGGGGCCGCGGCGGTGGCCGATGTCGATGCCGTGGGTGCCGGCGAAGTCCAGGATGTCGTCGACGGCGCGGGCGGAGGCCGTGCCGATGCGGCGGGCCTCGGCGTGGTCGCTGATGGCGACCAGGCTGCTGAATCTGGCCCACATCGGCATGAGGAAGCCCGCGTTGGCGCCGCTGGCGCCGCCGCCGCAGATGTCGGCCTCGATGAGAACGACGTCGGTGCCGGGGGCGCGGCGCACGATGTCGAGCGCCGTCCACAGGCCGGTGAACCCGCCGCCCACGACGCACACGTCGCAGCGGGTGTCGTCGAGCAGCGGCGGGGTGCGGCCGTCGGCTGGCTCGTCGCGCAGGGCGTCGGCGAGCCAGCCGGAGCGGCGCGCCGGGGCGGGGGTGTCGGCGTCGGGCCAGGTCCTGGCCAGGGCGATGCGGGTCATGGGGCAGCCTCCGGGGTCGGATGCGGGCTTCGGGGTCAGGGGCGGCGGGCGCCCGCCGGGGTCCGCTGCCGCTCGGCCGCGTTCAGCAGGTCGATGCGGGAGCTGACGCCGAAGACCTTGAACAGCTTCCTGAGGTGGTAGTTGACGGTGTGGTGGGAGACGGCGAGCCTGCGGGCGATCTGCTGGTTCGTCAGGCCCTCGCCGACGAGGTCGACCAGCAGTTGCTGCCGCTGGTTCAGGTCGGTCTCGTCCGGCTGCGCCGCCGGCGGCCCCGGCACGGGGGCGGGGACGTGCACGGGAACGGTGTCCCGGCCGGGCCGGGGCGGGGCGGCGGGGCCGCGTCCCGCGGCCGGCTCGCGGGCGGCCGCGCGCAGCGCGGACGCCTCCCGGATGAGGGCCGTGCGCAGGGTCGGCGGCATCGAGGCGGCGATCAGCTGCCGCAGCAGCGGGTTGAGGAAGACCGTCCTGGTGCCCTCGGTGCGCACGAAGCCGGTGGCGCGGACCTCCTCGATGGCGGGCAGCAGCGCGGAGACGGAGGTGGCGGTCATCGCGGCCAGGTCCTCGTAGACCACTTCGTCGCCGAGGATCGCGGCGATGCACAGGAGCTGGCGGCAGCCGCTCGAATACCGGTCGAGCACCGCGCCCACGCGGGCGGTCAGCCGCGTCGGGAGCCGGTGGCCCGACAGGTCCGCCTCGCCCGCGACGCGGTGCAGGCCGCCCTCCTCCTTCAGCCCGGCCAGCAGATCGACGAGCAACTGCGGGTGGCCGCCCGCCCGTTCGAGCAGCCGCCGCAGCGCGGGCCCCGGCGGCGCGCCGAGGGTGTCCTGGGCGAGCCGCACCGCGTCCGCGTGGGCGAGCGGGCCGAGAACGAGCCGTTCGCCGCGGCGCCCCTGGTCGTCGGCGGGCAGCGGCCGCGGGCAGCCGGGGCGCCTGGCGATCAGCCACACCACGCGCCCGCCGAGCGCGCGGTGGCGGCGCGGCGGCGGCGTGTGGTCGGGCCGGTCGGGCGTGTCGAGGACGACGAGCAGGGGGCGGCCCGCCGCCTCCGCCTGCCGGGGCCGCCCGGCGAGCTGCCCGGACAGCAGCGCGTGGGTCCTGCCGGTGCGGGGCCCGGGCCCCGGGCCGCGGTGCTGGGCGAAGCGGTAGCCGAGGCGGTCGGCGACGGCGGCGGCCTCGCGCAGCAGCCGGGTCTTGCCGATGCCGGGAATTCCCTCGACCGTGAGAACGGCGCTGCCCGCGTTCAGCCCGTGCTCCAATATCTCGCGCACCAGCTGCATTTCGCGCCGACGCCCCCGAATTGGGGTCTCGCCCACGACAGCAAAAACGGTCATGCGGCACCGCCGTAACGGCGCACACCGACGAAACGGAAACGTCCGGCGACGAATGCGGCATCGCAGTGGACCGAATTGGCGGCAGGGTTGAGTGCCGTTCCGTGGAGATCGGAGTAGACCGCGGACTGCGAGATGTACCAGTTCCCCATGAGGTTGACCGACAGCATGACCCCGGTATCGAGGCAGGCTTTTTCCGCGGCTTCCTCCACGTCCCTGCTGCGCGTGTAGACCCCGACGGAAAGGGCGCCGCAGGTGCGGTTCGTGTGGGCCATCAGGTCGATTCCCTCGGCGGGCGAGCCGACGGCGACGGCGAACACGACGGGCCCGAGCCATTCGCTGAGGAGCGTCGCGCGGTCGGCCGGGCGGGCGGCGTCGAGGCGCACGAGAACGGGGGTGCGGATCACGGCGTCTGGGTGCTCCGGGTGCCGCACGGCGCGGGTGGGCGCGGCGACCTTGCCGAGCGCGCCGGACATGGCGCGTTCGACGCGTGCCAGCACCGCGGGCCCGAGGAGCGCGCCGAGGACGGCGGCGGCCGCCGCGTCGTCGGCGAGCAGGTCGCCGAGGGCGGCGCCGAGGTCGTCGACGACCTGGTCGTAGGTCTTGTGGCCCTCGTCGGTGGCGATACCGGCGCGCGGGATCAGCACGTTCTGCGGGCTGGTGCACAGCTGGCCGCTGTAGAGGGAGACGGAAAACGCCAGGTTGGCGAGCATGTCGCGGTAGTCGGCGGTGGATTCGACGAGGAGGGTGTTGACGGCCGAGGTGGCGGTGTGGACGCGGGCCTGCCGGGCGTTGCCGGTGAGCCAGTCGCCGAAGTCCCGGCCGCCGGCGTAGTCGACGATGCGGATCTCGGGGCGGGTGGCGAGCGAGGCGGCCAGCCGTTCGCCCGGGTGTTCCGCGGCGAGGCAGACGAGGTCGGGGGCGAAGCCCGCGTCGCCCAGCGCCTCGCGGGCCACCGAGACGGTGAGCGCGAGCGGCAGGACGGCGGCCGGGTGCGGTTTGACGAGGACGGCGTTGCCGGTGGCCAGCGAGGCGAACAGGCCGGCGTAGCTGTTCCAGGCGGGGAAGACGCTGCCCGCGACGACGAGCGCGATGCCGAGCGGCACGGCCGTGAACGTCTTGTCCAGGTTGATCGCCGTGCCGTCGCCCAGCGGCTTGCGCCACCGGAACGCCGCGGGCAGGCGGGTCTGCTCGGCGTAGGCGTGGGCGACCGCCTCCAGGCCGCGGTCCTGGGCGTGCACCGCGCCGGCGTGGAAGGCCATCACCGGATTGTGCCCGCTCGTGTGCATCGCGGCGTAAGTGAATTCCGGGCTGCGCATATTGATGCGGTGGAGTATTTCCACGCACACCGCGGCGCGGACCTCGGGTCCGGCGTCGCGCCAGGCCGGAATGGCGGCGGTCATCGCGGGCAGCAGCGCGTCCGGGTCGGAGTGCGGGTAGGAGATGCCGAGTTCCGGGCCGTAGGGGGAGCGTTCGCCGCCCGCGTCGGGGCCGGGGCCCACGGTCCCGTCGCGGCCGGGCTGCGCCACGTCCCACGGGCGGCCGAGTAATCGCCGGAACTGCGTTTCGCCTTCGTCGCCCGCTCCCCCGTTCTTCCCGCTCTTCCCGTAGGTGCGGTAATCTTCGGAATAGGGCGACCAGTTGACGCGGGTGCGGACGGATTCCAGTGCGTTATCGAGCGTCTGCCGGTGCCTGGCAATCAAGTCCCGCCATATGTGGGGATCTTCCTGCTGCTGTGTCGCCACCATGATCCTGCTCCTTGTCGCGCGTCGGAAGGGCCCGGCCATGAACGCCGGGACAGCATAGATTAGGCGCCCGCAAGTGGACAGCAAATTTCGGCCGACTGACGTCGGCCTTGCCACCCGGCATCGTTCCCCTCGCCCTTTAATGCACGGCGACTCCGCCACAATGGCCAAAATTCGCCGCGCCCGGGCAGAACAGTTCCGGACGGCCGGTCAGCAGCCGCGCCAGGACCAAGGGTCCGGCGCGGCTGCCCGGTGCGCTTCGCTCATTCGTTCATTCGCTCATTCGCTCATTCGCTCATTCGGTTATCGACCGCAAATAGCGGTCGAGGGCCGCGTCCGGCAGGACCCGCGCGAGTACGCTCACCCGGCGGGCGTCCGCGCCCACGCGGTAGCGGGCCTTCGGCCGCCGCACCGTCAGGACGTGCCCGACGACCCGGGCGAAGTCCTCCGGACGGGTCGGACTCTCTTCGGCCTGCCGCTCGTTGTAGGCGAGGAACTGCTCGAACTTGTCGCGGTACAGCGCCGCGACCTGCCCGGGCGCCCCCGCCATGGCGTCCCGCGCCACATCGGAGACCTTGCCCCAGATCGGCGTCATGATGGCGCCCGGCTGCACCACGGTGACGGCCACCCCGTGCGGGCGCAGCTCGCGCCGCAGCACGTCCGTCAGCGCCTCCTTCGCGAACTGCGCCGACGCGTACGCCCCGAGGAACGGGATGGCGACGCTGCCGAGCCCGGAGGTGACGTTGACGACGCGGCCACGCGCCCGCCGCAGCAGCGGCAGCAGCGCCTGGGTGACGGCGAGTTGCCCGACGACGTTGGTGTCCAGCTGTCGGCGCAGCTGCGCCGGCGGCACGCACTCCAGGGGCGCGGAGACGCAGATCCCCGCGTTGTTGACCAGGCCCCACAGGCCGCGCCCGCCGGTCCCCTCGCCGGTCTCCTCGCCGATCCGCTCGGCCGCGGCCGCGACCGACTTCTCGTCGGTCACGTCCACCCGCACCGGGGTGAGGCGGCCGCGGGCCGCGGCCTGCGCCAGCCGGTCCCCGTCGGTCTCCTGCCGCACCCCGGCGAACACGTGGAACCCGCCCGCCGCGAGGCGCAGCGCACACACCCGGCCGAGGCCGGACGAGGCGCCCGTCACCAGAACGGCCCGCCCGTGCCCCGGCGTTGCCCGCCGTCGCCGGCCGTTCACAGGGCCACGTCCTGGAAGGTCAGGGCGTCCTGAAGCATGCGGGTCAGTTTGCGCTGCGGCATGAACCGGAAGTACGCGTCCCGCACCGGCCGCCTGATCAGGGTCTCCGACTGCTCGAACGTGCTGATGCCGCGGGAGGCGGCGACCATGCCGCGGGTGCGTTCGCGGCGCAGGTCCTCGTAGTGGCGCAGCGCGGCCGGCACGTCCTCGGCGCCGGCCAGCGCCCGGCCGAGCACCACGGCGTCCTCGATGGCCATGCAGCAGCCCTGCCCGAGGCTGGTCAGCATGGGGTGCGCGGCGTCGCCGAGCAGCGTCACCGGGCCGCGGCCCCAGCGTTCGAGGAACGCCCGGTCCTGCGAGGGCACGGCGATCACCGCGTCGTCAGGGGTGACCTCGATGGCGTGCCTGACCTCGTCGGCCCAGCCGCCGTAGGTCGCGAGGATCTCGGTGCGGTCGCCCTTCCAGCTGCGGGACCGTTCGGCCGGCATGTTCTTCGTGCCCCACCAGTACACGCGCCCGCCGCCCACGTCGACCAGACCGAAGCGCCGGCCCGCGCCCCAGTAGTGGATGACGGAGCCGGGCGCGAACTTCGGGTGCGCGTAGGGAACGACGGCCAGCCAGCAGATGTAGCCGCTGTCCTGCGCGTCCTCGGGGCCGACCAGCTGCCTGCGCACGGCCGAGTGGAAGCCGTCGGCGCCGATCAGAACGTCGCCGTACGCCTCACTGCCGTCGGCGAAGGTGACCCGCACCCCGCCGTCGTCCGCACCGGTCTCGTCCCACTCGAACGCGGTGGCGGTGCTGCCGGTGATGATGGGGATGCCCTCGGTGGCCTCCAGGAGCGCCTGTTGCAGGTCGGCGCGGGTGATCAGGACGCTGGGCGCGCCGATGCGGGCGATGATCTCGGGAAAGGGGAACTCCCGGATCAGCCGTCCCCGTGGCGTCCTGACGTGGTAGGACTCCAGCGGTTGTCCGCGCCCGGCCAGGTCGATGCCGAGGCCGAGCGAGTCGAGCGCGGCGATGGCGTTGCTCATCACCGACAGGCCGGAGCCCGCCGCCCGCAGCTCGCCCGCCCGCTCGTACACCTCGACGTCGAGACCGGCCTTGCGCAGGGCCGCGGCGGCGGTGAGGCCACCGATGCCCGCGCCGATCACGAGTGCTTTCCGCGGTGCCTTCCGCGGCGCCCGCCGCGGCCGTTCGGGAGTGGTGGTCGCGTCGCTCATGTCACTGTCCGATCAGTTCGGTGACGGTCTTGACCAGGTGCGCGACGTGCGGCTCCTCCATGATCGAGAGGTGGTCGCCCGGCACGTCGACGACGTCGAGCCGGCCGCTGGTGCGCTGCCGCCAGCCGTTGGCCGGGTCCGCGTGCATGCTGCCGATCGCGGTGTGCATCGAGTGCAGCACGCCGGGCAGCGGCTCCGAGGCGTGGATCAGCACCATGTCCTGGTCCCGCACGTCGGGCCGGTAGGCGAACGCGGCCCGCCAGTTGGCCTCGTACACGTGGAACAGGCGCCGCACGACCGCCCCGGAGGCACCCGCGGGGAGCACGCCCTCCTCGGCCGCGAGCCCGGCGATGAAGTCGAACTTCTCGTCCAGCGTGGTCAGCTGATCGGGGATCAGTTCGAGCGGCGAGTCGCCGCCGCGCCGCAGCCACAGCAGCTCCCAGAAGAACCAGCCGAGCAGCGCCTCGTCGTCGGTGGCGAGCCGCCGCCCCTCGTTCAGCGCGGTGGTGTCGAGCAGCACGAGCCGGGCGATGTCCTCTCCCGCGGCCCGCAGTTGCCTGGCCATCTCGAACGCCACGAAGCCGCCGAACGACCAGCCGCCGATCACGTAGGGGCCCGCCGGCTGCACCCGGCGGATCGCCTCGACGTAGCGGGCGGCCAACTCCTCGACGCTGCGCAGCGGTTCGGTGCCCGGGTCGGCGCCGGCGGCCTGGAGGGCGTAGAACGGCTGGTCTGGGTGCAGGTGTTTGGCGAGCCCGACGTAGCACAGCACGTTGCCGCCCATCGGGTGGACGAAGAAGACCGGCCGCCGCGAGCCGCGCGGCCGGATCGGCACCAGCGGGTCGAAGCCGGTCGTGGCGCCGCCCGCGCGGAGGAGGGCGGCGAGTTCGGCGACGGTGGGCGCGGCCACGAACTCGGACAGCGGCACGTTGATCCCGTAGCGCTGCTCGATCAGCACTACGAGCCGCATCGCGGTCAGGGAGGTGCCGCCGAGGTCGAAGATGTTGTCGTGCACGCCGAGCGAGGGCACGTCCAGCAGGTCGGCGAGGATGCCGGCCAGCGTCCGTTCGTAGGTGTCGCGCGGCGCGGCGCCCGCCCGCCCGCCGCCGCCACCGCCGCCGCCGCCCGCGGTCAGCGGGGCACGGCGCAGCGCGGCGTCGTCCCGTTTGCCGCTGGGGGTCAGCGGCAGGGCGGCCAGCCACTCGACGTGCGAGGGCACCATGTACTCGGGCAGCACGGTCCGCAGTTGCTTGCGCAGCAGTGTGAGGTCGGCCTGGTCGCGTTCCCCGACGAGGAACGCCGCGAGGAACGAGTCGTTGCCCTCCCGGCGGCGCGCGACGACGGCGGCCTCCGCGATGCCGGGGTGCCGCGCCGCGAAGCGGGTGATGGCCAGTTCGACCTCGGCCGGCTCCACGCGGAAGCCGCGAACCTTGACCTGCGCGTCGGCCCGCCCGAGGCACACCACGTCGCCGTCCGGCAGCGCGTACCCGAGGTCGCCGGTGCGGTACAGGCGGCCGGCGGCCGGCCCCGCCGGGTGCGGAACGAAACGTTCCGCGGTCAGCTCGGGCTGGCCCACGTACCCCTCGGCCAGGCACTCGCCCGCGAGGTACAGCTCGCCCCTGACCCCGGCGGGCACGGGTCGCAGCCGCTCGTCGAGAACGTGCACGGCGGAGCCGTCGACGGGGCGGCCGATCGGCGGCAGCGCGGGGAAACGCGCGGGGTCGCCGCGCATCGTGAACGAGGTGACGACGTGCGATTCGGTCGGCCCGTACTGGTTTTCCAGCAGCACGCCGGGCAGCGCGGCGCACAGCCGGCGTATCTCGTCGGTGACGCGCAGCTGTTCGCCCGAGGACAGCAGCGCGCGCAGGGCCCGGGGCGCGAGGCCGAGGGCGACCGCGGTCTCGGCGAGCTGCTGGAGCGCGACGTAGGGCAGGCAGATCCGCTGCACGCCCTCCCGGTCCAGCAGGCGCAGCAGCCGCGGCATGTCCCGCCGTTCCTCCTCGCCGAGCACGACGAGCGTGCCGCCGCCGCAGAGGGTGGAGAAGATCTCCTGGAAGGACACGTCGAAGCTGAGCGGCGCGAACTGGGCGGTGACCCCGCCGGTGACGCCGCTGGGGACGCGGTTCTGCCAGGCGACCAGCCGCGCGAGCGAACGGTGCGGCATCGCGACGCCCTTGGGCCGCCCGGTGGAGCCCGAGGTGAACAGCACGTACGCGGTGCGGTCCGGATCGGGCGCGGGCGGCCGCGGGGCGGGCGCGGGCGTTCCGCCGTCCAGCAGCTCCTCGCCATCCAGCAACTCCTCGCCATCCAGCAGCTTTTCGGCGATCAGCAGCTTGCCGGCGATCAGGGGGTTCGCGGCGCCGCCCAGGGCGCCGGTGTGCGCGGCGTGGGCGATGACGCGGAACGGACGGGCCTGCTCGACCATCATCGCGATCCGCTCCGCCGGGTAGGCGATGTCCAGCGGCACGGCGGCGGCCCCGGCCTTGAGCACGCCGACGGTGACGGCGACGGTCTCGGGCGAGCGTTCCATCGCGATGCCGACGCGGTCGCCGGGCCGGGCACCGAGCGCGAGCAGCGCGCCGGCCACCCGGTCGGCGGCGCGGCCGAGTTCCGCGTAGGTCCAGCGGGTGCCGCCGGAGACCAGCGCGACCGCCTCCGGGGTGCGCGCGATCCGCGCGTCGAGGGCGCGCACGACGTTCTCGGCGGCGGGCTCGGCGGGCAGCGCCACCGGCGGCCGCGCCAGACCGCCGGGCGCGAGGAAGGTGAAGTCCGGTGTCTCGTCCGGGTGTTCGGCGATCCGGCGCAGGACGGCGGTGAACCGGTCCGCGTACAGCTCCGCCTGCGCGGCGGTGAAGGTGCCGCCGTGGAAGTCCATGCGCAGCCGCACCCGCCCGCTCACCGGGTCGGTCATCGCGTTGACCAGCAGCTGGAAGTTGGTCTCCTCCCAGGTCGTGAAGTCGAGCAGCCGGGCGCCCGGCAGCGTGAGAACGGCCGCGAGCTGCCGGAAGTGGATGTAGTTGAACGCCGTCTCCAGCACGGTGCCGCCGCTGTCCTCCTGAATGGCGCTGAGCGGGTAGCGGCGGTGCGGGTGGCCGTCCTGCTCCTCGCGCAGCGCGGCGCGCGCCACCTCCGCCCAGGTCGCCGCGCCGGTGTCGAGGCGCAGCGGCACGGTGTTGAGGAACAGCCCGGTGACGCGTTCGCCGCCCGTCGTCTCGGGGCGGCCGTGGCTGACCAGGCCCGTGGTGACGTCCGCGGTGCCGGTCAGCAGCCGCAGCGTCAGGCAGTGGGCGGCCAGCAGCACCGACTTGACCGGCAGCGCGCGGTCCCTGGCCAGGTCGCGGACGCGTCCGGTGAGGTCGTCGGCGAGGGTGACCAGGCGCGTGATCTGCTCCTCGCCCGCGGGGGCCTCGTGCTGGCGGAAGCCCTCGATCCGCAGCCGCGGCGCGTCCGCGAGCCGTTCGCGCCAGTAGTCGCGGGACTCCTGGGAGCCGAGCGCCTCCCGTTCGGCCAGCACGTGGTGGGCGGCGGAGGGCAGCCCCGTGCCGGGCACCGGGCCGATGCCGAGTCCGAGGCCGTGCAGGTAGTCCTGGAGGAGTTCGCTGACGAGGTTGGCGACGCTGCCGCCGTCGAGCAGCGCGTGGTGGAAGCTCAGCACGAGTTCGACCGTGCGCGGGCGCAGGAACACCTGGAAGCGGTACAGCGGCGGCCGTTCGACGTCGTAGCGGTGGTAGCGGCGTTCGTCGACGTGGGCGCGGATCGCCGCCAGGGCGGCCGGCTCGTCGTGGCCGCGCAGGTCGGTGATGCCCAGGCCGCCGTCGACGCGGGCGTCGACGACCTGGAGCGGCTCGGAGAAGCCGCCGAGGTGGAACGAGGAACGCAGGGCGGGGTGCCGCGCCACCAGCAGGCCGAACGCGCGGCGGAACCGCGCCTCGTCCCAGTCGAACGCGAAGGAGTACTGGAAGACGTCGCGGTAGACGGCCGAGCCCTCCTCCGCGCGGCTGTGGTAGATCAGGCCGAGCTGGAGGCGGGTGAGGGGGTGCGCGTCCTCGCGGCCTTCGAGCTGCGCCCGGTCCACGCCGGAGACCAGCGCGAACGGGCCCAGGTCCGCGTGCGCCGCGGGCCCCGCGGGCCCGGCCGTGGCGTGCCGGGCGAGCCCGGCGACGGTGGGGTGGCGCATCAGGTCGGTGAGGGAGAAGCGGATGCCCTCCCGCTCGGCCAGGGCCCGGATGCGCAGCAGGGTGAGGGAATCGCCGCCCAGCGCGTAGTAGTTGGCGTGCACGCCGACCGGTCCGGTCTCCAGCACGTCGGCCCAGATGCGGGCGAGTGCGGTCTGGACGGCGCCCTCGGGCGCGTCGGCGCCGTCCGGCTCGGCGCCTTCCGAGTCGGCGGCGGGCGCGGCGCCCGGGTCCGGCAGGGCGCGGCGGTCGGCCTTGCCGTTGGGGGTCAGCGGGATGGCGCCGAGCCGGACGAAGTGCGTGGGGATCATGAACTCGGGCAGTGTGGCGGCGAGTTCGGCGCGGAGCCGGTCGGCGGGCAGGTCGTCGTCGGCGACGTAGTAGCCGACGAGGTGGGTGCCGCGCCGTTCGCTCCGCCGGTCGACGACGACGGCGTCGCGAACGCCGGGCACCGAGGCGAGCCGGTTCTGCACCTCGCCCATCTCCACGCGGTTGCCGCGGATCTTGACCTGGTCGTCGATGCGGCCGAGGTATTCGAGCGTGCCGTCGGCCAGCCAGCGGGCGAGGTCGCCGGTGCGGTACAGGCGCCCGCCGGGGCTGAACGGGTCGGAAGTGAACTTCTCCGCGGTCAGCTCGGGACGTTCCAGGTAGCCGCGGGCGACGCCGACACCGCCGATGCACAGCTCGCCCGGGACACCGGACGGCTGGAGGCCGCCGCGCGCGTCCACCACGTAGAGACGGGTGTTGTCGATCGGCCGGCCGATCGGCACCCGCGGCACGGGCCGTCCTGGCCCGGCCGGGCAGTCCCAGAAGGAGACGTCGACGGTGGCCTCGGTCGGCCCGTACAGGTTGACCAGCCGCGGCGGGCCACCGGGGCGGGCGGCGAAGACGCGGTTGAACTGCTCGACGCGGGCGCCCGGCAGGGCCTCGCCGCTGGCGAACACCTGCCGCAGGGACGCCGCCTCGGCCGCCAGCGCGGGGTCGGATTCGAGCAGGTCGAGGAACGGGCCGAGCATCGAGGGCACGAAGTGCAGGGTGGTGACGCGCCGTTCGGCGACGGCGTGCAGGATGTCGCGCGGGTCGCGCCGCCCGTCGGCGGGCAGCAGCGCGAGGCTCGCACCCTCGATGGCCCACCAGAACAGCTCCCAGACGGACACGTCGAAGGAGATCGGCGTCTTCTGGAGCAGGACGTCGTCCTGGCCGACCGGGTAGCGCTTCTGCATCCAGGCCAGCCGGTTGATCACCGAGTGGTGCTCGACCATGACGCCCTTGGGGCGGCCGGTGGAGCCCGAGGTGTAGATGACGTAGGCGAGGTCCCGCGAGGTGGCGGTGGCCGAGCCGTCGCCCGCGGCGTCCAGGGCGGCGTCCGGCGCGGCATCCCCTGCGGCGTCCGCGGTCAGGTCGCCGACGCGCAGGGCGCGTGCGGCGTGCCCACCGCCCGGTCCTTCTGGCCCTCCAGGTCCTTCGTCGGGGAGCGCGGTGAGTTCGTCCACCAGTACGGCCTTCGCGCGGCTGTCGTCGAGCAGGAAGCGGATGCGGTCGGCCGGGTAGCCGGGGTCGACGGGCACGTAGGCGCCGGAGGACTTGAGCACGCCGAGCAGCGCGACGATCAGCTGCGGGCCGCGCTCCATCAGCACGGCCACGCGGTCGCCCGCGCCGACGCCGCGGACCCGCAGGGCGCGGGCGACGCTGGAGGCCCGCGCGTCGAGTTCGGCATAGGTGAGGGAGCCGCCGTCCGGCGCGTGGACAGCGATGCGCTCCGGCGTGCGCGCCGCCTGCTCGGCGATGAGGCCGTGGACGGTGCGGTCGCCCGCGTACCAGGTGTCAGGGCCCTGCCTGACCTCGGTCAGCTCCTTGTACTCGTCGGGGTCGAGCATCGGCAGGTCGAGCGCCGGGCGGCCCGGCTGCTCAGCGCCGCCGGTGAGGAGCGCGAGCAGGTGCCCGGCGACGGCCGTGATCGGCAGGTCCTCGTCGAAGACGTCGCGGGCGTAGTCCAGGTCGATGCGCAGGTCCGCGTCGTCGTCGGAGGCGTGGATCATCGCCGCGAGCACCCCGTCCGCGTGCACCGGCGCCATGAGGGCGGTGTCCCGTTCGATCCCGTCGGGCACTGCGGGGTGCGGATGGCGCAGGTAGGACAGCGTGACGTCGAAGAGGCGGCGCGCGCCGGGGGCGGGCAGTTCGCGCAGCACGTCGCCGAACGCGAGCCGTTCGTGCGGCCGCAGCGCCGCCGTGCTGCCGCGGACGGCGGCGGCCACCTCGTGCAGCGAGGCACCGGCGGGCACGGCGACCCGGACCGGCAGGTTGTTCGCCAGCTGGCCGACCAGCTGCCGTTCCGCCGCCGTGCGGCGGTTGAGGAACGGCACGCCGAGCACGACCTCGCCGGCGCGGTGGACACGCGCCAGATAGGTGGCGAACGCGGCGGCGACGAACGCGAACGGCGAGCCGCCCGCGCGGCGGACACGCCGCACGATGTCCGCCTCGACGGTGAACGTGTGCCGGCCGCGCGCGGGCCCCGCGGCGGGCGCCGCCCGGCGGCCGAACAGCGCGGGCGTCACGCCGTCGAGCGCCGCGCGGTGGTGCGCGCGGGCGCGCGCGGGCTCGTCGGACGCCCGGTAGGCGGCGTCTGCGTCCAGCAGGGCGGCCACGCCGGGCACCCGCGTCACCGCCGGCTCCGACCCGGCCGCGCCACCGCCCGTCAGCGCGCCGTACGCGTCCCACACCTGCCGGGCGACCTCGTTCAACGCCCAGGAGTCGACGAGGAGATGGTGGGCGTTGAGGTGCAGGTGCACCGTGGACGCGCTCTCCCGAATGATCGCAGCTGCGAATAATCGCGCGTTGCGCAGCGGGAAGGGCCGCTGGAGGGACCGGTCCCGCCACTCGGCGCAGGCCGCCGCCGGGTCCGCGGCCCCGCTGTGGTCGAGGTACTCCACCCACGGCGAGCGGTCCGCGGCCCCGATCCACTGAAAGGGAATACCGTCCTGCTCGTCGAACCGCAGGGAGAACGTTTCGTTCGCTTTGAGCACGCGTTCGAGGGCGGCCCGCAGCGCGTCCGTGTCGACATCACCCGTCAGCCGGTCGTGCAGCACCACATTGAACTGCGGATCGTCCGGAACCGCTGCTTCTGCGGCCCAGATGTCGCGCTGGTAGGAGGACAGAGGGAAACGGCGGGAAGCGAGCATCGGCCTTCCTTTGTCAGTGCGGGCACCTTCATTCGGCGCGCCCGATTCGCACTGACTCTACGATTCCTCCACTCGTCGGCACCACTGCCTATGCGAGTAGACCGCGACTACTCGTTCAGGTAGTCGTCCGCGGAATACACGTTTTTGACGGAGCCGCTTCGTGTAACGGCATCAAACCCTCGTTATCCTGGCCGACATGACCGATCAGCATACTCGAACGGCGGCTCCCCTCGTCCGCGGGCAGGGCCCTGGCCTGCTGCTCGCACACGGAGCCGGCAGCGACATCCAGGACAGCTTCGGGCCGGTTCTCGACGCCCTCGCAAAGAGCCGCACCCTGGTGGGACCCGATTATCCCGGCTCGGGAACGACCCCGTCCGCAGCCGGCCCGCTCACGTTGGACGGCCTCGCCGACCACATTGTGGAAAGCTCGGTGCGGGCAGGGGTCCATTCATTCGCGATATCTGGTTTCTCGATGGGCACCACCGTTGCCGTGCGGGCCGCGATTCGCCATCCCGAGCGCGTGACCGCCCTCGTTCTCTCCGCCGGATTCGCCCGGCCGAGTCCGCGGCTGAGGCTGGCAATAGACACCTGGCGCGCCCTGGTGGAGAGCGGCGGGGACAACCGGACACTGGCCGCCTATCTTTCGCTGGTCGTGGGAAGTGTGGACTGGCTGGAGGACCGGTCGCAGGACGAGCTCGAAGAGCAGGTGCGGCTTTTCTCACAGGGCCTTCCACCGGGCACGGCACAGCAGTTGAAACTGCTGAACACAATCGACGTCCGGGCCGATCTGCCGCGCATCCGCGTCCCGGTCCTCGTGGTGTCACCGCACGGCGACCTCCTCACGACTCCTGTTCACTCTCGCGAACTTGCGGCGGGCATCCCCGGCGCGCGCCTGGTGTCGGTCGACTCCGGTCACGCCATCGCCGCGGAACGCCCCGGCCCCTGGGCCGCGTTGATCACCGAGTTCCTCGACGCGGTCGGGCACTGACCCGGGCGCGGGCGGCGGCCCGTGCGAGAGCCGCCGCCCGCCCGGCCGGCGCACCGGCCACCGCACCGGCCACCGCACCGGCCGGCCCTCAGAGCCGGCCGGTCTCCGGCGCGCGGCCCAGCGCGACCGCCGCGAACGCCGCCGCCGCGAGACCGCAGCCGAGCCACATCACCGCCGTGGTCCCGATGCCGTCCGCCGCCAGGCCGCCGGCCAGCGCACCGGCCGCGATGGCACCGTTGAACACCCCGACGAACAGCGAGGACGCGGCTTCCCTGGCCTCGGGGGAGGAAGCGAGGAGCCAGGTCTGCGTGGCCACGGACACGCCGCCGTAGGACAGGCCCCAGGTGACCAGCAGCACCCCCGCGACCAGCACGGAGCCGCCGATCAGCGGCACCAGCGCGGCGGTGACCGCGAGTACCGCGGTGATGACGAGCAGCGTGCGCCGCGGGGACCGCCCGGCGCCCGCGCCGGAGATGAAGTTGCCCACCACGCCCGCGATGCCGTAGACCAGCAGCAGCGTGCCGATCACCCCGGCCTCCGCGTCCGACACCTCTTCGAGCACGGGCCGCACGTAGGTGTATGCGGCGAAGTGGCCGGTGACCAGCAGGGCGACGACGAGCAGGCCGGAGGCGACCTGCGGATTGCGGACCAGCCCCATCACGCCGCCGAGCCGCGTCCGTTCCTCGCCCGGCAGGGGCGGCAGCAGCATGGCGAGCGCCACGAGCACGGCCAGCGCCAGGCCGCCGATGACCACGAACGCCATGCGCCAGTCGGCGAGTTCACCGATGTAGGTGCCCGCGGGCACGCCGAGCACGGAGGCCACCGCGATACCGCTGAAGATGAGCGAGGTCGCCGGCCCCGTGGACCCGGCGGGGACCAGGCGCGGGGCGAGCCCCGCGGCGATGGCCCAGACGGCGCCCATGCCGAGGCCGACCAGCACGCGGGCCACCATCATCACGCCGAAGTTCGGCGCCCACGCGGCCATCAGGTTGCCGACCGTGAGGACCGCCATCAGCACGCACAGCAGCATCCGCCGGTCGGCGCGCCCGAACGCGGGAGTCAGCAGCGGCGCGGAGACGGCGGCCACCAGACCGGTGACCGTCAGGGTGAGCCCGGCCGTGCCCTCCGACACGTTCAGCGAGTCGCCGATCGGCGTCAGCAGGCCCACGGGCAGCATCTCGGACGTGACGACGGTGAACGTCGCGCCCGCGACCGCGGCCACGGCGGCCCAGCCCCGCGCGTCCGCCCGTTCCGGCGCGGGCGCGGGCGCGGAGCCCGCGGTCTTCTCAGTCTGAGTCATGTATTCAGGGAACCGGCCGGAGGGCTGCGGGAACAACGGCCAATCCCTCATCCTTCTATGAGCCGGGCTACTCAATCCGCCGGGCCACCCCGCCCGGGGCCGGGTCCGCATGCCCGCGTGTCCGCGTGTCCGCATGTCCGCAGGGAGGAAGTCCGATGAGCGGAATCGAGATTCGTGAGCTTGAGGCGTTCCTCGTCCTCGCCCGCGAGCTGCACTTCGGCCGCGCCGGGGAGCGGCTCTACGTGTCGCAGAGCCGGGTCAGCCAGCTGCTGCGCTCGCTGGAGAGCCGCATCGGCGCCTCCCTCGTCGAGCGCACCAGCCGCCGCGTCGGCCTCACGCCGCTCGGCGAACGCTTCCTCGCCGAACTCCGGCCCGCCTACGACGCGCTGCGCGACTCGGTCGACAATGCCCGCGCGGCGGCCCGCGGCACGGGCGGGGTGCTGCGCATCGGCTTCCAGGGCACGGTGGACGACTACCTCGCGGGCGCGCTCACCCTGTTCCAGGAACGGTGCCAGGGCAGCACCATCGAGCTGGTGGAGATACCGCTGTCCGACCCGTTCGGGCCGCTGCAGCGCCAGGAGCTGGACGCGGCGGTCGTGCTGCTGCCGGTGGAGGAGGAGGACATCGTGCTCGGGCCCGTGTTCTCCCGCCAGCCGCAGACTTTGGCCGTCTCGGCGCGGCACCCGTTCGCCGCGCGGGAGTCCGTGACGGCGGAGGAGCTGGCCGAGTGGCCGCTCATCGGCGTCAACGGCTCCGCGCCCGCGTACTGGCGCCGCGTCCAGGCGCCGAGCCGGACGCCCGGCGGGCGGCGGGTGCCGCCGGGCCCCGCGGTCAACACCCTTCAGGAGGGCCTGAGTCTGACCGCGGCCGACCGCGGCACGATGCTGCTGTGCCGCTCGACGGCGGACTACCACGCCGGCCGCCGCTCCGTCGCGTTCGTGCCGGTCACCGGGCTGCCCGACTCCGAGCTCGGCCTCGTCTGGCACCGCGACCACACCCCGCCGCTGGTGACCGCGTTCGCGTCGGCCGTCAGCGAAACCCTGCTCTGACGGGCTCCGGGCGGTACGGCGGGGCGGGCCTCAGAGCTTCATGGCCACCCCGCCGTACTGGTGCACCTCCTCGGGCAGGCCGAACGCGAGCGCGTCCGGCCGCCACCTGGAGCAGGAGACGACGCCGGGCTCCAGCAGGTCGAGGCCGTCGAAGAACTCCCGTATCTGTGCCGGGCTGCGCAGGATGTAGGGGACGGCGGCGGCCTCGTTGTAGCTCCGGATCGCCGCCACGTACCTCTCGCTGGTATCCGTGCTGTCGTACTGCACCAGGTAGCTGCCCGGCGGCAGCACCTCCAGCAGGCTGCGCACGATCGACTTCGCCCGGCCGAAGTCCTCCACGTGCCCGAGAACGCCCATCAGCATCAGCGCCACCGGGCGGTCGAAGTCCAGCGTTTCCGACGCGGCCCGCACGATCGCCGCCGGCTCGAAGAGGTCGGCGTCGACGTAGTCCGCCGCGCCCTCGGGCGCGCTGGTCAGCAGGGCGCGCGCGTGGGCCAGCACCAGCGGGTCGTTGTCCACGTAGACGATCCGGGAGTCGGGGGCGACCCGCTGCGCGATCTCGTGCGTGTTGTCGACGTTGGGCAGCCCGGTGCCGATGTCGAGGAACTGCCGGACACCGGCCTCGCCCGCCAGGTGCCGCACGGCCCGCGCCAGGAAGTACCGGGCGGCGCGCGCCCCGTCGACGATGCCGGGGAAGGTCGCCCGGAACTGGTCCCCGGCGACGCGATCCACCTCGTAGTTGTCCTTGCCGCCCAGCCAGTAGTTCCAGATGCGGGCCGACTGCGGCACGGCGGTGTCGATGGGGACCTGCGGCTTCTCTGGCATTGCTCCTCCTGGGGCGGGGACTGGGACTGGGACTGGGACGAAGATCAGCCCGCCCGTCATTCTTGCCGGTCGGGGGCGGTCAACTCCCCTGTTCCGGGCGGACGTTCTCCTTGATCCAGTCGGTGACGGACGCGTGCGCCGGCTGCCAGTCCAGATCGGCGCGTGGCGCGGCGCCCCGCACCCGGCTGTTGGAGCCGAGCGCGTACACGGCCGGTTCGTAGCCCCACTCCTCGATCGCGGCGTCCACGCCGATCGGCTCGGGCGCGGGCAGCCCCAGTGCCTCGGCGATGGCAACGGTGATCGCGCGGAAGTCGGACTCGCCGTTCTCGACGAAGTGGAACGAGCCGGGCGCGGCGTCCGCGAGCGCGCGGAGGTAGAGGTCGGTGACGTCGTCGAGGTGCACGTGCGACCAGATGTTCTCGCCGCGGCCGATGTGCCGGGCGACGCCGGTCCTGCGGGCGGTGGCGACCAGACGCGGGATCTGCACGCTGTCGGCGCGCAGCGCGCGGCCGGTGCCGTAGATCAGGCTGTTGCACAGCACCACGGAGCGCACGCCGTCGCGCGCCGCGGCCAGCACGCCCTGGTCGATGGCCACGCGCGGCGCCTTGTCCGGGGCGGGCCGCCACGGGCCGCCCTCCGCGAGGTCGGCCTCCGTGTAGACCTCGTCGCGCCGTTCGCCGCCCGCGGCCTCGCCGACGATGCTGGAGCCGCTGGTGTGCAGGAGCGCCTTGCCCGAGCCGGCCAGTGCCTCGGCGAGCACCGAGGCGGCACCCGCGTGGTCGCTGTCCGCGGCGTTGACCACGGCGTCCGCGGCCCGCGCCTCGCGGGCCAGGACCGCCGCGTCGTCGAGGGAGCCGGCCACGGGATCGATACCGAGCCGCGTCAGCCCCGCGGCCGAGGACGCGGAACGGGTGAGGCCGCGCACCTGGTGCCCGGCCTCGACGAGGCGGACGGCGAGCGAGCCGCCGATGTAACCGGTCGCACCGGTCAGGAAGATGCGCATGGAAGCAGGCCCCTGTCTTTCGGTCGGATACGGTCGAAGCGTTCAGGGAACAAGAAACATTCCGACCGTAAACGATCACAGAGGCGTCCGCTTTCAGCCCCGGTCGGCCAGCGCCCGGCGGGGCGCGCGCCGTGCGCCGCGGGGTACGGGCGCGGGCGCGGGCACGACGCGCACCAGCGCGTTGATGACCCGGTCCGCCGTATCGCCGCCGCGGTCGTCCGTCAGGTTGACCAGGAGCCTGATCATCCAGCGCATCGCCGCGGGCGACGTGACCAGCCGGCGGCTGACGAGCGAGGTGATCGCCGGCCTGGCCAGCAGCGTCGCCCACGCGTTGCCCAGCCGGTAGTAACGGCCGTTGCGCCGCAGCACCTCGTGCGGGTAGCGCAGCATGGCCCGCTCCCGCCACGGCCCCGCCGGGCGCGCCAGCGCGTCGGTGACGATCTCGGCGGCCAGCTCCCCCGACTCCAGCGCGTACGGGATGCCCTCGCCGTTCCACGGGCTGACCATGCCGCCCGAGTCGCCCGCGAGCAGCAGCCCGCGCGTGTAGTGCGGCAGCCGGTTGAACCCCATGGGCAGTGCCGCGCCGCGCAGCGGCCCGTCGATGCCCGCCGGGTCGCGCAGCTCCCACTCGGGCGGCGTGCGGGCCAGCCAGTCGTCCAGCACCTGCCGGGTCTCGGACGAGCCGGAGCGCCGGTCGTTGACCAGGCCGAGCCCCACGTTCACCCGGCCGTCGCCCATCGGGAAGATCCAGCCGTAGCCGGGCAGCGGCGGCCCGCCCGTCCGCATCCGCAGATCCCCCCAGATGTCGAGGTACGGGTCCGCGTGCCGCACCGACGTGCGGTGGTAGCGGCGGACGGCGGTGGCCATCGGGCGGCGCGGCAGGCGGCCGACGCCGAGGGCCACCGCGAGCCGCGCCGACACCCCGTCCGCGGCGACCACCAGCGGCGCGGAGCAGACCACGGGGCGCTGCCCCGCCCCCATCACCGCCCGCACCCCGCACACCCGCCCGGCGCGGTTGAGGACCGGGCCCGTGACGCGGGTCGAGGAGAACAGCCTGGCCCCGGCGGCCACCGCCCGCCGGGCGAGCAGATCGTCGAAGTCGTGCCGGGAACGCGTCAGCCCGTACCCGGGGAAGCGCCCGCTCTCCGGCCAGTCCACCTCGAAGGACACGTCGCCCGAGACGAACCGCACCCCGCGGTTGGTCTGCCAGCCGGCCTCCCTGGTGTCGATGCCCATGCGGACCAGATGGTGCACCGCCCGCGGCGTCAGGCCGTCGCCGCAGACCTTGTCGCGCGGGAACTCCGCCTTCTCCAGCAGCAGTACCTCGTGCCCGTGCCGGGCGAGATGGTAGGCCGCCGACGCCCCGGCGGGCCCCGCGCCCACCACGATGACGTCGGCGGCCTCGGAGGGGAGCGAGCTAGTCGTCATGGCAGCGGTGTCCTCCCGGAAAGCGGGCCGCCGAGGCAGGAACCGGCCCACCGCGGGCCCGCGACGGGGCGGCGGGCAGGGGCCAGGAACTGAATACCCGCCACCGGCCCGGCCAACCCGGCCACCCCGCGGCGCCGGGGAGAACCGGCGGGCCGGGCCGGGCCTGGCAGTTGCCGTCAGGCCGCGTCCCGCCGGGCGCACAGCCACGCGAGCGCCGCCTCGCCCGCGTGCAGTACCGAGATGTGCCCGTCCTCCGGGTACTGCCACAGCTCCGCCCCCCGGCAGTGGTCCGCGAGCCACCGGCTGTGCGCCGCCGGCACCATCCGGTCCCGCTCCCCGTGCAGCAGCAGCACGGGAACGCGCACCCCGGCCGGGTCGAAGCCCCACGGCGCGACGTAGGCGAGATCGTCGTCGATCAGCGGCCCGGGACCGCTCTCGACGGCCGGTCCTACGACCTCGCCGAACCAGCCCCACGCACCGGCCAGTGCGGCGAGATCCGCCTCGGTGAACTCCGGCCCTTCATCGCCGCCCGCCGCCGCCGTGTACGCCTCCTTCGCCGCCCGCCCCCGCGCGGCGGCCCGCAGGGACGCCGCCGCCGACTCCCCCATGCCGTCGAACCAGCCAAGGCCCGCCGCCCCGAACGGCGCGAGCCCGGCACCGGCGACCACCCCCGTCACCCGCTCCGGCAGCAGCGCCCCGCACGCCAGCGCGTGCGGGGCACCGCCCGAGTGACCCATGACCCCGAACCGCCCGAGACCCAGCGCGTCGGCCACCGCGGCCACGTCCCCCGCGGCCGAGGCGACGTCCCGCCCGGGCCGCGGCGAAGAACCGCCGTACCCGGGCCTGTCGTAGGACACCCACCGCACCCCGAGCCGCTCCGCGGCCGGGAACAGCGGCGCGGGCGGCGTCCCCACGTTCGGCGTGCCGTGCAGCCAGAACACGGGGAACGAGCCACCCCCCGCGTCATACGTCCGCAGCACCCGGCCGCCGCCCAGCTCCAGCTCCCGCACATCCATGCTTCACAAGCTACGTCCCGGGTCCGACAACGGACCGGGCGCGCGGGCACGCGGGCACGCCCCGCACCCCGCACCCCGCACCCCGCGCCCGCCGCTCATGACCGGGTGAGGAGCACCTCGATCTCGGCCAGTTCCTCCGGGGTGAAGTCCAGGTTCCCGACCGCGCCGACGCTGTCCTCCAGCTGCCGCACGCTGCTCGCGCCGACCAGCGCGGAGGTGACCCGTTCGCCGCGCAGCACCCAGGCGATGGCCAGCTGCGCGAGGGTCTGCCCGCGCCGCTGCGCGACGGCGTTCAGCGCGCGGGCGAGGCCCACCGTCTCCTCCACGCCCTTCGCGTCGAGGAACGGACTGCCGCCCGCCGCGCGCGAACCCTCGGGGATGCCCTGCAGGTAGCGGTCGGTGAGGCGGCCCTGGGCCAGCGGCGAGAACGCGATGGAGCCCGCGCCCGCCTCGTCGAGCGCGTCGAGGAGGCCGTCCTCGACCCAGCGGTTGACCATCGAGTACGAGGGCTGGTGGATCAGCAGCGGCGTGCCGAGCCCGGCCAGGATGCGCGCGGCCTCGCGGGTCTGCTCGGGCGAGTAGTTGGAGATGCCGGCGTACAGCGCCTTGCCCCGGCGCACGGCCGCGTCCAGCGCGCCCATCGTCTCTTCGAGCGGCGTTTCCGGGTCGGGGCGGTGGGAGTAGAAGATGTCGACGTGATCGAGGCCGAGCCGCGTGAGGCTCTGGTCCAGGCTGGACAGCATGTACTTGCGCGAACCCCACTCACCGTAGGGGCCGTTCCACATGTGGTAGCCGGCCTTGGTCGAGACGACGATCTCGTCCCGGTGGGACCGGAAGTCGCGCGCGAAGACGCGGCCGAAGTTCGTCTCGGCGGCCCCGGGCGGCGGACCGTAGTTGTTGGCCAGGTCGAAGTGCGTCACGCCGAGGTCGAAGGCGCGGCGGAGGATGGCCTGCTGGGTCTCCAGCGGGTGGCCGTCCCCGAAGTTGTGCCACAGGCCGAGCGAAACGGCCGGCAGCTTCAGACCGGACCGGCCGCTGCGCCGGTAGGGCATGGCGCCGTCGTAGCGGGTGCCGGAGGCGACGTATGTCACGGGTCTCCCTCGTCCTCAAATCCTTACCACCTGGCCGCGGCCGCGCTGCCCCGGCACCGGTGGGCGTTCGCCCAGTAGATCACCCCGGCCCGCCGGCCCGCCGTGGAAAAAGGGGCGGGGCCGCGTTCCGGCCGGCGTCTTTAGGACAGGGGCGCCTCGATCGTCACGAACGAGTGCGGCGGAAGCACGGCGCGCAGCCCGCCCGGCACGCGCTCCACGCCGTCGAACGCGCGCGGCGCGACGGTGTCCGGCGCGTCCCCGGTGTTGAACGCCTGGGGCCGCTCCGCGGTCAAGATGCGCGCGGCGGGCTCGCCCGCCGTCCGGCCGCGCAGGTCGAGCGTCAGCGCGACGGAGTCCTCGGCGTCGAGGTTCGTCAGCGAGATCAGCACCCGGTCGTCGCGGACGCTGGCGGAGGCCGACAGCGTTTCCAGCTCGCCGTCCCCGACGGCGCGTTTCGCGTCCGGGGCGCGCAGGTGCACGGCGAGCGAAGTGGCGTCCTGGTGCCCCTTGTTCATCTCGAAGACGTGGTAGGTCGGGGTGAGGATCAGCCGTTCACGGTCGTCGGTGAGGACCATGGCCTGGAGCACGTTGACGGTCTGCGCGATGTTCGCCATGAACAGCCGCTCGGCGTGCCGGTGGAAGATGTCGAAGTGCAGCCCGGCCACCATCGCGTCGCGCAAGGTGTTCTGCTGGTGCAGGAAGCCCGGGTTGGTGCCGGGCTCCACGTCCCACCAGGTGCCCCACTCGTCCAGCACGAGGCCGACCTTCCGGCCCGGGTCGTAGCAGTCCATCACCGCGGAGTGACCGCTGATGAGGCGGTCCACGCGCTGCGCGCGGACCAGCGTGCGGTAGTACTCGTCCGCCGTGAACTCGGTCGCGCTGCCCTTCGCCTCCCACGTTCCGGCGATCGTGTAGTAGTGGAAGGACACCCCCTGGAAGAAGTTGCGCGGCGTGGCCTCACAGCCGAAGCAGCTGATCTGCTTCATCAGCGTCTCGGTCCAGGCGTAGTCGTCGTCGGAGGCGCCCGCGGCGATGCGGTAGAGGGTGTTGTCGCCGTGGTCGCGGCAGTAGGTGGCGTACTGCCGCGCGAGGTCGGCGTAGTGCTCGGCGCGCATGTTGCCGCCGCAGCCCCACGTCTCGTTGCCGAGCCCCCAGAACGGGACGCGCCACGGCTCGTCCCGGCCGTTGCCGCGGCGCAGCCGCGCCATGGGGCTGTCGCCGGGGCGGGTGAGGTACTCGACCCAGTCGCTCATCTCCTTGACCGTGCCGCTGCCGACGTTCCCGCTGATGTACGGGTCGGCGCCGAGCAGTTCGCACAGGGCCATGAACTCGTGGGTGCCGAAGTGGTTGTTCTCCTCGACGTCACCCCAGTGCGTGTTGACCATGCGGGGCCGCTCCGCGCGCGGCCCGATGCCGTCCTGCCAGTGGTACTCGTCGGCGAAACAGCCGCCGGGCCAGCGCAGGTTGGGAACGTTGAGCTTGCGCAGCGCCTCGACGACGTCCAGGCGGATGCCGCCCTCGTTCGGGATGTCGGAGTCCTCACCGACCCAGAAGCCGCCGTAGACGCACCGTCCGAGGTGTTCGGCGAAGTGCCCGTAGAGGTGCCGGCTGATGACCGGGCCTTCGAGATCGAGGTTGATGACGGCGGTGCCGATCTTTTCCGGCATGCGGAAGATCTCCTTCGGGGGGTGGGGCGACCTTATATCGATACAACACAGCGGTGCACGACCGTCGCACGCACCGCCGCGGCCGTCAAGGGCCGGGCCGCGGCCGCCCCGGCCGCCAGGGAACGCGATTCGGCGGGCCGCGCCGCCGTGATACGCTGCTTCAGCGACAACGGCCCGGGTCAGGGCGTCGCGACAAGCCGGGTCCTGTGGAGCAGTTTGGAGTGCTCGCCACCCTGTCAAGGTGGAGGCCGCGGGTTCAAATCCCGTCAGGACCGCTCCGGCTGGGTAGCTCAGTTGGTACGAGCGTCCGCCTGAAAAGCGGAAGGTCGCCGGTTCGATCCCGGCCCCAGCCACCTTCCTTCTGACCAGCGGAAACGGGCCCCAGCGGAGATCACCCGCAGGGCCCGTTTCGTGCGTCTACGCCAACCGGTACGCCAACGCCCTCAGCTCAGCCGGTTCCCCAGCTTGTCGAGACCCTTCCGCATCTCGTCCAGCGACGCATGGGCGTAGACCTTCATGGTCACCTCGATGCCGCTGTGACCTGCGATCTGCTGCACGATGTGCGGCGGTACCCCGAGGTCGAGCAGCAGCGTGATGCACGTGTGGCGCAGATAACGGAAGGCGGATGTCGAGACCCAGCCGCTTCCGCACCGGCTCGCAGCTCCGGCGCAGGTTGTCCGGCTCGTACGGCGTCCCGACCCGGGAGGGGAAGACCAGCCCGTTCTCCTTCCAGTCGATCCCCACGGCGGCCCGCTCCTGCGCCTGACGCTCCCCGTGGTCCGTGAGCGCGCCGACCACGAGCGGCGGGAGCGGCAGCGTCCGCACCGACGCCATGGTCTTCGGCTGCATGAGCCGCAGCTCTCCCCCGGCGCGCTGAAGGCTCGTCGCCACCACGAGCGTCCGGCGCTCCAGTCGACGGCCGTCCAGGACAGCCCCAGCAACTCACCACGCCGCATGCCCATCGTCAGCGCGAGAACGTACAGCGCGTAGAAGCTGTGGTCCCGCAACTCCTTCAGCACGAGCTTCGCGACGGACGTCGAGAGTCCCTGCCCGTGGTGTAGCTGGGCGTCGGGGTGAGCTTGCTGCGGTTCGACGGACATTCGAGATCAGGGGTTCATCCCCGGGAGGATGTCCATCATGGAGAGCGTGGGGAACAAGTCTCGTCGCGCTCGCCGCTCGTTCACGCCGGAGTTCAAGGCCGAGATCGTTGAGTTGTGCCGTCGTGGCGACCGCTCGATCGGTCAGGTCGCCAAGGACTTCGGCCTGGTCGAGACGCGGGTGCGCGACTGGGTGCTCTCGGCGCGCTCAGGTCACCTGTGGTGATCGTGATCGTGGATCAGCCGAACAGGGTGGAACCGAGCGGGCGTTGGGGCTCGTAGCCGGGGAGGATCAGGAAGGTCGCGCTGGCGGTCGTGGTGGTGAAGGGCAGCAGCGCGTCGGAGGTGTCCATGCGGGCGAGCGTGGCCGTGAAGGTCCGCAGGTCGTTCTGGAAGCTGATGAAGAGCAGGCCCGGGGCGGGAGAGTCGATGCTGTAGGAGCGGCGGAGCATGTGGCCGACGCCGACCACCGTGGGGTTCGCCCTGCGTACGTGGGCGTCCACGGGGACGAGATAGCGCCCGTCGGGTGTTTTGGCGCCGAGTCCGGGGGCCGAGTCGGCGCTGCCGCCGGAGAGGGGGACGCCGCTGGCCCGGCGCCGCC
Source organism: Streptomyces johnsoniae (assembly GCF_031845565.1). Classification (NCBI taxonomy): domain Bacteria; kingdom Bacillati; phylum Actinomycetota; class Actinomycetes; order Kitasatosporales; family Streptomycetaceae; genus Streptomyces; species Streptomyces johnsoniae. The sequence continues at coordinate 126,677 of NZ_JAVREV010000012.1, read as the reverse complement.
CGAAGACCGCCTCCTGCTCGGCGACGGACAGGGCGGCGAACCGGGTCAGGTCGATTTCCATGCGCCGCAGTACGGCCAGGGTGCCGTCGGCGACCGCGCGGGGTCCGGCCAGCCACAGGTCACGTTCCTGCTCGGCGGTGGTGTGCGGGCCCACGATGCCGTCGATGAAACCGAGCAGGTTGCGCGGTGCGGAACGGTCCTCGGCCACGGGCACCTCCGTACCGCGGCGTCCGAACTGCCGCCAGCGCTCCTGGACTCGGTCGCCGGCCTGGTCCAGGAGCGCGGCGGCGGCGACCGGCAGGAGCAACGCGTCGCCGGCGCAGATCTGGAGCAGCAGATCCCCGCCGCGTTCCCGCGAGGCGATCCGCTCGCGCGAGAACCCCGGGAGGTCGGCCGCGCCGGGCAGGGTGGCATCGGCCGTCCGCACCAGCCGTGGGCCCACGCCGACGGTCACGGTCATATCGCCCGGGGACAGGCCCAGCAGGCGCGGGTCGGACCCGGCGGTGAGGGTCCGGATGGTCTCGCCGAGTTCCGCGAGGAGCGGGCCGGGCGGCACCGTGGCGCCGAGGTCGGCCACCAGGGCCAGCAGGTGGGGCTGGGCCAACCGGGGAAGCGTCACGCCCGCCTGATGCCGGCCCGTCACCGCGACCGGCGTGGGCGTGGCCGACGCGGCAGGGGCGGGATCGCCCGACCGGTCGGACCGGGCGGAGTCCCCCGAGCAGCCGGCGAGGAGACCGGCGGCCACCGTGGCACCCGTGACATCGAGGAACGTGCGGCGTGACGGCGGACGGTCGGCGCGGTGCATGCTGCGTACACTGCCACACCCGGCCCGGGGCTGCCCTGCAATCGTCTTATGGCGACCGGGGGTTCGACGTTCGGCGGGGTGACACCGTGCCAGACTGGGATCATGTCTCGATTAGCTCTTCGCGTGATGACGGCTGCCCTGGGCGCGCTGACGCTGGTGACCGGCTGTGGCGGCGGTGGCGGCGATGGCGGCGGCGATGGATCGGACGCGGGGCGGCGGCCGGACGGCGCGGAGGTGACGATCCGGGTGCCCGCCGACGCCGCGACGATCTCGGACGCGGTGTCCCTGGCCCGGCCCGGTGACCTGGTCCTGGTGGCGCCGGGCGTGTACCACGAGTCGGTGCTGATCGACACGGAGCGCGTCACGCTGCGGGGCGAGTCCCGGGCGGAGGTGGTCATCGACGGGCAGGTGCGGCGGCCGAACGGTGTGGTCGTCACGGCGCCCGGGGTGGCCGTGGAGAACCTGACCGTGCAACACCACACGCACAACGGGGTGTTGGTCACCGGTTCGGCGGCGGCGGCCGCCGCACTGCCGGGGAGCGGTGGCTACGACACCGGCGACGAACCGGTCACCCTCCTGGAATCGTTCCTGGTGTCGCATGTGACCGCGACCCGCAACGGCCTTTACGGCATCTACGCGTTCTCCGCGCAGAACGGTGTCATCGAGCACTCCTACACCTCGGGCGGGGCGGACTCGGGGATCTACGTCGGCCAGTGCAGGCCGTGCCGGATCGTGGTGCGGGACAACATCTCCGAGCTCAACGCGGTCGGTTACGAGGGCACGAACGCCAGTGGTGACATGTATGTGGTCGGCAACCGCCTGGTCGGCAACCGGGTCGGACTGACCACCAACTCCGACCACCAGGAGAAACTGCTCCCGCAGCGCGACGCCGTCATCGCGGGCAACCTGATCGCGGACAACCAGCAGCCGCGGACCCCCGAACAGGCCGACGGCGGCTGGGGTATCGGCATCGGCGTCGACGGCGGCAGCGACAACCTGTTCATCCGCAACCGGGTCACCGGCAACCCCAACGCCGGGCTTGTGATCACCGCGACCGCCGACCTGACGGCGGACCGCAACCGGATCACGGACAACACCTTCACCGCCAACGGCGTCGACGTCGGCTGGACGTTCCCCACCGCCACCGGGGGTCAGGGCAACTGCCTGGAGGGGAACGAGCTTCGGACGACCGTGCCCGCGGGGCTCGCGTCCACCGCGTCCTGCCCGGTCCCCGCCACCTCCCCCACGCCGTCCGGCAGTTGGCGCGGCCCGGCGGCGCCCGCGGGCATTCCTTTCACCGATGTGGCCGCGCCCGGCCCGCAGCCGGAGTTTCCGGCGGCGGGCACGGCCGGCGCCACCGCCGTGCCGGACGTCCCGGTGCTGCCGGCCGTCGCGGACATCGCGCTGCCGTCACCGTCCCTGCTCGCCGACGGCGCGCGGGCAGGGACCTCGTGAGCGGCGGCTACGGCGTCGGGGTGGCTTCGGGCAGCGGCTGGACGGGGACGTACGTCCGGGTGTCGAAGTCGAGGACCACCGGCTCGGGCGCGGAGGCGATATCGACCTCGACCCGGTGCATGGTGCCGTCCGAGCCGATCCAGTAACGCACGGTCTGTGACGTTCCGGTGCCGCTGTCGCCACCGGGAACGTCGGGACCGGACTCGGGAACGTCGGGACCGGACTCGGCGCCGGCGCCGGACTCGGCCTGGGCGCGCGGCCCGGTCATGATGTCCGTTCGATGGCCGTGTACGTGCTCCTGCCCGACCCAGGTGGCGCCGTTCTGCGGCAAGAGCGCGGCGTTGTCCGGCCGGTCGCTGCCGAGGTCGAGCACGATGGCCAGCGCACTGTCCAGCGTCATACCGGACGTCAGCAGTGGACGGCTGTGCCAACCGGACGCGGGCGGCGACGCCGGGGCGACGGCCGGGGGGTCCGCCATGGGGTGGACGAGGACGGTGGTGTCCGTCCACCGGATCAGCCCGTCGCTGGACGCGTCGCGGCCGGTCCCGCGCACGACCCCGTAACCGGTGTGGGTGCGGTAGTCGACCGATGCGGTGATGACCAGCCCACCGGCGACGTTCGGCACGTTGATCGTCACCGCCCGGCCTCCGGCCTGGTAGTTGAGGAATCGAGTGACGGCCAGCCGGTTCACCTCGTCCGAGGTCAACGCCCGCGGGGCGGCGGGGTCATCGCCGTCGCGGAGGAGGACGAGGGAGCCGGCCGCGGCTGCCCCGACGCAGACAACGGCTGCCACTGTCCAACGTAATCGTGTCCACCGGCGACGCCGCTCGCTGTCGGTGCTCCGCCCACTGCTGACCCGCGCCTTGCCGTTCCGCGCTTCGCTGCTCCGCGCACTGACGTCCCGGGCTCTGCCGCTCCACATGCTCCGCACGCGGCGCGAGCATAACAGCTGTCACCGAGGCGCTTCCAACTCCGCGGTTGGCCGGACGCTACGGGCTGGTCAACTGTAGTCTCCTGCCCGGAAGTCGCTGGGTCTGCGTCAACTCAGGACGAGATAAAGGGAGCGTTATGCGATTAGGTGTACTGCTGCGGATGGGGCTGTCCGGCGTGCTCCTGTTAGGGGGCGGCGTGGGCACGGTCCTGGCCGGCGCCGGGTCGGCCGGAGCCGCTGCCTCCGACGGCACCCTGACCGTCGAGGTACTGCGGGACTTCTTCGGCACCGGCGTGATCAACGCGACCATGGACGTGCCGCAGCGGGGAATCCAGGTCGACGTCACCGACCCCGCGGGCAATCGTGTCACCGGTGTCACGGACGTCACAGGACGGGTCGTCGTGCCGCCGTCGAACGAGCTGACCGGCGGCCGGTACCGGGTCGACGTCAGCGTCCCGGAGCCCTACCAGGACTATCTACAGGCGGCGCCTGCCTCGACCGCGGCGAACCACTTCGACAGCTTCACCACGTTCGTGGACGTCTCGGACGGCAAGGACGACTCGGTGACCACCGGGGTCTGGAACCCGGCCGACTACGCACTCCCCGACTCCCGTTACTTCGTGCCGATCCAGAGCGGCGCGGGCGGAACGGACACCCGGGCGCTGGTGGCGTTCGGGACGGACGCCCGGGGCACCTGTCCCGAGCAGGAGGCGTGCCCGGAGGTCCTCAACACCCAGGATCAGGTGGGCACCACCTACGGGCTGGCCTACGACCGGTACCGCGACCAGCTGTTCCAGTCGGCGTTTGCCCGCCGGTACACCGAGTACGGGCCGGAGGGCGGCGGCGCGATCTACCTCCAGCCGGCCGACGGCGGTGCCCCGACGCTGTTCGCGACGGTGCCGGGCGCCACGGAGACACCGCACGACACCGAAAACCTGATCAAGGACGCCGGGTTCACCGACGCGCCGGGCAAGGAGAGCATCGGCGGCCTGGCCCTGTCGGAGGACGGCTCGACCCTGTACGCGGTGAACCTGCTCACCCGCAGCCTGGTCAGCTTCGACGCGACCGGGCCCACGGCCTCGGCGCCCGAGGAGACCGTGCCGATCCCCGACCCGGGCTGCGCGTCGGCCGGGGACTGGCGTCCGTTCAGTGTGGCCGCCCACGACGGCGGCCTGTACGTCGGCGGTGTGTGCAGCGCCGAGAGCACCCAGGACCGCGCGGACCTGAGGGCCGTCGTCGCCACCTATGACGGCGGGGAGTTCACCACCGTGCTGTCCCAGCCGCTGGACTTCGAGCGCGGCAGCGTGCACGTCAACAACACCGGCCACGATCAGAACAACCACTGGAACCCGTGGAACACCGACCTGGCGGACTGGGACTCCTTCCAGGTGGGCGGCGCGATGATCAACCCGCAGCCGGCGCTGGCCGGTATGGCCTTCGCCCGCGACGGCTCGCTGATCCTCGGCTTCCGCGACCGGTTCATGGACGTCGTGAGCTGGGGCGGTCTTGACCCGAGGCCGGGCGAGGACACACCGCAGAACGGGATGTCCGGCGGCGACATCAGCATGGCCTGCGCCAGGCCCGACGGCGGGTACGACTGGGAAGGCACCGGGAACTGCCCCGACCACGCCACGGACCCGACCCTCGACGGGGTCCAGCCCGGCAGCGTCGTCGAGTACTTCCCGGGCGACTTCTTCCCGAACGGCGGCTCCGCGACCCAGCCTGGGCCGCACCAGGAGTCCGCCCTCGGATCGGTCGCCTACATCCCGCAGCAGCAGTGGGTCGTCAGCACCCAGATGGACCCGACCGGCCGGGTCGTCACCAGCGGAACCGGCTACTACGACGTCGCCACCGGCCTCGGCCCCGGCAACGACCCGGTCAACAACGCGTACGAGTTCGTCGGCCCGAATCAGAACGGGTTCGGCAAGGCCGGCGGCCTCGGCGACATCGCGTACGCCGCGGCGAACGCGCCGATCCAGATCGGCAACGTGGTCTGGTACGACGGCGACCGCAACGGCCTCCAGGACCCGGGGCACGTGCTGCTGCCGGGTGCGACGGTCAACCTCCTGGACGCCGGCGGCGAGCAGGTCGCCACGACCACGACCGATGCCGCCGGCGAGTACTACTTCGGCGGGGTCGGCGCGGACTACGAGCTGACCCCGGGCGCCGAGTACACCGTGCAGTTCGACGTCTGCACGGCGGACACCAGCGGGGTACCGGGCCAGCCGGCCGCCACCGACCTGCGGTTCACACTGCCGCGCGCCGGTGACGACCGGGTCCACGACTCCAACGTGACCCCGCCGACCTCCGGCCGGCTCTGCAACGGCTACGTCCCGGTCACCGCGCCGGACACAGCAGGAGGGGTCGACCACACGATCGACGCCGGCGTCCACATCCCGGAGCCGGAATCCCCGACACCGACACCGACACCGACACCGACATCTCCCGCACCCCCGTCCCCGACACCGCCCACGTCCCCGCCCTCGGCGCAGCCGACGGGCCCGCCGCCCAACGCCCCGGAACCGGACGGCAGCCTCGCCCACACCGGTACGTCCGGCCTCGGCGGCGTCATCGCCCTCACCGCCGTGCTGCTCGGCGCGGGCACGACGGCGGTCCTCATCGCCCGTCAGCGGCGCGCACGACACCGCTGACAGCAGCAACCCCCCGACGGGCCGGTGCCCCGCACCGGCCCGTCGGCCTGACCGGCGCGATGCCTGTCCGAGAAAGCCGCGCCGCTCCGATCGGCGACTCGCACGAACGGGTCCGGGACGCCGAGTTCGACGGCGGCCACCGGCAGCCGATGCGGTCGCCGGCGGAGGTGGGCGAGTTCGGCTTCCGCGCCGGTGCGGTGGGGGCGGTGCCGCCTGCGGGGCACTCGTCCGCACCTCTTTGTGGATTTTGCTTGTCCTCGTTGGTGTGCGGGGTCTTGGCCACGAACGTGTCCACGTCTTGGTCTGCTGGTAAGGAGCCGCAGCGCCACGGCGATGGGAGCCTTCGTTGCCGTGCGGTCTCGCGCCACGTCGTGTTCAGGCTGGGCCGCTCGCACGGTCGACGGCTGTGGACTCATACTCGTCGTGGCGACGCAGCCAGCTCATGGCAGGGCCGTCGTTGCGGCCGGGCGGTTGTTCCCAGTCCTCCTGGCGGCCGCGGGCGGTGAGGTCGAGCCAGTTGTAGGTGCCGTTGAGCAGATCGATGCCGCGCCCGTAGCAGGAATAGGTGTGGAAGACGCGATCTTCTCGGCGCAGGAAGGCGCTCACGCCCATCTCCTCGCCGGTGTACCCCTCCCAGCTTGGGGTGTCTCGCACCAGCTGGGCGTAGTCCTGGTAGTTCCATTCGACCGGCGTGATCGACGCGTCGAAGCTGACGTGAAAATCGTAGTTGAAGTCACTGCTGTGCGATGAGTACCACGGGATGGTCCAGCCCATTCGCTGCTTGTAGCGTTCGAGCTTGTCCAGCGGCGCTCGCGAGACGGCCGCGAACGAAGTGTCGCGAGCGTGCAAATGGCTCAGGTGGCCCACGTTGTCGATCCAGAACGAACAGGCTGGGCAGGCCTCGTCGGCGTCGGGTCCGAACATGACGTGATAGATCACCAGTTGGCCGCGCCCCTCGAAGAGGTCGATCAGTTCAGCGCTGCCGTGCGGACCGTCGAAGACGTAGTTTCTCGTGATCTCGACCATCGGCAGTCGGCGCCGAGCGGCGTTGACATCGTCACGGTGTCGGGTCAGTTCCTTCTCGCGTGCGAGAAGCTCCTTGCGGGCAGCGAGCCACTCCTCGCGCGACACCACCTCGGGGAGGTTGCCCAGCGACATGCCTGAGCCTCCTTAACTGCTCTCATCATGCAACCGGTTTTATCGTAGGAGATACTGGTGCGTATACGCAACCAGTTCGGAGGTGAGTGCGGTGCGGAAGGACGCGCGGTCGAGCTGTCCGATCAACCTGTCGCTGGAGATCTTCGGCGACCGATGGACCTTGCTGGTCCTCCGTGACGTGATCTTCGTTGGCGCCCGGCACTTCCGTGAACTACTTGCCGGCCCCGAGCGGATCTCGTCGAACGTCCTCGCCGACCGGCTCGCCGTGCTCGTCGAGCACGGGTTGCTCACCAGGGCCGACGATCCCTCGCACAAGCAGAAGGTCACCTACAGCCTGACCGAACAGGCGATCCAGCTGGTGCCGGTCTTCGTCCAACTCGGCGCCTGGGGAACCCGGCATCTCCCGGTGACCGATGAGTACGCCGCCCGTGGAGACGTGCTCGCCGCCGGCGGCCCGCCGACGTGGGAAGCCTTCATGGACGAACTCCGTGCGACCCACCTCGGGCCACAAGCCCGCCGACAGCCGGCGCCCAACGGCCCCACCATCGCGGCACAAATGCAGGCCGCCTACGCAGCCGCACTCGACCGCGCGGCCGGACCTCTCGCCGAGTCGCCAGGACCGCGGGGTCGGGAACCAGAAACGGGTACTGCTTAGCCTCGATCCGCCCACCGGTGTTCCGGCCGGCGCCCGCACCAAGCGGGCCACTCCCACCCTGACCCGGCAGGTGATGCCCTTCGACGCCGTCTGGCCCGCCACCGTCCCCCCGTGCCCGCTCGGCCCAACACGTCTACGTGCTGCGGTCATACATCTTCTGCGTTTTGTGCGGGCGCCGTACGTTCGGCACGTGTGTTCCAAGGGGCGGAACTACTACGCCCGCCGGCCGAAGCGCGATCACCACCACGCCGCCGACTGGTACGGCGGGCGCCCCACGGCGGTCTGGAGCGGCGCGCGCCCCTTGCTGGAGGCCGTGCACGGTTTCATCGACGAGCACGTCTTCGGACCCGACCGGCGGGAACGGCGGAAAGGCCTGCTCCGGTCGGAACCCGGGGCGCGGCCCGGCGATGCCGACCGCATCAGCCGACTCCGCCAGGAGGTCACCGGGCTGGAAGCCCGCCGCGAGCGTCTCCTGGACCGGCTCTGGACCAGCTCGCGAACGGGGAGGAGGACGGCGATCCCGACACGGCCGCGGCCTTCCGCACGGGCATCCGCCGATGCTTCGACGACCTCGAACGCACCCGGCGGGCCGCACAGGAAGAACTCACGCACGCCCGGTCCGCCGGCCCCTCCCGGGCCGTGCGGGGCGACACCGCGCTCCTCGACGCCCTGCCCCGGCTCGGCACGCGCTTCTCCCGGCTGCCCGCCGATGTCCAGCGCGAGGTCTACGACGCCTTCCAGCTCCAGGTCCGTTATGACAACCGAGACCGAACCGTGAACACGCGGGTGACCATCGGTGGAGCCCTGGCCGCCCGTGTCGCGGAGACCACCACGGCGGCGGGGACTCCGGCCACCCCGCGGGCCGTTGACCAGCCCTTTCCATCGTGCCCCCGGCAGGAATGGAGGGCCCCTCCATGGAGCGGCCCGATGCTCGGATCACCTCAGCGGTAGGCCCATGGGTCGTTTTTCACCACGCGGCTGAGGTCCAGCGTGATCGCGACGCCGTGGTGGTCGGATGCGCCGACGGGCGTGTCGAGGAGTTGGTAGCCGACCAGGGCAGGAGCGAGCGGCGCGCTGACCCAGACCTGGTCGATGGGCTCCTCCAGGCAGGTGGGCCGCAGCAGTTCCTCGTCCCCGGACTGCTGATAGAGCCGCCAGGCCGCGTCGACGAGTCCGTTCGCTGCCAATGTCCACGCCACCTCCCGGTTCGGAGACCTGAGCAGTCCGAGCGCCGGATCGGTGTGCACGGTTCGCGACTCGGGGTTGTATGGCCGCATCTCCTCGCACCGGGGGGCAGGCCCGGCCTGCCGGCTGAAGTTCACGTCGCCCGCAACGATCGCGTACGGGCCGAACTTGTATGCCCGGGAGGCTGCGAAGTCCGCCTCCGCACAGGCGACGAGTCCGCTGCCGGTGCTGGTCAACACCTTGGTGATCGGCATCGCTCTTCAAAGAGCGGACGGGCGCCGCGGCGTCGCTACCGGAGATCTGTATGAAGGTCGGCGCGGGGCCGGGATCGCGGTGTTCGGCTCGCTCGCCGCGGCGGTTCACCGGGCGGAGTTGGACACCTGCGGGCTGCCCGCCGAGACGGGAGCGGCACGGGTGGCCTCATGCAACGAGAAGGAGAACACCACGATGTCCGGCACCGCGGTCGTCCACCACCGCTGGGCCGGCACCACCACCAGGCTCCGCCTGGCCGTGTTCCTCGGAAGCCCCCGCAAGGACCCGGTTCTGTCCGGCGCCCGCGCAGTGGATAGCCGAACGGGCCGCCGCCTGCGACGAGTTCGAGGTGAACACCGCCGACCTGCTTCAGGCCCGGCTGCCCGACACCCTCGCCGGGATGCCCCGGACGCCCCGCTGCCGGGGCCGGTGCGGGCACTGGCCCCGCGGCCGGCCGCGGCCGACGCGTTCGTGATCGTCACCCCGGTCTACAACCGCGGCTACCCGGCGCCCCTGAAGTGGCATCGACTGGTACTTCGAGGAGCGGAGCGCCAAGCCGGTCGGCTATGTCTCGTACGGCGGAATGGGCGGCGGGGTGTACGCGGTGGGACAGTTGCGGCCCGCGTCCTCAACGAGGTGCACGCCGTCTCCATCCGCAACACCATCAGCTTCGCCAACTTCTGGAAGCAGTTCGACGAGGACCGCAACCTCAAGGACCCCGGCGCGCAGGAGGCCCCGGCCGCCGCCTTCCTGGACCAGCTCGCCTGGTGGGGCCGTGCCCCGGAGGACGCCCGCACGGCCCGGCCGCACCAAGCGCGGGCCCTGCGCGGGCGCCCAGGCGGTCTCGGCGGGGTGCGGGGCCGGTCTCGCGGACTGAGACATCGACCGCGTCGAGTGCGTGCTGACCGGAGTAACTCACGATGTCCATGAAGCCGTCGCCCCGGTCGCTGGCCAATCGCCCGGGGCGCCGATTGACATCAACGCTGACATCTACGCCCCCGGTCAGCCCTCCGCCGAGTCTGTCCGGCGCCCTGCGCTTCTCCCCCAGTGATGCGTGCGCGGGCCCCCGCATCCTCACGCCGTGGTCGCTGTGCCCCGCGGCAGCGTGACGCACGTGTGGCGCGGATCATGGAAGCGGCGGGTGAGGCCGAACTGCCGACCGGTGGCCGACCGGTGGCGTAGCCGGGCGTCGGCGTGCGGACGAGCCGCGCGACGTTCCGCGACGCCGGGGCTCGGCGGGGCGCTTGCCCCGCTCCCGGGTGCGGCACCGGCACTCGTCGCGCAGCCGGTGCAGCAACACCCGGACCGATGGCGGCGGCGATCCGGCGGGGCGCTCAGGGGGCGGGGGGTGACGGGGCCGGGGAGTCCGCCCCGGACGCGCGCAGACCGCGAACGAGAAGCTCGACCAAGTGGCGGGGGTTGTATCGGGCGTCCGTCTCGTGCCCGACGCAGAGATTCCCGATGCCGCGCATCAGTTCGTAGGCATCCACCCCGGGCGTGATCTGGCCGGAGCGTTCGGCGGCGACCAGCAGCTTCGCGCACACGGGGACGAGCCGGTCGAGGAAGTAGGCGTGAAGCCGCCGGAATCCGGCGTCGTCCGAGCCCAGCGCGTCGGCAAGGCCGTGCTTGGTGATGACGAAGTCGACGAACCGGTCCGCCCACACGAGGAGCGCGTCGAACGGCGAGGCCGTCTCGGCGAGCAGGCGCAGGCCGGTGTCCGCGCAGGCTTCCACCTGGTGCCCGTACACCGCGACGACCAGCTCGGTGCGCGTCGGAAAGTGTCGGTAGATGGTCCCCAGCCCGACGCCCGCCTCCGCTGCGATCGCGCGGATCGGCGCGTCGACACCTGTCGTCGCGAAGACGGTGGCCGCGGCGTCGAGGAGCCTCTGCTCGTTCCGGCGTGCGTCGATGCGCCGAGCGCGACGCGGGGGCGCCGCCGGGTCTTGTTCTGTCATCCGGATGACCTTCTCCGCGCCGCGGGCTACTGGGTCACTGACCCGGTGAGTGTAGTCGGCCACGTCCCCCGGGCCATCGGCTCGTCAGCCGGGCGAGCGACTCGTTGACATTCCGGAACATGGTTCCGTATCGTCTTTAGCGGAACACTGATCCGCCTAGGTGGGTACGCCAGTCGGCCTCGGCGGCGACGACGGCGACGCCCACCGCATCCGTCCAGAGGAGCACATCCATGCGCTACACCCGTGACCCCGTGCCCGCCTCACCGGTGCTCTCCATCGCGCCGGTGACGCTGCCGACCCAGGACCGCGCCGTCGATCTGCAGCTGCGGATCTCGGCACCGGTCTCCGGCACGGACCTCCCCATCGTCCTTCTGTCTCACGGACACGGCCCGTCGAACTTCCTGTCCTCGCTGTACGGCTACGGGCCGCTCAGAAACTTCCTCGCCGCGCGCGGCTTCGCGGTGCTCCAGCCCACGCACCTGGACTCGGCGATGCTCGGCCTGCGCGACGCCGACGATCCCGAGGCACCGCTGTACTGGCGCACGCGCGCCACGGACATGTCGTTCGTGCTCGATCACCTCGACAGTGCCGAGGAAGCGCTGCCTTCTCTGCGGGGACGCCTCGACCGGACCCGGATCGCCGTCGTCGGACACTCGATGGGTGGCTACACGGCGAGCCTCCTGCTCGGCGCGCGCAGCATCGACCCGGCGGACGGGTCACCGATCGATCTCGCCGAGCCGCGCCTCACGGCCGGCGTCCTGATGTCCGCGCCCGGGCATGGTGGTGACTCACTGAGCGAGTACGCCAAGGAGCACTACCCGGTCCTCTCGGGCACCGACTTCTCCTTCATGAACAGGCCCGCGCTCGTCATCGGAGGCGCCGAGGACCTCTCCACCCACCTCAACGTCCGCGGACCCGACTGGTACACCGACGCCTACGCGCTCTCCCCCGGCCGCAAGGCGCTGCTCCAGCTCCACGGCGCGGGCCATGCCCTCGGAGGTGTCTCAGGCTACGACGCCGCCGAAGCGACCGACGAGAACCCCGAACTGGCAGACGCCGCCCTATGGCTCACCTGGGCGTTCCTGCGCACGGAACTGGGCCTGGACGAGCACGCCTGGGACTTCGCCGGCAAAGCGTTCACCACCGCACCCACCCCGCTCGGACGGCTGGAGGCCCGGTGAGCAGCGCGGACGACGCGACGGAACGCCCGACGACGACCGCTCTGATCACCGGCGCGGGACGCGGCATCGGAGCGGAGGTCGCCCGGCAGCTGGGCCGGCTGGGAACGCGCGTCGTCCTCACCGCACGAGACCCCGCCGACGCCGCGGCCGCCGCCGGACCCATCGACGGAGCCGAGGCCATGCCCGTGGGAGTGGACATCGCCGACCAGGCATCGGTCGAGACCGCGGCACAGCTGTTCGCCGCCCGGTGGGGGCACCTCGACATCCTGATCAACAACGCGGCCGCTCCCCCCGACAGGGACGAGACGCCCTCACAGGCGAACCTCGCGGCGGCCTCGGACGCTCTGCGGGTGACGCTCTTCGGAACGTGGCGGATGACGCAGGCCTTCCTGCCTCTGCTGCGCCGGTCGAGCCACCCCCGGATCGTCAACGTCAGCTCGGGCGCGGGATCACACACCGACGGACAGTACGGTTTCCCGGCCTTTGGCGGCGCGGCGGCGAGCCACGCGATCAGCAAGGCCGCGCTCAACGCGTTCACCGCGGTACTCGCGGCCGAACTGTCCGACACTCCCGTGATCGTGAACGCGGTCTGTCCCGGCGTGACGGCGACAGTGCCGGGCGCCGAAGCGTTCGGCGCGCGCCCCGTCGAGGAAAGCGCCCCGGGAATCATCTGGGCCGCGACCCTGCCCGACCACGGCCCACGGGGCGGCTTCTTCCGCGACACCCGGCCTCTCGGCTGGTGAGCACGGCTCGCCCCACCGCCTCCGCTCCGTCGCTCTTGTCGCCGGCCACCCCGAGGCCGACTCGGTGCCTTCGGCACCACCCACGAACACGGTCGGGACCCCTCCCGCGCAGGTCCCTGTATCAAAAGGGATATGAGACGACCCGTGGCCGCAGCCGTGGCCGCTGCCGCGCTGGCCATCGGCGGCTGTTCCGATGACGGCGGCTCAGATGACGGCGGTTCCGCCGGCGACGACAGGGCCGCGCCCACACCATCACCCCCGTCAGCGGAACGATCGTCCCCCGCACCGAGTCCGAGCAGCCCCGCCCCCACCCCGACGGACTTCGGCGTCGAGGACCTCGCCGGCGGCTGGATGCCGGCCTACTCGGACAACGGCGCCGTCTACACCCTCCTCATCGACACGAAGGGAGACGCCGACTCGGTCGGCAGCCCCGGTTCCTACTCCGCTCTTGCGGGAGACGAAGTCTGCTTCGGCTCCATCGAGGACGAGAACGACGGACAGCTCACGGTAGAACTGGACTGCAACAGCCTCGCCGACCTCAGCGGCCCCCAGGACTCCTACCGGGGCACAGCCACCGTCGAGACCTCACCCGAGTCGGCCGGTTCCATGTGGGACATCTGGGACTGCGACGAGGGGCCTGGCGTCCTGCTCATCACATGGGAGGACGGGCATCAGGATGCCCTGTGCCGCACAGGCGACACCGACACCACCCCGGCTCCTGAGAGCTGAGGCCCCCAGCCGTCACACCCGGCGCGGGCCGCCATGGCCCGTTCGGTAACGCGGCCCGCCTCCTGGTGGCGCGGCCCGCAGGCTGCTCGCCCGGCCGCCGGTGACGACCCGGAGGACAGGGACGGCGGAACGCGGCCGTCCCCGGCGCCGACGGGATGTGCCGGCGCCGAGGCGGGTGGCCGCCGGGGCGAGGTGAGGCGAAGCCAGGCGTAGCGGGGTGTCAGTAGCCGTGGATCATCTTGTAGGCGACCTCCGGCAGGAACTGCCCGGCCGTGGAGCCCGATCCGACACCGCAGTCGCCGTCGGACTCACCCGGGGTCTTGAGCCACAGGAGCATCTCCGCGCCGCTGCCCCCTTCCTGGGTGGGAGTGCCGATCCTGCGACCGCCGGGGTTGCACCATTCGCCGTTGGAGCCGTTGCCGTTCCGGCTGGTGTCCACGACGAACGGTTTGCCGTAGCCGTGACGCTGACCCAGCACCTGGTTGATGCCGCCGGCGTAGGACACGTTCTCCGAAGTGGGGAAGTAGTTCGAGACGTTGAGGGAGAAGCCCCTGGCCTGACTGAGGCCGGCAGCGTGGAGGCGGTCGGCCATGGTCGAGGCGTCGACCCAGCCCGGGTTGCCCGCGTCGAGGTAGACCCAGGCGTTCGGCGCCTTGGACCGGAATTCGGCGAGGGCGTTGACGAGCATGTTCTGGCGCTCGTCGATCTGCTCCTGGGTCATGCAGCTGTAGTCGCCGAGGGCGTCCGGTTCGAGTACGACAACCGCCGGACGGTTGCCGACGCCGTCGGCGAAGGCGGCGACCCAGGCCGCGTACTCGGACGGGGACGCGGCTCCGCCCCCCGAGTGCCCACCGCAGGCGTCGCGGCCGTACATGTTGTAGGCGACGAGGAGCGGGAGCTTGTCGGCGGACTGAGCCGCGCCGACGAAGGAGCCCGTGGCGGAACGGATGTCTCCGCTCCACGAGCCGAACCAGCGGGCCATGGGGACGTCGGCGATGGAGTCGCGGATCGAGGCGGCGCGTCCGTCACCGGGGTTGGCGGCCGACCAGACCGCCGGGCTGGAATCCGGGTCGACGTAGAAGCCGCTGGTCATGGCGAGCGGGTCGGGGGCCGCCTGCGCGGAGGGCGAGGAGGCCAGGAACAGTGGCAGAGCGAGGAGTCCTGCCACTGCCCCGCGTAGGAGTCTGCGCATGGATGTACCTCATTCGTCAAAAGGGGAGCGCCGCGCGGCCTTCGTCCTGAGCCGTCGACACGGGGAGCGGGGGCATGCCGGGCTGCGGCATGCCGGGCGCGAGCGGCGCTTCGAGAGCGTTGGTTCGGAAGCGTTGATCTGGAAGCGCTCCCACTCCGGTGGGGGTCGACCTCACGGTCTTCTCGATATGGTGTGTGTGCTGTTGGGAGCTGTCAAGGGGGCCCGCGTCAGCTGCTCGTCAGGCACGGCGTGATGAACGCGGATACGTTCTAGAATGGAAGCGCTCCCAGCAATTTCCAGCGTGCCGACCCAGCGTGCCGACCCAGCGGGATGGCCCAGCGGGATGGCTTAGCTGGACGACCAGGCGGGACGCCACAGCGGGAACGACCAGGCGATCGCAGCGAGGAAGGGTCCGCAGTTCATGACAGATATGCCGCGCCGACGGCCCACGCTCGACGAGGTGGCCGAGCGTGCCGGCGTCTCCCGTTCGGCGGCTTCCCGGGTGCTCAACAACGCGCCCCACGTCAGCCGCGACAAGCGCGAGGCGGTCCAACGGGCCATCAGGGAGCTTCGTTACGTGCCGAACACCACGGCGCGGGCACTTGCGACCCGCCAGCGGGGGGTGGCCGCTCTCGTCATCTCGGGGGAGACACCCGCGATCTTCGCGGACCCGTTCTTCGCCAAGGTGATCGTCGGCGCGTCGGCGGCCCTGGAGGAAGCCGATCTGCACCTGATGCTGTGCCTCGCGGCCGCCGACCGCAGTCGGCAGCGCCTGGCGGAACTGCTGCGTGCCCGGGGCGTCGACGGCGTGATGCTCATGGCTGTGCGCGAGAACGACCCCGTGCTCCACACCGCCCGGGAGGCAGAACTGCCCGTGGTCTTCGGCGGACGCCCGGCCGGTCACGAACCGCCGTGGTACGTGGACGCCGACAACGTCGGCGGCGCGCGCCGGGCCACGGAGCATTTGCTCGCCCGCGGACGGCGGCGGGTGGTCATGATCTGCGGACCGCTGGACACGCAGGTCAGCCGCGAACGCCACCGCGGCTACCGGGAGGCCATGATCCTTGCCGGGCTTGAGCCCCTCCCCCCGGCGAGCGGCGACTTCACCGAGCCCAGCGGGGCCACCGCCATGACCGAACTGCTCGAACGGCACCCGGACGTGGACGCGGTTTTCGCCGCCAACGACAACATGGCGGCCGGTGCCCTGCGCGCGCTGCGCGGCGTCGGCCGGGCCGTTCCGCACGATGTCGCGGTCGTGGGGTTCGACGACCTGGACATCGCGCAGATCACCGAACCGGCGCTGACCACGGTTCACCAGCCCATTCAGGCTCTGGGCCACGAAACAGCACGCATGCTCGTCAGGCTCATCGGCGGCGAGGAGCCCAGCCCGCTGATACTGCCCACCCGCCTGGTCGCGCGTTCCAGCACCTGATCCGCCGGGGGACCGCATGGACGAACGCGTCGGCGGCCATGCCCCCGACCGGGCTGGATCGAGACCGCACCGGCGATTCTGCGCGAAGTCCCGCCAGCTGCTCCGGGCGGCTGCTCCCGGCGGGCTGCTCCCGGCGGCTGCTCCGGGCAACCGAAGCTCGGCGAGAGGGAGTTGCCGCTGGGTGCCGACCCGCGCGGGCTATGGTGAAAGCGGGGCGTCCGGGGTGCGGGGGGACCGCACGGAACGCCGGGTCCGGCGTCCTGCGTGGAAGGTCTCGTGAACCACCGAACGTACAGAATCGCCCTCGTGGCCCTTCTCCTCGTGCCGGCGGCATGGGGAGCGGCGAGCCTGGTGGGGTCCCTGACGGCGTCGACGGAGGTCGTGTGCCCCGGGGAGAACGTGCGCGAGGACGGGGAGGAGCACCCGGGCCCGATGCGTCCCGGTGACACCGGATGCGCGGTGCTGGACGGGTCCGTCATGGTGGGGACACGAACCTACGAGCAGCAGCAGCGGACACAGTCCCTGGAGCGGCGTCGGGACGCCGAGAACGGAATTCTGCTGCTGACGTACAGCGCCGTGGGGGCGTTCCTGGCGTGGCGCGCCTCGCCAGGAACGCCGGGAGCGGACGAGGACTGAACGCCTCCCGGCATGGCGCCGGGTCGTTCGCTGGAGGGCGCTCTCACGCCAAGCGGCAACGGTTGGCCGTGGCAATCTCCGGAGCCGCCATCTGGTCGGGCGGGTTCAGTTCCGGCCGCCGGGGTGGTGGTGCCGCCAGACGGCGAAGACCGTGCAGGACACCGCGGTCCAGCCGGCCAGCACCAGGTAGGGCTGGGCGTGCTGGTGGCCGGCGAAGTACACGGCGGTGTGCTGCGCGTTCACGGAGGCGCCGGGCGGCAGCCAGCGGCCGATCGCGCCGAGCACGGACGGCAGGAGCGGCCAGGAGACGGCGCCGCCGGAGGAGGGGTTGCCGAGCATCACCATCAGCACCCAGGTGGGCAGGATCGCCCAGCGCCGCACCAGGGTGTTGAACATCGTGAAGATCATGCCCGAGGCGAACATGGTGAGCGAGACGATGGTCCAGGACTGGAGGAACGGCAGCTCCACCGCGTCGAGCAGCCAGGTCACCGTCGCGACGATCGCGAAGCCGCCGAGCAGCGCGTAGGCGACGGTGGCGAGGGCTCGTTCGAGGGGTTTGAGCGTGCCCGCGTTGGCGCTGAGCTGCACCGCGCCGAGGAAGCCGGTGATCACGGCGGCGATGGAGAGGTAGAACAGGGCGAGCCCGCGCGGGTCCCCAGGATGCAGGGGTTTGAGGTCGCGGATGTCAATGCGCGCGTCGACGGAGCGGGCCGCGGCGCGGGCGCCGCCGGTCAGCAGCTCGGCCACCGAGGCGCCGGCGGCGCTCGCGGTGTCCAGCTCGATGCGGCCGTTGCGCTCGCGCACGATGGCGAAGACGCGCTGCGCCTCGACGGCGTCCACAGCCTGTGGATACTCCGCGTACTCCCGCCGGTCCAGGGAGGCCGAGAGCCGCCCCCGCAACGCGTCGAGGAACGCACCGTCCGGGCTGCCGACGACGGCCACCGGCACCTCGCGCGGCGTCGGATTCGCCATCGCGTACGTGTAGGAGCCGGCGAAGAGACCGGCGGAGGCCGCGACGATCAGCACGATCACGAGCGCGGGAAGGTACGGCGAGTGCCGGAAGGCACGCCAGTGTCCACTCACCGGCTCACCATATTCGGGCATAACGCCCACAACACGCCAGGTCGGATAACGGCTCGCCGCCCCCGCACGGAGGTGAGACCCTTGGGTGCGTATGTCTACACACCCCTCCCCCCTATCAGATCTCGCCGACCGGCTGCCCGGACTCATGCTGCGCGACCAGCGCCGCCTCGGCCGCCGCCTCGACGGGGCCCGCCGCGTCCGCAAGCCGGCCGCGCAGGCCGCGGTGCTCGCGGAGATCGCCGAGGCGGTCGGCGCGGCCGAGCTGCGCGTGCAGGCGCGGCGTGCCGCCGTGCCGCGGATCACCTATCCCGAGCAGCTGCCGGTCAGCCGGAAGAAGGACGAGATCCTCGCGGCGATACGCGATCACCAGGTGGTGATCGTCGCCGGGGAGACGGGCTCGGGCAAGACCACCCAGATCCCGAAGATCTGCCTGGAGCTGGGCCGCGGGGTCCAGGGGCTGATCGGGCACACCCAGCCGCGCCGGATCGCGGCGCGCACGGTCGCGCAGCGCGTCGCCGACGAGCTGGGCGGGCAGTTGGGCGGCGCGGTCGGCTACAAGGTGAGGTTCACCGACCAGGCCGGCGACGACACACTGGTCAAGCTGATGACCGACGGCATCCTGCTGGCGGAGGTCCAGCACGACCGCGAGCTGCGCCAGTACGACACCCTCATCATCGACGAGGCCCACGAGCGCAGCCTCAACATCGACTTCCTGCTCGGCTACCTGGCCCAACTGCTGCCGCGCCGCCCGGATCTGAAGGTGGTCATCACCTCGGCCACGATCGACCCGCAGCGGTTCGCGCGGCACTTCCGCGACCGCGAGGGGCGCGACGCGCCGGTCATCGAGGTCTCGGGCCGCACGTTCCCCGTGGAGGTGCGCTACCGGCCGCTGCTTGAGGAGGAGGGCGAGGCGCCGGACCGCGACCAGGTCACCGCGATCTGTGAGGCGGTCGACGAGCTTCAGGCCTCAGGGCCGGGCGACATCCTGGTCTTCCTCTCCGGCGAGCGGGAGATCCGCGACACCGCGGACGCGCTGGAGAAGCGGAGGCTGCGCATGACCGAGGTGCTGCCGCTGTACGCGCGGCTGTCGCACGGCGAGCAGCAGCGGGTCTTCCAGGCGCACCCGGGGCGGCGGGTGGTCCTGGCGACGAACGTGGCGGAGACCTCGCTGACGGTGCCCGGCATCAAGTACGTGATCGACCCGGGCACGGCCCGCATCTCGCGCTACAGCCACCGCACCAAGGTGCAGCGGCTGCCGATCGAGGCGGTCTCGCAGGCCAGCGCGAACCAGCGGAAGGGCCGCTGCGGCCGGACAAGCGACGGCATCTGCATCCGGCTGTACTCGGAGGAGGACTTCCTCTCCCGGCCGGAGTTCACCGACGCGGAGATCCTGCGGACGAACCTGGCCTCGGTGATCCTCCAGATGAACGCGGCGGGTCTCGGCGACATCGAGCGCTTCCCGTTCATCGACCCACCGGACCACCGGTCGATCAAGGCGGGCGTGCAGCTGCTCGAAGAGCTGGGCGCGCTCGCGGGCGCGCGGCTGACGGACACGGGCCGGAAGCTGGCGCAGCTGCCGGTGGACCCGCGGCTGGCGCGGATGATCCTGGAGGCGGACCGCAACGGGTGCGCGCGCGAGGTCATGGTGATCGCCGCCGCGCTGTCGATCCAGGACCCGCGGGAGCGGCCGGCGGACAAGCAGCAGCAGGCGGACGCGAAGCACGCCAGGTTCCGGGAGGGTCCCGCGGAGGAGTCGGACTTCCTGGCGCTGCTCGCGCTGTGGAGTTACGTGCGGGAGCAGCAACGGGCGCTGTCGTCCTCGGCGTTCAGACGGATGTGCCGGACGGAGTTCCTGAACTACCTGCGGATACGCGAGTGGCAGGACATCTATTCCCAACTGCGCACGGTTGCGAAGACGTTGCGCATCGAGCTGTCGGAGCTCGACGCGGAGCCCGCGCGCGTCCACCAGTCGCTGCTCGCCGGGCTGCTGTCGCACGTGGGCCTCAAGGACCCCGACAAGCACGAGTATCTGGGCGCGCGGGGCACGAAGTTCGCGGTGTTTCCCGGGTCCGTGCTGTTCAAGAAGCCGCCGCGGTGGCTGATGTCGGCCGAGCTGGTGGAGACCTCGCGGCTGTGGGCGCGCGTCAACGGCCGGATCGAGCCGGAGTGGATCGAGCCGCTCGCCGGGCACCTGGTGAAACGGACGTACAGCGAGCCGCACTGGGAGCAGAAGCAGGCGGCGGTGATGGCGTACGAGCGGGTGACGCTGTACGGCGTGCCGATCGTGGCGCAGCGGAAGGTGAACTACGGGCGGATCGACCCGGTGGTCTCGCGGGACCTGTTCCTGCGGAACGCGCTGGTGGAGGGTGACTGGCGTACCCGGCACCAGTTCTTCCACGACAACAGGAAGCTGCTGGCCGAGGTCGAGGAGCTTGAGCACCGGGCGCGGCGGCGCGACATCCTGGTGGACGACGAGACGCTGTACGACTTCTACGACCAGCGCGTGCCCGACCACGTCGTGTCGGGCGCGCACTTCGACTCCTGGTGGAAGAAGAAGCGCCAGGCGGAGCCGGATCTGCTCAGCTTCGAGAAGTCCATGCTCATCAACGAGCAGGCGGAGCGGGTCACCAAGGCCGACTACCCGGACACGTGGCGGCAGGGGCGGCTGACGTTCCCCGTGACGTACCAGTTCGAGCCGGGCGCGGACGCGGACGGCGTGACGGTGCATCTGCCGCTCCAGGTGCTGAATCAGGTGTCGGCCGAGGGCTTCGACTGGCAGATCCCCGGTTTGCGCGAGCAGTTGGTCACCGAGCTGATCAGGTCGCTGCCGAAGCCGGTGCGGCGGCACTGCGTTCCCGCGCCGAACTTCGCGCAGCGGTTCCTCGCGCAGACGCCGGAGCCGACGGGCGACCCGCTGCACGTCGCGCTGGCGCGTGAGCTGACGCGGCTGACGGGCGTGCGGATCGCGCCGGAGGACTTCGCGCCGGAACGGATTCCCGGGCATCTGCGGATCACGTTCCGGATCGTGGACGAGCGGCGGCGGAAGCTGTCGGTCGACGGCCGCGATGCCGAGGACAAGGATCTGGAGGCGCTGCGGGAGCGGCTGCGGCCGAAGGCGCGGCAGGCGCTGGACCGGGCGTTCGCGGCGACCGCGGAGGGCCTGACGTCCTGGACGGTCGGCACGCTGCCGCGCACGTTCGAGACGCGGCGCGGCGGCCAGCCGGTGAAGGCGTTCCCCGCGCTGGTGGACGAGGGCGCGACGGTGGCGGTGCGGCTGTTCGACAGCGAGGCGGAGCAGCGGCAGGCGATGGGCCAGGGCACGCGGCGGCTCGTGCTGCTGAACCTCCCTTCCGATCCGGGGAAGTTCGCGCAGCGGCAGCTGGACAACGCGGCGAAGCTCGCGCTGTCCAGGTCGCCCCACGGCGGCGTACAGGCCCTGCTGGACGACTGCGTGGGCGCGGCGGCCGATCAGCTGATCGCGGCGCACGGCGGGCCGGTGTGGGACGAGGAGGCGTTCCGCAAGCTGTTCGACGCGGTGCGGGCGGACGTGGTGGATGTGACCCTGCGGATCGTGCGGCAGGTGCGGGAGGTGCTGTCGGCCTGGCAGGTGTGCGAACGGCGCCTCGCGGGGGTGACGAGCCCGGTGCTCGCGCCCGCCGTGGCGGACGTGACGGCGCAGCTGGCCGCGCTGGTGCCGCCGGGCTTCGTGACGCGCCACGGGGCGCGGCGGCTGCCGGATCTGCTGCGCTACCTGATGGCGGCCGACCGACGGCTCCAGCAACTGCCGCACCAGGCCGAGAAGGACCGGGCGCGGATGGCGAAGGTCCACGAGATGCAGGACGAACACGCCTGGCTGCTCGAACAGTTCCCCGCGGGGCGGCCGGTGCCGGCGCAGGCCGCGGACATCCGCTGGATGATCGAGGAGCTGCGCGTGAGCTACTTCGCGCACGCCCTGGGCACGGCGCAGCCGGTGTCCGACAAGCGCATCCTGAAGGCCATCGACGCGCTCGTTCCTTAGGGCCGCGGGGCCGCCGGCCCTCTGCCCGGACCGCGATTGGCCCGGGCGGGGCGCGCTGGGGTAGAGTCTCGCTCGCACGCATGGTCCTGTGGAGCAGTTTGGAGTGCTCGCCACCCTGTCAAGGTGGAGGCCGCGGGTTCAAATCCCGTCAGGACCGCGGACATCAGCCCGGACCCCCATTTGGGGGTCCGGGCTTTCGCTGTTGGGTAGTGATGTAGGTGGGGCCGCGGGTGGGGCGGGCGCGTACTACCGCAAGATCATCCGGGCGGGCAAGCCAACGGAGGTGTGACGGGAGTCACGGAACTTGATAGCGCGCTGAGCTCATTCGACCCCGTAGAGACACTCGCCAATTTAATATGTGCAATTGCACGGGGCACCCGCTACCGGCTCCGCACACAAAGAGATCGCGCCGGACCCGGCGGAGTCCGACGCGATCTAGGGCCAAGCCGGCCGGGGTGGGGGCCCCGGGACCTGGGTCGTGCTGCGTTGCTCAGGCCTCGCCGCGCTGCTGCGGGATGCCCGCGAGCAGCGCGCGCACCTCCGCTTCGCGGTAGCGGCGGTGCCCACCAAGCGTGCGGATTGACGTGAGCTTGCCCGCCTTTGCCCAGCGTGTGACCGTTTTCGGGTCTACGCGGAACATCGTGGCAACCTCAGCCGGGGTCAGCAGCGGCTCGGCATCAGGGGTGCGAGCGGTCATGAGCGGCCTCCTCGGGAGAACCGAACCATCACGGTTCTTTCCTCTAAATTCTGCACCTTGACCCACGTTGCCCGAAATGGCGGACGAGGGTCGAGTCGGTTATAGGACGAACGGCTTGTCCTCGGCACTACAACTACACCATCCGTCCAGCCGGGTCGGCCAAACCGATGGAATTGCCCTCTCAGGTGTTCAACCTCGGCGGAAGCCACCGGAGCATGCCATAGCGGACAGTCACGCCGCCGTGACGATCAGTCACTCCACGATGACTCACCACCGGGCCGCCCGACGGACAGCTGGACCTGCTCCGAGCTCCTTGTCCTATTTTGACACGAGGAGACTACTTGTTGGCAAGAGTTCCTTACAGTGCCTTCCATCACGCTTGGGGCTTTAGTCCCTAGATCAGTTGGCGAACTGACGCTCGCGAATCGCCATCCAGCGGTCGGTCAGCTCCTCGTAGAGCCGGCCCGCCCGTTCGGCGTCGCCGGCCGCGAGCGCGGCAAGCCCCTCCGTGACGTCGGCCGCGGAGCGGTCCGCGGCCAGTTGGTCCTCGGGAATCGTATAGATCAATCCCCCGTAGTCCAGTTCGACAAGTGAGCGGGGGTGGAACTCCTCCAGCCACCGCCCCACATCGGTGAGCGCCTCGGCGAGCGGCCCCTGCGGCATCGCCTCGCGCACCGTGCGCAGCCCGCGCGCCACCCGGCGCCGCGCCTCGACCATCGGCGTCCGGTAGCTCAGCGAGGGCGCCGCCGCCGGCCCCGGCCC
Organism: Streptomyces johnsoniae; assembly: GCF_031845565.1. NCBI lineage: Bacteria > Bacillati > Actinomycetota > Actinomycetes > Kitasatosporales > Streptomycetaceae > Streptomyces > Streptomyces johnsoniae. The sequence continues at coordinate 103,157 of NZ_JAVREV010000012.1, read as the reverse complement.
CTCCCCGGACTTGCGGAAGATCCGTTCCGCATCGGTGAAGAGCGTGAACCAGCGCACCGGAACGTGCCACAGCGCCGACCGGACCCACGGGCGCGCGTCCGGGTTCCGCTCGCGCCAGTCGCTGTAGTCGGCCGCCGCCCGGCGCCGCACGCCTGGCGGCAGCGCGGCGTCGAGCACCGGCTGCGGCATCAGCCAGTCCCCCACGTCGCCCAGCGCCTGCCAGGAGCGCAGCCGGGTCCGCCACGGGCACACGCACAGCACGCCGTCGACCGTCGTCACGAAGGCGTCGCCGCTCTCCCTGGCCGGTGCCGCCCGCGGCGGCGTCGCCACGAGCCCGGCCAGGGCGTGGCCGATCTCGTCCTGCGCGGTCGGCAGCCGGTCGCGCTGGGCGTATGCCGCCCAGTGCGAGCGCTCCGGCTCCGGGAAGGCCGCAAGCGGCTCGTAGACCCGGAGATACGCCGCGTACGGCACGTTCGGCACTCAGCCCTCCCTCTCCCGGGCCGCCGCCGCGGCGGCCCCACCCGCAGGCGACGCGTCCGATCGTGTCAGGGAGCCGAACCCGGGGCATCCCCTCGCCCGCAATCGCCGTAGTCTCATCCCAACAATGCCCTCCCAACCCAACGGGGAGCATCCGCATCGACATACAGGAGTCACCACCGTGACCGACGTAGGTGCCGCGCCCGGCGTCGAGCGCACCGCCCGACCAGGCGCGCTGGAAACCCTCTTCCACTCCGACCAGGGCGGTCACGAAGAGGTCCTGCTCTGCCAGGACAGGACCACCGGCCTCAAGGCCGTCATCGCCCTGCACTCCACCGCCCTGGGCCCCGCCCTCGGCGGCACGCGCTTCCACGCCTACGCCGGCGAGGCGAGGCCGGAGGAGGCCGCCCTGCGCGACGCCCTGAACCTGGCGCGCGGCATGAGCTACAAGAACGCCCTGGCGGGCCTGCCGCACGGCGGCGGCAAGGCCGTGATCATCGGCGATCCGGATCGGATCAAGACCGAAGAGCTTCTGCTCGCCTACGGCCGGTTCGTGGACGGCCTCGGCGGACGCTACGTCACCGCCTGCGACGTGGGCACCTACGTCGGCGACATGGACGTCGTCGCCCGCACCTGCCGCTGGACCACCGGCCGCTCCCCGGAGGCGGGCGGCGCCGGGGACTCCTCCGTGCTCACCGCCTTCGGCGTCTACCAGGGCATGCGCGCCGGCGCCGCGCACCGCTGGGGCAGTCCCGAGCTGACCGGCCGCACGGTCGGCGTGGCCGGCGTCGGCAAGGTCGGGCACCTGCTCACCGGGCTCCTCGTCGAGGCGGGGGCGCGCGTGCTGGTCACCGATGTCAGGCCCGGCGCCGTCGCGCAGGTGCTGGCCGCGCACCCGCAGGTCACCGCGGTGCCGACGACCGAGGCCCTGATCACGGCGGAGGGCCTGGACATCTACGCGCCCTGTGCGCTCGGCGGTGCACTCAGCGACACCACGGTGCCCCTGCTGACCGCGGACATCGTCTGCGGCGCGGCGAACAACCAGCTCTCGCGCCCCGGCGTGGCCAAGGACCTGGCCGAGCGGGGCATCCTCTACGCGCCCGACTACGTCGTGAACTCGGGCGGCGTCATCCAGGTCGCCGACGAGCTGCACGGCTTCGACTTCGCACGTGCGAAGGCAAAGGCGGCAAAGATCTACGAGACGGCGCTGGAGATCTTCGGCCATGCGGCGGCCGAGGGGGTACCCCCCGCCGTGGCAGCCGACCGGATCGCCGAGCGCCGGATGGCGCAGGCCGCGAACGCTGAACGTGCGTATGCGTAAGACATGTCACCCCCGCGCGCGAGTCGCGCGTCGAAAGAAGGTAAAATCGCCGTTGACCAGCAAAGAGAGGCCCATCGGTCGCCATGCGTGCGGCCCGGTCCTGCGGACGGCGTACCGTAGGGTCGCGGAAGCAGGTACGGTTGAAGGCCGATGGACCGGGCTCTCGTCCGAGAGCTCGTTCTCATTCATGAACGGATGTCAACACTCCGGGGCCGTTGCGCCCCGTCGTTGAGGGGGTCGAGCCAATGGGGCGCGGCCGGGCCAAGGCCAAGCAGACGAAGGTCGCCCGCCAGCTGAAGTACAACAGCGGCAGGACGGACCTTTCTCGTCTGGCCGAGGAGCTGGGTGCATCGTCGACGACGCCGCCGGAACAGCCGCCGAACGGCGAGCGGTTCGAGGACGACGACGATGAGCTGGACGACGACCAGTACGCACGGTACGCGGAGTTGTACAACGAGGAGGACGACGACGACGGGCCGTCGTCAGGCGCCTCGTCCAAACGCCGTGGCGCCTGACCCGCGGCTTCGTACTGCGGACTGACCGAGAAGACGACGCGACAGACTCCGACCCGGTCCGGTACCGCCGGACCGGGTTCAGTCCTGTCCGCGCGCCTGCGGCCGGACGGGCGCCGGGCGGCTTCAGAGCGCATGGTCTCCGGTGAGGACGGCCGTGCCGCCCGGCCGGTCCGCTCCCGCCTCGGTGACCTCACCCGCCACCCACGCCGGAACGCCGCGGTCCGCGAGCGTGGCCAGCGCGGCGGGCACCGCGTCCTGCGGCACGAGGGCGAACATGCCGATGCCCATGTTCAGCGTGCGTTCCAGCTCTTCGCGGGCCACCCCCCCGGCCGCCCCGACGGCGCCAAAGACCGGCGGCGGGGTCCAGGTGGCGCGGTCCACCGTGGCATGCAGCTCCGGCGGGAGCACCCGCGCCAGATTGGCCGCGAGCCCGCCGCCCGTCACATGCGCGAGAGCATGCACCTCGGCGGCCCCGATCAGCGCCAGGCAGTCGAGCGTGTAGATGCGGGTGGGCCGCAGCAGCTCCTCGCCCAGCGTGCCGCCGAACTCGGGCACGTGCCGTTCGAGGGACCAGCCCGCCCGGTCGAAGAACACGTGCCGCACCAGCGAGTACCCGTTGGAGTGAAGGCCGGAGGAGGCGAGCGCGAGCACCGCGTCACCCGGCCGGACGCGCTCGGCGCCCAGCACCAGGTCCGCCTCGACCACGCCCGTGCCGGCCCCCGCGACGTCGTACTCGTCGGGGCCGAGCAGGCCGGGGTGCTCGGCCGTCTCGCCGCCGACCAGCGCGCACCCGGCCAGCACGCAGCCCTCCGCGATGCCCTTGACGATCGAAGCGACCCGCTCCGGGCGGACCTTGCCCACACAGATGTAGTCGGTCATGAACAGCGGCTCCGCGCCGCAGACGACCAGGTCGTCCACCACCATCGCGACCAGGTCCTGGCCGATGGTGTCGTGCACGTCCATCCGCTGGGCGATCACGAGCTTGGTGCCGACGCCGTCGGTGGCCGAGGCCAGCAGCGGGCGGCGGTAGCGCAGCAGGGCCGAAGCGTCGAAGAGGCCGGCGAACCCGCCGAGGGCCCCCATGCTCTCCGGCCGCTGGGTCGTGGCGACCCACTTCTTCATCAGCTCGACGGCCGTCTCGCCGGCCTGGATGTCGACGCCGGCCGCCGCGTAGCTGGCGCCGGGCGGCGCGTTCTCGGTCATCAGGGAGATCTTTCGTATCGGTGTCACGGGCGGGCGTTGCCGCCGCCTGAGCCCGCCGTCAGCAGGGGGGACGGCCCGGCCGCGTTCGCCGGCTGCTCCAGCACGTCCTTGCCGAGCACCGCCGGATCGGGCAGCTCCATCGGGTAGGCCCCGTCGAAGCAGGCGCAGCACAGCTTCCGCTTGGGAATCGTGGTGGCCGCGACCATCGCGTCCAGGTCGATGTAGGCCAGCGAATCGGCGCCCAGGGAGGTGCGGATCTCCTCGACCGACAGGCCGCCCGCGATCAGCTCGGCCCGGGTGGCGAAGTCTATGCCGAAGTAGCAGGGCCACTTGATGGGCGGCGAACTGATCCGCACGTGGACCTCGGCGGCGCCCGCCTCGCGGAGCATGCGGACCAGGGCGCGCTGCGTGTTGCCGCGGACGATCGAGTCGTCGACGACCACGAGACGCTTGCCGCGGATGACTTCCTTCAGCGGGTTCAGCTTGAGGCGGATGCCGAGCTGCCTGATCGTCTGGCTCGGCTGGATGAACGTCCGGCCCACGTACGCGTTCTTCACCAGGCCCGAGCCGTACGGGATGCCCGACGCCTCGGCGTAGCCGATGGCCGCGGGCGTGCCGGACTCCGGGGTCGGTATCACCAGGTCCGCCTCCACCGGCGCCTGCGCGGCCAGCCTGCGGCCCATCTCGACGCGGGAGAGGTACACATTGCGGCCCGAGATGTCGGTGTCGGGGCGGGCGAGGTACACGTACTCGAAGACGCAGGTGCGCGGTTTTGCTTCCGCGAAGCGTGTGGAACGCAGCCCCTGTGCGTCGACGGCGATCAGCTCGCCCGGCTCGACCTCCCGCACGACCGAGGCGCCGACGATGTCCAGGGCGGCCGTCTCGGAGGCCACCACCCAGCCGCGCTCCAGGCGGCCGAGGACCAGCGGACGGATGCCCTGCGGGTCGCGGGCCGCGTACAGCGTGTCCTCGTCCATGAAAACGAAGCTGAACGCGCCCTTGACCTGCGGCAGCACGCGCGGGGCGGCCTCCTCCACGGTCAGCGGCTCGCCCGTTGCCTCGTCGGTCTGCCCGGCGAGCAGCGCGGTCACGAGATCCGTGTCGTTGGTCGAGGCGACCCGCTCCGGCGCGCCCTGGCGCGGCCCCTTGCCGTCCGGCAGCGCGGCGACGAGCCCGGCCAGCTCCGTGGTGTTGACCAGATTGCCGTTGTGGCCGAGGGCGATCGACCCGTGGCCGGTCGCGCGGAAGGTGGGCTGCGCGTTCTCCCAGGTGGGGGCGCCCGTCGTCGAGTACCTGGCGTGTCCCACGGCGATGTGGCCCTGGAGCGAGCCGAGGGAGGTTTCGTCGAAGACCTGGGAGACCAGGCCCATGTCCTTGAAAACCAGGATCTTCGAACCGTCACTCACCGCGATACCCGCGGACTCCTGTCCGCGGTGCTGGAGTGCGTAAAGTCCGAAGAAGGTGAGCTTGGCGACCTCCTCGCCCGGGGCCCAGACACCGAAGACGCCGCACGCGTCCCTCGGGCCCTGCTCTCCGGGGTCAAGGTCGTGGCTGAGTCGTCCGTCACCACGTGGCACGAGCACGAGTCTAGGCCAGGACCCCGGGCCGGGGAGAACCCCAGGATTGTGAGACATGCCCCATACCGGCCCGGCGTGGATCAGCTCAGGACGGGCAGCTCGGCCGCGAGCGCCCCCGCCCGCTCGCCGCTCGCGCGCAGCCGGCCGGCCGCGAGCGCCGAGTCCCAGGCGGTGCGCCCGGCGGCCAGCCGCAGCCAGGTCACCGGGTCGGTCTCCACCACGTTCGGCGGGGTGCCGCGGGTGTGCCGCGGGCCGGGCAGGCACTGGACGGCGGCGAACGGCGGGACCCGCAGCTCGGTGGAGGCGCCGGGCGCCTTGACGGCCAGCGCGTCCGCGAGCACCCGCGTGGTGATCGCCAAGGCCTGCCGGTCCAGCCGCACCGGCCGCCCGAGGGCGCGCGTCAGATCGTCGCTGTGCACCACCAGCTCGACGACGCGGGTGACGGTGAAGTCGAGGGCGCGCATGGCGCCGAACCGGTGCGGCAGCAGCACGTCCTCGCGCACGCCGGTCTCCACCACCGCCTCCAGCTCCTCCGCGGCGGCGTCCAGCCGCGTCCCGCCGTCCGCGGCGCTCGCGGCGTCCGCGGCGCTCGCGGCGTCCGCGGCGCTCGCTGTGGACCCGGTGGACCCGGCGTTCGCGGTGGACCCGGTGGACCCAGCGGTCAGGGCCCACTCGCTCACCCCCAGCTCGGGGCGCGCCACGTCCGGCGGCGGCTGCGCGAGCACCCTGGGCAGCGCGTCGATCTGACCGGCCATGTGGACCAGCAGCGTCCCGACGTCCCAGCCCGGCAGGCCGGACGGCACCGCCCGCGCCTCGTCCGGGATCTCCCGGGCCGCCAGCCGCACGAACTCCACCTGGGCGAGCAGCGCGTCGCGGACCCGGTCGGGGTGGTGGGCGCGGACCTTGCGCCGGACGGCAGACATAGCACGGAGCTTACGACCATCGCCGCGGGCCGGAAGGTGACAAGGTCATACCAAGTGGGCCGGGCGGCGGGTGGGGTGCGGGAGGCTGTGCCACGATGCGCCCATGGCTACCGCGGACCGCTACCTGGCGGAGGACGAGGAACTCATCTACGAGACCCGGCAGCACTGGACCACGATGATCAGTGAGTTCCTGGTGCTCTGCCTCGTCGCCGTGGCCGCCGGCGCCGTGATCTGGGTGCTCCCCACCGACGAGGACTGGGGCGGGACCGCGGTGTGGGTGGTGCTCGGCGCCGCGGCGGTCGCCGCCGTGTGGTGGTGGCTGATCCCCCTCCTCCAGTGGCGCGCCACGCTGTACTTCCTCACCACCAAGCGGCTCCACAAGCGGGCCGGATTCCTCAACAAGACGGGGACCAGCATTCCGCTCAGCCGGGTGAACGACGTGTCGTTCTCGGCCACCCTGTGGGAACGGATCATGCGGTACGGCACCGTGCGCGTACAGTCCGCGTCCGAACACGGAATGATGACCCTGCGGCACGTTCCGGAGCCCGAGGCCCTGAAGAACGTCATCTACCAGGCCCTCGACGGACTGGACGAGGACAGCTGAATGGGCCGGGCCGCGCCGGGTACTCCGGCGGCATGGCTGGAATCGAACTGCGCAGCAGCGCATTCAACGACCACGCGCCCATTCCCGGGCGCTACACCAAGGACGGCGAGAATCTCTCGCCGCCGCTGAGCTGGTCGCGTCCCCCCGCCGGCACGCGGGAGCTGGCCCTGATGTGCGAGGACCCGGACGCGCCGTCCGGCACGTTCCTGCACTGGCTGGTCACCGGCATCGACCCGCACCGCGACGGCGTCGGCACCGGGTCGCTGCCGCCGGGCGCCGCCGCGCACACCAACAGCTTCGGCGACGCGGACTGGGACGGGCCGAGGCCCCCGGTCGGCGACCCGGCGCACCGCTACTTCTTCCGCCTCTACGCGCTCCCCGGGCCCGTTCCGCTGCCCGAGCCCGCCTCGGCGCGGGACGTGCGCGAGGAGCTGGGCGGCCGGCAGCTCGCCGGCGGCACCCTCGTGGGCCTGCACCAGCGTTGACACGAACGGCCGAGGACGGGAGGAACGCCATGGCCGCGACCGATATGAACGAAATCCTGCACGCCGTCAGAAGCGTCGACTTCCCCGCCGGGAAGGACGATCTGGTCCGCGCCGCCAAGCAGGCCGGCGCGTCAGAACCCGCCGTCAAGGCGCTGCGCGGCATCCCGCCGGAGAGCTACGCCAACCGCACCGAGGTCGCGCGCTCCGTGCGGCTGCCCGGGGACGCGGGGCTCGGGCTCAGCCCGGCCCAGCGCGCGGAACAGGCCCGCAGGGGCGGCAGGCGCGGGCAGGCCGAGCAGCTGCGGGACGTGCCGAAGCCCCCGGTGGAGGAGGAACTGGACCGCGAGGACCGCGACCGCGACCGCTGAGCGGAGCGGGAGCGCCGAGAGGAGGCGTCATGGTGCGCAAGAAGGTCGAGGGCAACGAGGAACAGCGGCGCCGCGCGGCGCGTGAGGCCGAACGCGCGGGCGGCAGCCCCAGCGCGCGCGGAGTCACCACGGGCGGCTCCAAGCAGCGCACCCACATGCCCGACCGCTCCTCGCTGACCCACGAGGAGAAGACGGACCCGCTCCACCGCGGCAAGCAGCGCCGGGAGGCCGAGGAACAGGCCGAGGCCCGCGCCGCTGACCGGCCCGCGCCGCCGCCCGGGCGGACGTTCACCGGACGGGGGGCGCCCGGCTACGGAAGCGACCACGCCCGCGTCTTCCAGGCGCTCGGCGACGCGGAACGGCGCCACGGCGGCGACGCCGTGTACGCGACGGAGATCGCCCGCACCGCCGGTCTGCCCGACGAGCGGACGCGGCTGCTGCTGCACGATCTGGTGTCCGTCCACCGGCTCGTCACCGAACTCCAGGGCACCGACCGCCCGGACCTCGGCCCCCGCTACGAGACGAGGCCGGGCCGCTGAGCAGCGCGCGGCTACCCGTCACCGTTGAGAGCGCGCAGCAACAGGGGTACGGAGGCGCGTAGTTCGCGCCTGCCGTAGGTGCCGCCGTGCGTGCCCGGGTAGAAGTGGGCGGTCACCGGCGTGCCCCGCGTGATCAGCCGGTCGGCGAGTGCGCGGGCCTCCAGCCCGCAGATCGCCTCGGTCAGCGAGATCACGTCGTCCGGCAGCCGCTCGACCCACTCCTCCGTGCCGGGGATGAACGGGTCCGGCTCGGGGTCCGGGCCGTCCAGCTCCCCTGCCGTGCCGTCGCCCGCCGCGAGGTAGACGGGCGTGCGGCGCAGCGCGTCGGCCAGGTACCACGGGTCGCGGGCCTCCCACAGGTGCCGCTGCGCCACCGGGTCGCCGAAGATCGCCGTGCCGTCGATGCCGACGTACCTGGCGCCGGACAGCCACACCTCGGGGTGCGCCAGCGGGTGAACGGCGCCGCTGTAGGAGGCCGCGGCGCGGAACAGTCCTGGGTGGCGCGCCGTGTAGGACAGGGCGCCGAAGCCGCCCTGCGAGTCGCCGCCGACCGCGCGCGCTTGTCCCGCGCCGTAGTCACGTTCCAGCAGGGGCAGTACCTCGCGCAGGTGGAACGTCTCGACGGCGGGCGGCCCGCCGGCCCCGCCGTTCCACCAGTCGGTACAGAAGCCGAACAGCGGCATGCCGGGCATGACGACGAGCGTGTCCCGCAGTTCGTCGATGTCCTGCACGAGGTGCTGCTCGGTCCAGATCCGCTCGTCGCCGTCGCCGCCCGGCAGCAGCCACAGCACCGGCCAGGTCCGCCCCGCGGCCCGGCGTTCCCAGCCGCGGGGCGTCAGCAGCGCCACCGTTTCCCGGCCGCCGAGCGCGGGCGAGTCGATCGTCAGCTCGACCAGCCGGTCTCCCGTACGGCGTTCACGCGCGACGCGCGCCCCGCCGCGCCCGGCGGCGCGGGCCCCGCCGGCCAGCCCTACCGCCGCGGCGGCGCCCCCGAACGCCGCCGCGGCCGTCATGAAGCGGCGCCTGCTGTGCTCGTATCCCTCCGTCATGCCACCGACGCTATGCGCGACCCCGCACCACGGCATCCGACGGGCGGAGTCGCCCGCTACTCCGCCCGGAGTAGCGGGGCGGAGCAGCGGGCGTCCGGCGTTCAGGAATCGCAGGCCACTCCGTCGCCGTCCCGGTCGAGACCCGCCCGGTAGCCGGGGTCGCCCCGGTACAGGGGCGCCGCGCCGGCCGCGCGGGCCGCATCGCAGTTCTGGTAGTAGGCAGAACCGCCGGAGTCGTCGTCACCGCCGCCCGTCGTGGGGTCCGGAACGGGTTCCGGATCGGGAACGGGTTCCGGGTCGGGAACGGGGACCGGATCGGGTTCCGGCTCGGGCTCGGGCTCGGGCTCGGGCTCGGGGTGCAGCCGGTCGTTGTCGAACGCGGGGCAGTCCGTGCCCGGTTCGACAAGGGAGAGGTCCGCCGTCGTCGCGGCCAGGTCCCGGACCACCTCGCCCGCGCGGGGCCGCTGGAAGCAGACGAGCCAGTCCCCGTACTCCTCCGGCAATTCCACGTCGCGGTACGCGCTGCGCGCCCCGATCTCCGTCAGTCCGTACTCACCCAGGCGCTCGGCGGCCTCGGCGTAGGGCAGGGTGACCACGGAGGGCACCGCTTCCTGCAGCACGGCGAGTCCGTCAGCCTCCGGGCACGGCGAGCCGCCGCGCACCACGGCGAAGTCGATGGTGGTCCCCGGCGGGGCCGTCGCACCGGCCCCGGGGTTCTGGAAGCAGACGAGCCAGTCTCCGTCGTCCCGCTGGCCCGCGTCCTCGTCGGTCGCATCGTGGGAGGTGGTGTCGAATCCGGCCGTGACCGCGGAGCGGATGGCGACGGCCAGATTCTGGCCGGTGTAGTCCGGCACCTCGGTGCGCCCTTCCTCCTCCTGGTCCGCCGCTGCCGCCTCGGCGTCGTCGGCCGTCTCCTCCTCGGACGGCGCGAAAGCCAGGGCGACGAGCCAAAGGGCGGATAAGCCCATGGCGATGAACTTTCTTCGCCGTGGCCATCCGCTCCGCCACGCCAGCCAGATGCCGACGGGCGGGAAGACCACGAGCAGGAGAACGATGACGAACGGATGCTGCCACTTCGATCGTGGCGGTGCCGGCCGCGGGGCCGGCTGCGGTGTCGGATGCGGTGTCGGATGCGGTGCGGACATGACGTTTGGTGAACCCCTGACTGCTCGGTGTCATGACGAGCCGTCACGCTACCGAGTCCAGGGGCGCCGGGTGGGGCACTTCACCGATCTGTGCTCCTCCCGCGCACGGGGGCGGCAGGCCGCGCGGCGCGGCAGGCGCACAGCATCAGGTGAACGGCGTCAGGCGAACAGCGCGGGCAGCGTGTGCTCGTGGGCCTCGCGCAGCTCCGCGAGGGGCAGGGTGAACTGCCCCTGCACCTCCACCGCGTCACCGTCCACGACGCCGACGCGCGCCGCGGGCAGCGACCTGGCGCGGCACATGTCGGTGAACCTGACCTCCTCGCCGCGCGGCACGGCGACCACGGCGCGGCCCGCCGATTCGGAGAAGAGGAACGTGAACGCGTCGAGGCCCTCGGGAACGACGAGACGCGCGCCCCGCCCGCCCTTCAGGCAGGACTCGGTGACCGCCTGGATCAGGCCGCCGTCCGACAGGTCGTGCGCCGCGTCGATCATGCCGTCGCGGGAGGCGGCGATCAGCACCTCCGCGAGCAGCCGTTCGCGCTCCAGGTCCACCCGCGGCGGCAGGCCGCCGAGGTGGCCGTGGATCACCTGGGACCAGGCCGAGCCGCCGAACTCCCCGGCGGTGTCGCCCAGCAGGTAGATCAGCTGTCCCTCGGTGCGGAAGGCCATCGGGGTGCGGCGGGTGACGTCGTCGATGACGCCGAGCACGCCGACCACGGGGGTGGGGTGGATCGCGCTCTCGCCGGTCTGGTTGTACAGCGAGACGTTCCCGCCGGTCACGGGGGTGCCCAGCGTCCGGCAGGCGTCGGCGAGACCGCGGGCGGCCTCGGCGAACTGCCACATGACGGCCGGGTCCTCGGGGGAGCCGAAGTTGAGGCAGTCGGTGACGGCGAGCGGCCGGGCGCCGGTGGCCGCCACGTTGCGGTAGGACTCGGCCAGGGCGAGCTGGGCGCCGGCGTACGGGTCGAGCTTGGCGTAGCGGCCGTTGCCGTCGGTGGCGATGGCGACCCCGAGGTTGGTCTCCTCGTCGATGCGGATCATGCCGCCGTCCTCGGGCTGCGCGAGCACCGTGTTGCCCAGGACGTAACGGTCGTACTGGTCGGTGATCCACGCCTTGGCGGCCTGGTTCGGCGAGGCGGTCAGCCGCAGCACCTGCTCGCGCAGCTCCTCGGGCCCGGCCGGGCGCGGCAGGGCCGCGGCGTCGTCAGCCTGGAGCGCGTCCTGCCAGGTGGGGCGGGCGAGCGGGCGGTGGTAGACGGGCCCCTCGTGCGCGACGGTGCGCGGCGGGACGTCGACGATCTGCTCGCCGTGCCAGAAGATCTCCAGCCGGTCGCCCTCGGTGACCTCGCCGATGACGGTGGCGATGACGTCCCACTTGGCGCAGATCTCCAGGAACCGGTCGACGTTCTCCGGCCGGACGACGGCGCACATGCGCTCCTGCGACTCGCTCATGAGGATCTCCTCGGGGGAGAGCGAGGCGTCGCGCAGCGGAACGGTGTCCAGGTCGACGCGCATCCCGCCGGAGCCGGCCGAGGCCAGCTCGGAGGTGGCGCAGGACAGTCCTGCGCCGCCCAGGTCCTGGATGCCGGCGACCAGGTCCTCGGCGAAGACCTCCAGGGTGCACTCGATGAGCAGCTTCTCCTGGAACGGGTCGCCGACCTGGACCGCGGGCCGCTTGGCGGGGCCAGGAAGAGGGTGACGCGAAGCGTCTCCGCTCGGGGTGGGGGGCGACGGGTGGGAGAAGGTCTCCGAGGCGAGCACGGAGACGCCGCCGATGCCGTCGCCGCCGGTGCGGGCGCCGTACAGGATCACCTTGTTGCCGGTGCCCGAGGCTTTGGCGAGGTGGATGTCCTCGTGCCGCATGACGCCCACGCACAGCGCGTTGACCAGCGGGTTGCCCTGGTAGCAGGAGTCGAAGACGACCTCGCCGCCGATGTTGGGCAGGCCAAGGCAGTTGCCGTAGCCGCCGATGCCCGCGACGACGCCCGGCAGCACGCGGCGCGTGTCGGGGTGGTCGGCCGCGCCGAAGCGCAGCGGGTCCATCACGGCGACGGGCCTGGCGCCCATGGCGAGGATGTCGCGGACGATGCCGCCGATGCCGGTGGCCGCGCCCTGGTAGGGCTCGACGTACGAGGGGTGGTTGTGCGACTCGACCTTGAACGTGACCGCGTACCCCTGGCCGACGTCGACGACGCCCGCGTTCTCCCCGATGCCGACCAGCAACGCGTCGCTGGCCGGGGCCTTTTCGCCGAACTGCTTGAGGTGGACCTTGCTGGACTTGTAGGAGCAGTGCTCGGACCACATCACCGAGTACATGGCCAGCTCTGCGCCGGTCGGGCGGCGGCCGAGGATGGTCCTGATGCGCTCGTACTCGTCCTCCTTCAGACCGAGTTCGGCCCAGGGCTGCTCGTCGTGCGGGTTGCCCGCGGCGTGCTTGACGGTGTCGAGGCTCATGCGCTGACCAGCTTCTTGAGGACCGAGGTGAAGAACGGGAGCCCGTCCGTGGTGGGGCCGGTCAGGGCCTCCACGGCGTGCTCCGGGTGCGGCATCAGACCCACCACGTTCCCCGCGGGGTTGCAGATGCCGGCGATGTCGCGGCGCGATCCGTTCGGATTGCGCTCCAGGTAGCGGAAGACGACCCGGCCCTCGGCCTCCAGCTCGTCGAGGGTGCGCTCGTCGGCGACGTAGCCGCCCTCCCCGTTCTTCAGGGGAACGGTGATCTCCTGGCCCTCGGCGTAGTCGGCCGTCCAGGCGGTCCCGGCGTTCTCCACGCGCAGGCGCTGGTCGCGGCAGATGAAGTGCAGGTGGTCGTTGCGGGTGAGCGCGCCGGGCAGCAGGTGGGATTCGCACAGCATCTGGAAGCCATTGCAGATGCCGAGCACGGGAAGGCCCGCGCGCGCCCTGGCGATGATCGTTTCCATCACGGGGGAGAAACGCGCGATGGCGCCGCAGCGGAGATAGTCACCATAGGAGAAACCGCCCGGAAGGATCACGGCGTCGACCTGATGCAGGCCTTTGTCGCCGTGCCAGAGCGCGACGGGCTCGGCGCCGGCGAGCTTTACCGCGCGGGCGGCATCACGGTCGTCGAGCGAGCCGGGAAATGTGACGACTCCCACACGAGTGGTCACCGCTCCTCCTCGACCCGGACCTCGAAGTCCTCGATCACCGTGTTGGCGAGAAACGTGCGCGCCATCTCCCTGACACGGTCGAGGGCCGCCTCGTCGACGGGCCCGGCAAGCTCCAGTTCGAAACGCTTGCCCTGGCGGACGTCCGAGACGCCGTCGAACCCGAGCCGTGGCAGTGCGCGCTGCACCGCTTGGCCCTGGGGGTCGAGGATCTCCGGCTTGAGCATGACGTCGACTACGACGCGAGCCACTGGTACTCCCGGTGGTGGTGCGGTGGTGGTGATGCTTGACGCTGCACCGGCCAGCGTACCCGGAGGAGAAATCTACGCGAGTAGATATTCAGAGTAAAGGTCACGTTAGGGTATCGGGACCTGGAACCCTTCCAGAAAACGTCCTGGAAAAAGTAAGGTCCCCGTACGAGGATGATGAGTGACTGAATTCATCGTCTCGCATTACTGTGCCAGGCGCAGTGCAAATAAAAGAACCATACTCGCGAACGAGTGGGAGTCCAGCGTCGCTGCACGTGATTCGGCGGTAACCGGCCTCCGGGCCGCCGTGGCAGCGAGCCTCCCGGAAGGACCGATATCCGTGGCACAGCGTGTAGTGGTCACCCTCGCCGACGACATCGACGGCGGAGAAGCGTCGGAAACGGTTGCCTTCGGACTCGACGGGAAGACGTACGAGATCGACCTCAGCTCCAACAACGCGGAGAAGCTGCGGACCGCTCTCGCCCCCTACGTGGAGGCCGGCCGCAAGCGCGCCCGCTCGGGCAGGACGTTCCACCACACCGCCGTGGCCCCCGACCCCAAGGCCGTGCGGGCCTGGGCGGAGTCCAACGGCTTCGGGGTGCCCGCCAGGGGCCGCATCCCCAAGAAGGTCTACGACGCCTTCAACGAGGCACACACGACCGTTCATTGAGTCGACTTGCCATGAACCCGGGGTGATCGGCTAGAGTCTGGAGCGCGCCGCGGGGCAGGGCAGACAAGGCCCGAAGCCCCGGGAGCCGCGCGGGTGTAGTTCAGTAGCAGAACACCCTCTTTCCAAGAGGGAGGCGCAGTGTGCGATTCCTGTCACCCGCTCCAGCCCACTGGCCCCGACTCGGGTCGGGTATAGTGAGTGTCGTGCGGACGTGGCTCAGTTGGTAGAGCATCACCTTGCCAAGGTGAGGGTCGCGAGTTCGAATCTCGTCGTCCGCTCGTGAGTCGGAGGGCCCGGTCCTTGAGGACCGGGCCCTCCGCCGTGTGCGCGCGGGTTGGGGCCGTGCCCCCCTGACATTTGTCATCCGCATGCGTGACAGCCCGCACTGCCGCGGCGCCCGTTCCCCGGCCAGGCTTGACGGCATGGACACGATGATCGAAGTGAGCGCCCTGCGGCGGCGCTACGGGGGAAGCGGCCGGGACGGCTACGAAGCCGTCCGCGGAGTGGACTTCTCGGTGGGTCAGGGCGAGATCTTCGCCCTGCTCGGCACCAACGGGGCCGGGAAGACGTCCACGGTCGAGGTGCTCGAAGGGCTGGCCGCGCCGAGCGCGGGCGAGGTCCGGGTGCTGGGGCGCGATCCGTTCAAGGAGCGCGCGCAGGTGCGCCCGCACACCGGCATCATGCTTCAGGAGGCCGGGTTCTCCAACGACTTGACCGTCGCCGAGACCGCCCGCATGTGGGCCGGCTGCACCGGCCGCCCGGCTCCGATATCCGAGGTGCTGGGCACGGTGCGTCTGAACGAGCGGGCGGACGTGCGCGTGAAGCAGCTGTCCGGCGGCGAACGGCGGCGCCTTGACCTGGCGCTCGCCCTGACCACCCGCCCGCGCGTGCTGTTCCTCGACGAGCCGACGACCGGCATGGACCCGCAGGCCAGGCAGGACACCTGGCAGGTCGTGCGGCGGCTGCGCGAGGACGGCGTGACGATCCTGCTGACCACCCACTACCTGGAGGAGGCGGAGGCGCTGGCGGACCGCCTGGCGATCATGCACCGGGGCCGGATCACCGTCATGGGCACCCCCGCCGAGGTGATGGCCGCCCACCCCGCCCGTATCCGTTTCCGCCTGCCGGAAGGGCTCGACCCGGCGTGGCTCCCGCTGCCGGGACCGGTCGACGTGTTCGACGGGAACGTCGAGGCGCAGACCGGCAATCTCCAGCAGTCGCTGACCGATCTGCTGCTGTGGGCCCGCGAGGCGGGCGTGGAGCTGCCCGGGCTCGACGCCCGTTCCGCTTCGCTCGAACAGGTGTTTCTCGCCATGGCTGAGGAGGCTGCATGAGTACGCACAACGCACAGAAGCCGTTGAAGCCGATGACGTCGTTTCTCACCTGGGGCCTGCCGGACGCGGCGGCGCTGCGCCGCATGGGGGCGCTGGCGCGGGCGGAGCTGACGCTGCTGCTGCGCAACCGCAGCGCGCTCTTCGTCTCGCTGCTGATGCCCGCCGCGCTGATCGGCCTCTCGTACACGGCGTCCGACCAGCTCGACCTGGCGGGCACCGGCCTCAGCCGCGGCGAGGCCGTGATGACCGGCGGCATCGGCATGGTGCTGATCATGGTCCTCTACCTGGGACTCATTCCCACGTACGTGGCACGGCGCGAGGAGCGGGTGCTGAAGCGGCTGCGCACCGGCGAGCTGACGGACGGCGAGATCATGACCGCCACCGCGCTGCCCGCCGCGGTGCTCGCGCTCGTGCAGTGCGTCCTCCTGGTGGTCGGCGGTATCGCCGTGCTGGACGCGGCGGTTCCCGAGAACGCGGCGGTGCTGCTCCTCGGGCTGCTGCTCGGCACCGCGGTGCTCGCCGCGGCGTCCGCGGCCACGGCCACGTTCACCAAGACCGTGGAGAGCGCGCAGATCACCGGCATGCCGCTGCTGATGATCTCGGTGATGGGCTCCGGCCTTTACTTCCCGCTCGACATCCTGCCCGACAACCTCGCGGAGATCTGCCGCTTCCTGCCGCTCACCCCGGCCGTCGACCTGGTCAGGGCCGGCTGGCTCGGCGGGATCGACGCGTCCGACCAGTTGCGGGCCATGGCCGTCGGAGTGGCCTGGATCGCGGCCTCGGTGTTTGCTGTACGCCGGTGGTTCCGCTGGGAACCGCGGCACTGAACGGGAAGCAGGCCGCCCACCGCACGCCCACCGGGCAGCACACCCGCCGACGAGGAGAGTCCGATGCGCACGTTCCGCCGGCTGGAGGGTCTGCGGCGCACCAGCCAGCGCGCCAGGTTCCACCACTACGTCGCCTGGAGCCTCTACTTCATCAGCCTCACGAACGCGGTGCTGGTCGCGACGGTCCTGGTCCGGGTGGCCGACGAGAGCGACGCGGCGGCGCTGGCCGCGGTGAGCACGGTGGTGGGCGGGCAGCTTCTGCTCAGCCTGGTGCTGATCCGGACCGCGCTGCGGTACTACCTCGGCGGGCAGGACCGGCCGGACCGGCTGCTCGTGGCGTACTACGCGGCGACGGCGGCGACCCTCATCGCACCCGTGCTGGCCGAGGCGGCGGGCGGCATGCCGGAAGAGGGCCGCGCCATCGCCATTTACCAGGCCGTGTACTGCGCCGGCCCCGCCGTGCTCGCGTGGCCGCTGCGCCGCGCCGCGGCCGTCTGCGCGGTACCGGCGGCGACCTGCGCGATCGGCGCGGTCGCGCTGGACGCGCCGCTGCTCGGCGGCTTGGTGATCGGTGTCGCCACCGCGGGCGGTGCGGCGGTGTGCGGCGCCGCCTTCCGGACCAGCGCGTGGACGTTGAAGGTGGTCGACCGGTTGGATGCGGCGAGGGAGACGGAGGCGAGGCTCGCGGTGGCGGAGGAACGGCTGCGGTTCGGGCGGGACCTGCACGACGTGCTGGGGCGGAACCTGTCGGTGATCGCGCTGAAGAGCGAGCTCGCCGCGCAGCTGCTCCAGCGCGACAAAGGCGCGGCGCTCGACGAGATGGCGGAGGTCCAGCGCATCGCGCGGGACTCGCAGCGCGAGATCCGCGAGGTGGTCCGCGGCTACCGCAGGGCGGATCTGCACGCGGAGCTGGTCGGGGCCCGCGGTGTGCTCCAGGCGGCGGGCATCGTCTGCCGCATCGAGGACCGGCACGGCGAGCGGCTGCCTGAGCCGGTCCAGTCGGCCCTGGGCTGGGTGGTGCGCGAGGGCACGACCAACGTGCTGCGCCACGCGGACGCGGGCCGGTGCACGGTACGGCTGCGCCGGCTGGCGAACGGTGAGGCGGTGCTGGAGATGGAGAACGACGGGGTGCTGGCGGAGGGCGTTCAGGACAGCCAGGGCGGCGGCATGGGGCTGGCCGGGCTGCGCGAGCGGGTCGCCGCGCTCGGCGGCTCGCTGAGCACGGAACGGGGCGCGGGCGGGACGTTCCTGCTGACCGCCCGGGTACCGGCCGGAGGGGCGGAATGACGGGCGACGAGAAGACCAGAGTGCTGCTCGCCGACGACGAGCACCTGATCCGCGGGGCGCTGGCGGCGCTGCTCGCCCTGGAGGACGATCTGGCGGTCGTCGCCGAGGCGGGCACCGGTCCTGAGGCGCTGGCCATGGCGCTGGCCCTGCGGCCCGACGTGGCGGTGCTCGACCTCCAGATGCCGGGACAGGACGGGGTGGCGGTGGCCGAAGCGCTGCGGTCCCGGCTGCCGGAGTGCGCGGCGATGATCGTGACTTCGCACGGGCGGCCCGGTGACCTGAAGCGGGCGCTCGCGGCGGGTGTCCGGGGCTTCCTGCCGAAGACGCTGTCCGCGCAGCGGCTGGCCGAGATCATCCGCGCGGTGCGCGCGGGCAACCGCTACATCGATCCCGAACTGGCCGCGGACGCGATCAGTTCGGGCGACTCGCCGCTGACCCCGCGCGAGGCGGAGCTGCTCGAACTGGCGGCGGACGGCGCACCGGTCGCGGACATCGCCGCCCGCGCGTCCCTGGCACCCGGCACGGTGCGCAACTACCTGTCGGCCGCGGCGGCGAAGCTCGGCGCGGAGAACCGCCACGCCGCGGCCCGCATCGCCCGCGAACGCGGCTGGCTGTGAACGCGGCTGGCTGTGAACGCGGCTGGCTGTGAACCGCGCACCCCGCGCGGGGCGCGTCAGGTCCAGGGGATGCCGGTCAGCAGCTGGTACGCCTCCGCGTAGCGGGCCCGCGTCCTGGCCACGATGTGTTCTGGCAGGGCGGGCGGCGGGGCGTCGCCGGTGCGGTCCCAGCCGGCGGCGGGGGACGAGAGCCAGTCGCGGATGAGCTGCTTGTCGTAGGGCTTCTGGGGACGTCCTGGCTCCCACTCGGCCTTGCGCCAGAAGCGGGAGGAGTCGGGCGTCAGAACCTCGTCGGCGAGGATCAGCGGGCCGTCGGGGCCCGCGTCCTGCGCCATGCCGAACTCGAACTTCGTGTCGGCGAGGATGATCCCGCGGTCCCTGGCGATGTCGCGGGCCCGGCTGTAGAGGGCGAGCGTGGCCTGGCGCAGCCGGGCGGCCGTCTCGGGGCCGACCTGGCGGGCGACCTCCTCATAGCTCACATTCTCGTCGTGCTCGCCGACCGGGGCCTTGGTGGCGGGTGTGAAGATCGGCGCGGGCAGCTCGGAGCCGTCGACGAGCCCCGGCGGGAGCGCGAGGCCGCAGACGGTGCGGTCACGTTCGTACTCGGCGAGCCCGCTGCCGGTGAGGTAGCCGCGGGCGACGGCCTCGACGGGGATCATCGACAGGGCGCGGCACACCATGACGCGGCCCGCCCACGCCTCGGGCGCGCCGGGCGGCGGCTCGGTGGAGATCACGTGCCCCGGCACGAGGTCGGCGAGCTGGTCGAACCACCAGAGCGAAAGCCGGGTCAGGATGCGGCCCTTGTCCGGGATCTCGGTCGCGAGCACCCAGTCGTAGGCGGATACGCGGTCGGTCGCGACGAGCACCAGATCGCCCGTCTCCGTCCGGTACAGGTCCCGGACCTTCCCGGTGTGCACATGCACAAGACCCGGCACGTGAACGGGCTGCGGCTTGTCGACGAATCCTGGCACGACGCCTCCTGGCGGCTTCTGGGACGGTTGGGCCGCGCGAATCCATTGTTCCGCAGGGAACTGTCCGTTTCGTCACCGGGGCGGCGACGGACGGAGGCAACGGGGGCGGGAAGGGCGCGGGAGGCGCCCGTGGAGGGCTCCCGGCGCGTGCCGTGCTTCCGGCGGGCGCCGCGGAGACGTTCAGTCGCGTTTGCAGATACGGTCCAGCAGATTGGCCGTCGCCTTCTGGATGCGCGGGTCGAGGTGGCCGGGCCGGGCGAGCGCGGGCGACCACGCGAAGGTGCCGGAGGCGAAGACCCAGGCGCCGCTCGGCGCCCGGTACAGCGACGTCTCCTGGTGGCGGCGGGCGCCGGTCCCGTCGCGGTACGGCGAGTGGGCGAGCAGGATGCGGCTCTCGGCATCGGGCAGTTGGGTGCGCGGGTAGTAGCGGTCCGCCTCGCCGGCGACGAGCCCGGGCAGCTCCTCGCCCTCCGCCGCGCCGGTCGCCTCCCACAGCCAGTGGCCGGCGTTGCGCACGACCAGCGGGTGCGGCCGCGGGACCGGGCCCGCGTACTGCACGCCGAGCAGCGTCTGCTCCGGCTGCCCCTGGTCGCGCCACAGCGCGGAACGGCCGGGCCCCTGGCGTTTGCGGCAGCTCAGCAGCCGGTCGCTGTCGCCCGAGGGCAGCGCGCTGAGCGTGACCTGCCAGTACATGGTGTTGGCCGAGAGGAACACCAGCGAGGTGCCGCCGTCCCTGGCGTCCTCGACGGCGCCGCGCATCGGCACGGACCAGTACTCGTCGTGCCCGGAGAACACCAGACCGCGGTAGCGGGACGCGTCCACGCGCCCGGCGTGCAGGTCGCGGGCGGTGGCGTAGGCCAGGTCGTAGCCGTAGCGCTCGGCCCAGCGGATGAAGTCGTAGGCGTGCCCGGCGTGCAGCGGCAGCCCGGCGCCCGCGAAGGGGCGGTCGAAGCAGACGGTGATGGCCGCGTTCTGCTCGCCGATGAGCCGGCCGGCCGCGTCCCAGGCGTGGTAGAGGCTGGCGCCGCCGCGGCCGTCCTCGGGGAAGAGGTTGTACGCCTGCCAGGTGATGTCGGGCAGGACGAGGCACAGGTCGGCGGGGTGGTCGTCGCGCACGGTGAACGGCACGTGGGACCGGAACTCGCCGTCCGCGGTCGTCAGGACGGCGACGTACGCGCCCGGCAGCCAGTCGGGCGGCACCTGGAGGCGCCAGGACAGCCACCAGTGGTGGCAGGAGACGGTGCGGCCCGCGATCAGCGGGGCGGGCTGGCGGATGCCGATGAGGCGGGGGCTGCTCAGCAGCAGGCGGGCGCCGTCGCCGCCGAAGTAGCCGATGCGGTAGATGTCGATGGTGAACTCCCGCGGCGGGTCGACCGTGACGCGGAAATCGAGCGGGCCGCCCGGGGCGACGGTGCTGTCCGTGACGAAGCCCTTGATCTGGCAGTCGACGTCGTCGGCGGTCCGCAGTCCCGGCGGTGTCCGCACGGCGGGCAGCCCGAGGCCGTTCGTCCGCAGGTGGCCGTCGCCGGCCCGCACCCAGGGCAGCGGGCCCTGGCCGAACGGATCGGAGACCGCGTGCGTGAGCGCGCCCGACTCCCAGCGCCGGACCTGCTCCGTGCTCTTGCTCACTCGCCCCTCCCGGCCCCTGACGGTGATGCGGCACGCCCCCGGCACCGCTCCCGACGCCGCTCCCGGCACCACCCTCGACACCGCCCCCGGCACCGCACCAGGAGAAGACGGTACGTCACCGTACCGTCACGGCGGAGGCCGGCGGCGGCTGCCCGATGGTGGCGCCGCGGGCGGGGCGTGTCGAGCCCTCGCGGCCGGAACGGGCGCATCCTCCTCAGACCAGCCGCACGGGCTTGTCCGCGCGGACCCCGGCGTCGGCCAGCCAGTCCCGCAGCGGTCCTGGGTCGCCGTCGTCGACGAGGCTGTGCACCGGCGCCGACAGGTCGTCCCGGCGTTTCTCCCCGTCGGCGAGCAGCACCGGGCCGTCCAGCCAGTCGAGGCCGGCCGTGGCCCCCGTGGTGTCCGCCGCGGCGCAGCAGACGGCGGCGGAGACGTGCTCGATGAGCAGTTCCCTGTCGCTGCGCGGCGGCGCCAGGGGCGGCGGGAAGGCGGCGCCGGGGGCGGCCGGGTCGGCGCCCACGGCGGCCGGGGCGCGCTGGGCGTCGCACCGGGCGGCGTGCGCGCCGAGTCTGGCGGCGAGTGCTTCGGTGCCGTCGGCGACGGCGGCGTCCGCCAGCCGCTGGAGGGCGCGGGCCAGCGTGGGCGTCTCGGCGGCGTCGAGGACGTCGAACAGGCGCGCGGCGCGGTCGCGCCAGATGCGGTCGACGACCTCGTCGGGGTACGCGGTCCAGTCCACGGGGGCCCAGTCGGCGCCGTGGCCCGCGGGCACGCCGTGGAAGAGGCGGGCGGCGAGCAGGGAGACCGCCTCGTCGACGGCTCCCGGGTCCTCCAGCAGGTCGCATGCGGGGCGTTCGCCGAGCCGCGCGGCGAAGCCGTCGGCGAGGCGGTCGCGGCGGGACAGCTCGGTGAGGGCGGCGGCCACGCCGGCGTCCAGGCGCCGGGGCCAGCGGCCGACGCGCCAGGCGGGCAGCGCGACGCGGGTCAGCAGCCGGTCCCAGCCCGCGTACGCGAGGCCGACCTGCTCCTGCGCGAGCGCCCGCGCCCCGTGGTCCACGCCCTGGGCGCGCGCGGCGGCGGCCGCGGCGACGCCGCGCTCCATCTCGGCGCTGTGCGTCGCCGCGATGCGCAGGAACAGCCGGGCGAGGCGGCCGGCCGAGGCGGTCAGCGGGTGGCGCAGCGGCGAGACGCCCCGGGCGAGGCCGGCGGCCGCGTCCCAGGCGCGCACACAGCGGCGCGCGGCGGCGATGTCGGGGTGGCCGGCGGGGCCGGTGCCCGCGACGACGGGCGCGAGGAGGGCCCGCAGCTCGGCGACCCGCATCCACCACAGGAACGGCGAGCCGATGACCAGAACGGGCGCCGCCGCGCCGGGGTGCCCCGGCGGCTCCTCCAGCCAGCTGTCGCAGTCGGGGGTGAGCGCGATGCCGCCGGGCGCGGGCACGTCGAGCCGGTCCGCGAGATCTCGTATCAGGCCGTGGAGTGCGGGCGCGGCACGTTCCGGCAGGGGGACCACCGGGGTCACGGCGGGCCGGGCGCGGCAGATCATGATTCCGGTGGCCACGGCGACGGCCGCGACGACGGCCGCGAGCACGGAGACCGGGGCGCGCAGCGTGCCGGCCGCGCCGGGGGCGCCCGAGGCGAACAGCACCACCGTGACGGCGGCCGGGAGCAGCGCGAGCGCCAGCGCGCTGTTGCGCACCCGGAGCACGGCCAGCGCGTGATCCCGCGCGGAGAGTCCGGCTTTTCGCGCCTTACGCTGCCCCATGCCCTGCCCTCCGCAGTGCGACGCCGCTCGGCCTGTCCCCCGCCGTTCCTCCACTGTCGCACCGGTCGCCGGCACCGCAACGTGCGATGCCGCCGATCGCCACGGGGGCGCGTGACCACGTGGGCGGAAGACGTTGCGCCGCACCCTAGTTGGGCGCGGCGGGCCCGTCAGCAGGTCAGCGGATCGGTCACTCGATGGAGGGGCTTTGGGGAGAGAACGGAACCGCGGAGGCCGCCTGCGCGGCAATGTCGGTGCGGTGGTGGGAGCCGGCCAGCCGCACCCGGGCGACGGCGCGGTAGGCGGCGGCCCTGGCCTGCGCGAGATCGGGTCCTGTGGCGGTCAGGGACAGCACCCGGCCGCCCGCGCTCACCACCCGGCCCGCCTCGTCGCGCCGCGTGCCGGCGTGCAGCACGTACGCGCCGGGGGCGTCCTCGGCGGCGATCTCGTCGAGCCCCTCGACGGGGTCGCCGGTCCTGGGCGCCTCGGGGTATCCCTCGGCGGCGACCACGACGGTGACGGCGGCGCCGTCGCTCCAGCGCAGCGGCGGGAAGCTGTCGAGAGTGCCGGTGGCGGCGGCGTGCAGCAGCCCGGCCGGCGGGGTGAGCAGCCGGGCCAGCACGGCCTGGGTCTCCGGGTCGCCGAACCTGGCGTTGAACTCGACGACCCGCACCCCCCGGGAGGTCAGGGCGAGTCCGGCGTAGAGCAGGCCGGAGAACGGGGTGCCGCGGCGCCGCAGCTCCTCGACGGTGGGCCTGAGCACGGTGTCGAGCACTTCGTCGGTCAGCTTGGGATCGGCCCAGGGCAGCGGGGAGTAGGCGCCCATCCCGCCGGTGTTGGGCCCCTCGTCGCCGTCGCGGGCCCGCTTGAAGTCCTGCGCGGGCTGGAGCGGCACGACGGTCTCGCCGTCGGTGACGGCGAACAGGGAGACCTCGGGGCCGTCGAGGAACTCCTCGATGACGACCCGCTCGCAGGAACGGGCGTGCGCGCGGGCGTGCGCCAGGTCCTCGGTGACGACGACGCCCTTGCCCGCGGCCAGGCCGTCGTCCTTGACCACGTAGGGCGGGCCGAAGGCGTCGAGCGCCGCGTCGGCCTCCGCGGGGGTGGTGCAGACGTGGGCGCGGGCGGTCGGCACCCCGGCCGCGGCCATGATCTCCTTGGCGAACGCCTTGCTGCCCTCCAGGCGCGCGGCCTGCGCGGAGGGACCGAAGACCGGGATACCCGCGGCGCGCACCGCGTCCGCGACGCCGGCGACCAGCGGGGCCTCGGGGCCGACGACGACGAGGTCCGCCCCGAGCCGGGCGGCCAGCTCCGCGACCTCGGGGCCGTTCACCGCGTCGACCGGGTGCGGTTGCGCCACCTCCGCCGTCCCGGCGTTGCCCGGCGCGCAGTGCAGCTCGGTGACGTCGGGGTCCTGGGAGAGGGCGTGGCACAGGGCGTGTTCGCGGGCACCGCCGCCGATGACAAGGATTCTCACGGGGCCCAAGAGTAGGCCCTGTCCGCCGCCCACTCTTTCGGGTGAGGGGTGGTCCGCGGGCTCCCGGCCGTACCGCCCACGGGTGGCGGGAACGCGGCCCGGCGCGCCGTTCCCCGCGGGGGAACGGCGGCGGGGCGGCGGCGCGGAAGGCACTAGAAAGGCTTTCCCGGCCCGGGGTGCGGGCCTGTCGTGGGGAGTGTGAGGGTGGTGAGTCTGCCCGAGATGTCCGGGGGAACGGTCGCGGCCGACCGGCTGGCGGAGCTGTACGCCTGCGCCGAGGCGGACGCGGCGCGGACCGCGGACTGGTATTTGGCCGCCCGGGTGTGGAAGCGCCGCACGGCGTGGCTGCTGCGCTGCGGCACGTTCGCGGGCGCGGCGGGCGGCGCGGTGCTGCCGCTGGTGGGCGTGGCGGGCCGCTTCGGCTGCCTGTCGCTGCTCGGCGCGGTGGCCGCGCTGGCCTGCGACCGGTACCTGGGGCTGACGTCCGGGTGGATGCGGGACGTGGCGACGGCGCAGGCGGTGCGGGAACGGCTGGCGGTCCTGCGGTACGACTGGGCGGCGGAGGGGCTGCGGGACGGGCTGGCGGAGGAGGCGGCGGAGCGGCGGCTCGGCGTGCTGCGGCAGTTCTCCGAGGACGTGACGGAGCTGGTGCGGGCGGAAACGGCGGACTGGATGCGGGAGTTCCACCCGTACGGCCGGGTGTCCGCGGGTGGGCAGCGGCGGGTCCTGGCCGCGGATCGGGACGGCGACCGGGACGGCGGCCGGTCGGAGGCGGACACGGCGCTCAGG
The DNA here is from genome assembly GCF_031845565.1 of Streptomyces johnsoniae. Lineage (NCBI taxonomy): Bacteria > Bacillati > Actinomycetota > Actinomycetes > Kitasatosporales > Streptomycetaceae > Streptomyces > Streptomyces johnsoniae. The sequence continues at coordinate 78,218 of NZ_JAVREV010000012.1, read as the reverse complement.
GCCCGCTTCCTCGCGGACCGGACGGGCATGCGGCCGGGTATGCGGCCGGGCATGCCCAGGCAGCGTCCGCCGGAGAACGGCGGGTGATCCGGCACGGCGGCGGGTGATCCGGCACGGCGGCGGATGGTCCCCGCCCCCGGAGGGCGGACGCGGGGTCAGCTGAAGACGATCATGGACCCCTGGGCGAGGCTGCGGGTCGCCGCGGCGTGCAGGCCGAGCCAGACGTGGCGTTCTCTGGCGAACGGGCCTTCGCCGTATCCGGGCAGGGCGGCCGGCTCCTCCAGGCTGGTGGGGCGCGACGGCGGGTCGGGGGCGGGCGGCGGGTTGACCGGGTTGATGTCGAGTACGGGGGCCACCAGCTCAAGCTCGCGCAGCAGGCCGTGGCTCGACCCGAGCGGGCCGCCGCCGGCCAGCAGCGACTCGTTGACCAGCGGGTGCGGGAAGTCGACCGGCACGTAGGCGCCCGCGTGGTCGAAGTGCCACACGAGGTGCGCCTGCTGGGCGCTCGCCTCGAACATTTCGAGCAGCTGCTGGTAGTCGCCGTCCAGCTCGTCGGCGGGCGAGACCGGCAGGCCGCTCAGCTGGAGCAGGTAGGCGCGGCGCAGCAGGTGCAGGGCCGCGTAGTCGAAGCCGGCGATGGGGGCCACCGAGCCGGACATGCCGGGGACGTAGCCGTACACCGGGACCGGGGGCAGCCCGGCCTCGGCCAGGGCCCGGTCGTACTCGGCGAGCTCGTCGGCGAAGGGGTTGTCGGGGCTGTGGCACAGCACATCGACGAGGGGGACCAGCCACAGGTCACAGGCCACGTAACGGCTTTCTCTCGAACGGTTGCGTACCGCCAGCGTAGAGCCTGGAAGGGCGGTCACGCCCCGGCCAGTTGAGCGGCGAGTTCAAGTGCGTGGGAACGGTGGGCCCGCAGCAGGCGGCCGGTCTCGGCGGCGTCCTGCCGTTCGACGGCGTCGGCCAGTTCGAGGTGGCCGGACCAGAGCCGCCCGGCGAGGCCGGGCTGCCCGCGCAGGCGGGGCACGGTGAACGCCCAGCAGGCGACGCGCAGCCGGTCGAGGAACTCGCCGATGTGGGGGTTGCCGAGCAGCGCGTCGAGTTCGCGCCAGAAGCGCAGGTCGTAGGCGATGAGGATGTCCAGGTCACCGGCCAGGGCGGCCTGCCTGGCCGCGGCGGCGCGGCGGCGGATGGAGGTGAACGCCTCGGGTACCGCCTCGCGCAGGCTTAAGGCCGGGTCGGCGTGCAGTATCCCGTCGCTGACGAGCCGCTGGGCTTCGACCATGTGCCGGTAGTCGGTCAGCGAGAAGCGCCGGATGCGGAAGCCGCGGTGTTGTTCGACCTCAAGCAGGCCCTGGGCCGAGAGATCCACCAGGGCTTCGCGCACCGGCGTGGCCGAGACGCCGTACTGTTCGGCGATCTCGCGCACGGTGAACTCGCCGCCGGGAGCCAGCCGCCCGGCGAGTATTTCCTCCCGGAGAGCGTCGGCCAGTTGTTCGCGCAAGGTGCTGCGTTGAATCACGGCGGTCCAGCCTAGACCCCTTCCGTTGACAGCATACTGCTTATCCGACAGTATGCTGTCAATGGCGACGGGAAGAGACGCGCCGAGACCGGAGGACACCATGCGGAAGACCGTGCATCTGGCCGTGTACGACACGCTCGCCGACTGGGAAACCGGGCACGCCACGGCCGAGCTCGCCAGGCGCGGCCACCGGGTGGTGTCGGTGGCCGCGACGGACGCGCCGGTCACCACCGCCGGCGGCCTGCGCATCCTGCCGGACACCACGCTGGATCTGCTGCGCCCCGAGGACAGCGCCCTGCTGATCCTGCCGGGCGCCGACCTGTGGCTGACCGGCGACGCGCTGGCGCCGTTCGCCCGCGCGGCCCGCGCCTTCCTCGACGCCGGGGTGCCCGTCGCCGCGATCTGCGGGGCGACGTTCGGCCTGGCGCGGGCCGGGCTGCTCGACGGCCGCGCGCACACCGGCGCCGACCGGCAGGTGCTCGACGCCAGCGGCTACGCGGGCGGCTCGCGCTACCTGGACGCGGACGCGGTGACCGACGGCGACCTCATCACCGCGGGACCCACGGACCCGGAGGCGTTCGCCCGCGAGATCTTCGCCAGGCTCGGCGTCTTCGAGCCGCACGTGCTCGACGCCTGGTTCCGGCTGTTCGCGCACTCCGACGCGTCCGCCTACCCGACGGTGGCGGCGGCCGGATGAGCGGAACGGAGCGGCCCGCCGGCCCGGCGGAGCCCGCGGACCCGGCGCTGCCCGCGGACCCGGCGCTGCTCTCGGGCAGCGCGCTGGCGGTCTTCCGCCTCAACGGGCAGTTCCTCGCCGCCGCGGAGCGCATGGCGCGCCCCGCGGGGCTGACCGCGGCGTGGTGGCAGGTGCTCGGCGCCGTGCTGCGCGAACCGCTGCCGGTCGCCGGGATCGCGCGGGCCATGGGCATCACCCGTCAGAGCGTGCAGCGCATCGCCGACCTGCTGGTCCGGCGCGGCCTCGCCGAGTACCGGCAGAACCCGGCGCACCGCAGGGCCAAGCTGCTCGCGCCGACCGCGGAAGGGCGCGCCGCGGTCGCGCGCGTCGGGCCCGCGCATACCGAGTTCGCCGCGCGGCTCGGCGAAGCGCTCGGCGGGCCCGAGGAGTTCCGCTACGTGCTCGCGGTGCTCACCCGGCTGTCCGAGGTCATGGACGGACTCCCGGACACCCGCGGCTGACCGCGCGCGGGCGAGAACCGTTCGCGGGGACCGCGCGTCCTCAACACTGCGGCGTCCGGCCCGGCGGCGTCCGGGCCCCGCTCACGGGCCGCGGCGCACGGGAACCCGGCCGCGGCCGGTTGACCTATCCTGCCTGCGACCTGATCACGCCTTCCGGGGGAGGAAAAGCGCGCATGAGACCGCTGGAGCCGGAGGACCCGCAGGCCATCGGCGGTTACCGGCTGCTCGGCCGGCTCGGCGAGGGCGGGATGGGGCAGGTCTACCTCGCCCGTTCACAGCGCGGCAGGACGGTGGCCGTCAAGACCATCCAGCCGGCCCTGGCCAGGGAGCGCGCCTTCCGGGAGCGCTTCGCGCAGGAGATCGCCACCGCCCGCCGGGTGGGCGGCGAGTGGACCGCGCCCGTACTTGACGCCGACACCGAGGGCCGGGTGCCGTGGGTCGCCACCGGCTACATCGCCGGGCCCACCCTGCACCGGGTGGTGGCAGAGGACTACGGCCCGCTGCCGGAACGGTCCCTGACGTTCCTCGCCAGGGGCCTGGTCCTGGCGCTGCGCGATATCCACACCACCGGCCTGGTGCACCGCGACCTCAAACCGTCGAACGTCATGGTCACGATCGAGGGGCCGCGCGTCATCGACTTCGGCATCGCCCGCGCCCTGGACGCGGTCACCTCGGGCGGGCTGACCCGCACCGGGGCGGTCATCGGCTCGCCCGGCTTCATGTCCCCCGAGCAGGTGCGCGGCGCGCGGCTGACGACGGCGAGCGACATCTTCTGCCTCGGCGCCGTGCTGGCCTACGCGGCCACCGGCCGGCTCCCGTTCGGCACCGCGGACAGCGGCGGCCACGCCCTGATGTTCCGCATCGTGGAAGAGGAGCCGGCGCTCGACGGCATTCCCGACGCTCTCCTCGGTCTCGTCGGCGACTGCCTGGACAAGGACCCCGAACGGCGCCCCGGCGTACCCGAGTTGCTGGAGCGCACCGGGACCGCCGCCGTGGCGGAGCCCTGGCTGCCCGCCGAGGTGCTGGCGCAGCTCGGCCGGCACGCCGTGGCCCTGCTGGACAGCGAGGACCCGGCCGCCGCGGCCGGCCCGCCCGCGCCCCCGGCCGCGCCGCCGCGCCCCGGCGGGGCGCCGGCTCGCACCACCGCGGGCGCCGCCGCCGCGCACCCGCTCACGTACGCCGCACCGGCGCACGCGCCCGGCGCGGTGCCCGTCCGCACTCCACCGCCGGCGCACGCGCCCGGCGCGCACACGCCGCCGCCGTGGCGGACACCGCCGCCGCCCGGCCACGCCTGGCCCGCGCCCGGCCCGGCCGTTCCGCAGGGGCCGCCGCCGGAGCCGCGGCGGGCGAGCGCCCTGGCGAACGCCCTGACCTGGCTGTTCGCCGTCATGGCCCTGTTCGTCGTGGTCACGCTCGTGGTCCACCTGCAACTGCTCGGCGACCTGCGCGAGGAGCGGAAAGCCGACCCGTATCTCCTCTTCTCCTCCGTGGCGGACGCCGCCGAGGGGAGCAAAACCACGCTCGACGTGCTGACGACGCTCGTCGGCCTGCTCCACATCGCCATCTTCGTCGTCTGGCTGATCTGGTTCCGGCGGATGCGGTGCAACGCGGAGGCGTTCGCGCCCGGCCGCATCCGCTACCGGCCGAACCGGGCCGTCATCTTCTGGTTCGTCCCCTTCGCCAACCTCGTGCTGCCCAAGCAGATCGCCGACGACATCTGGCGGGCCTCCCACCCGCTGCCGCACCCCGCCGTCGGCCTCGTCAACACCTGGTGGACGCTGCTGCTGGGCTGGATCGTGTACGGCGTCGTCGTGAGCGGCGACCCGTGGCACGAGGCGGACGACTGGGACGAGGCCGTGACGCGGGGGAACCTGGGGGCCGTGGAGCAAGTGCTGTGCCTCGCCGCCGCCTTGGCCGCCGTGGTGTTCCTGAGGCGGCTGACCACCATGCAGCACAACCGGCTCACCGGGCCGAGATGAACGCGCGTGGCCGCCGCACCGGCGGCTCTGACCCGCATACGCGCCCACCGCGTTCACCTCTATCCTCGGTGAGACAACCACGTGAAACAATCGGGGGAGTCTGTTCCGTATGGACCGGCTGATGCCACAGGACCCGCACCGCATCGGTGCGTACCGGCTGCTCGGCCGGCTCGGCGAGGGGGGCATGGGCCAGGTGTACCTGGCCCGTTCCGAGCGCGGCCGTACCGTGGCCGTCAAGACGATCCGCTCCGCCCTGGCCCAGGAGCCGGACTTCCGGCGGCGGTTCTCGCTGGAGATCGCCGCGGCCCGCCGCGTCGGCGGCAGCTGGACGGCGCCCGTCCTCGACGCCGACACCGAGGGCCCGGTGCCGTGGGTCGCCACCGGCTACATCGCCGGTCCCTCCCTGCACGAGATCGTCAGCCGCGATTACGGTCCGCTGCCGGAGCGCAGCGTCCGCCTGCTGGCCAACGGTCTTGCCCACGCGCTGCGCGACATCCACGGCGCCGGTCTGGTGCACCGCGACCTCAAGCCGTCCAACGTGCTGCTGACCATCGACGGGCCGCGCGTCATCGACTTCGGCATCGCCCGCGCCCTGGAGTCCGCCCCCGGCGAGGGCGTCACCCGCACCGGCGCCACCGTCGGCTCGCCCGGCTTCATGTCCCCCGAGCAGGTCCGCGGCCAGCAGATCAGCCCGGCGAGCGACGTGTTCTGCTACGGGTCGCTGCTCGCGTACGCGGCGACGGGGCGCACCCCGTTCGGCGCCCTGGACTCCGGCGTGCACATCCTCATGTTCCGCATCGCCGAGGAGGGCCCCGACCTCACCGACATACCCGAGGGTCTGCGCCGGCTGATAGCGGGCTGCCTGGCCAAGGAGCCCGAACGGCGCACCACCGTCGAGGAGTTGCTGGCCGCGACCACCCCCGACAACTCGCGGGAGCCGTGGCTGCCCGGCGAGCTGGTCGCCCAGCTCGGCCGGCACGCCGTCGCCCTGCTCGACTCGGAGAACCCCGAGAGCCGCACCGACGCCCGCGCCGTCCCCGCGGACCCCACCGCCACCGGCGCCACCGGCGCCACCGCCGCCGCGCCCGCGGACCCGACGGCCACCGGCGCCGCGGGCCAGACCGCCGTCGGCCCCACGCCGCTCGACCCCGGCCCGACCCGGCCGGCGCCGCCGTCCTGGCCCTCGTCCGCGACCCCGCAGCCGCGGCCCGTTCCCGTGCCTTCTCCCTACTCGCAGCCGAACACCCCGTACCGGCCCGACGCCCCCTCCATCCCCTCGCTCGGCGGCTACGGCCCCTCGCCGTACGGCAGCACGGGCGCGGGACCGGCCGCGCCGCGGCGGCGCCGCGCGGTCCCGGTACTCGCCGTCGGCGCGGTACTCGTGGTGATGGCGGTGCTCGGCGTCGTGGTCGCGACGCAGCTGACCGGCGGCTCGGGCTCGGGCTCGGACGCCGCCATCGAGGAGGGCTATCTCGGCGCCTGGCAGGGCGAGTACGAGAACGCGAGCGGCGAAGTGCGCGAGCTGCGCTTCGAGATCACGCAGGGGGCCGAAGGCGAGATCGTCGGCAGCGCCCTGACCCTCAGCCCGACCATCCTGTGCTCCTACGAGGTGCGTCTCGACTCCTTCGAGGAACGGCTGTCGTTCACCGAGGAGTCCGCCTGGGCCGTTCCCTCGCACCAGACCACCGAGACGTGCCGCGACAACAGCACGCCGCAGACCCTCCAGCTGTCGGAGAACGGCGAGGAGATGACGTGGAACTACGGCGAGCAGACCGCGACGCTGAGCCCGGCCGACACCGCCTCCGAGGCGAATGTGCCGGAAACGCTGCTCGGCGCGTGGCGCGACGAATGGCGTGACGAGGGCCTGGACGGCGAAGAGGTCGACGGCGAGGACATCATCACCATCTCCCAGGGCCCGATCGGGGAGCCGGTCCTGCGCTTCGAGCGTTCCGAGGCGGACGAGCTGGTCTGCGCGTGGGACAACCGCCTCGTCAAGGTCGAGGGGAGGGAAATCACGCTCGGACCCGATGTCCTCGACGAATCGGTCTCCGACCCGGACTGCGGTGTCTACTCCGGTTTCCGGCTGTGGCACGAAGAGGACGACGACGACACGATCAAGGTCATCTGGCTCACCGCGCTGGACAACGACCCCGGCGAGTTCGAACGCAACGACTAGGTGTGCCTCATGTCACGAAACGGCACGGGTTCCCGGCCTCACGGCGGGATCGGGAACCGATCACGGTTCGGCCTCTGTCCTCACCGGTGCGTACGGGCGCCCGTATTCTCATGAGGCTTACCGGAGCGAAGAGGAGTAACACAGCATGAAACCGCTCGGGCCGACAGATCCGCAACGGGTGGGCCACTACAGGCTGCTGGGTAAATTGGGCGCCGGCGGAATGGGCAGCGTGTATCTCGCCCGCTCCGACCGCGGGCGCACGGTGGCCGTCAAGCTGGTCCAGCCCGAACTCGCGGCACAGCCCGAGTTCCGCAGGCGCTTCCAGCAGGAGGTGGACGCCGCACGGAGGGTCGGCGGCGACTGGACCGCGCCGGTTCTCGGCTGTGACACCGAGGCGCAGACGCCGTGGGTCGCGACCGGCTACGTCGCGGGGCCCTCGCTGCACGAGGTCGTCTCCCACACCTACGGCAGGCTGCCCGAGCGTACCCTCTTCGTCCTGGCGAACGGCCTGGTCAAGGCCCTGCGTGACATTCACGCCGCGGGTCTGGTGCACCGGGACCTCAAGCCGTCGAACGTCATGATCACGATTGACGGGCCGCGGGTCATCGACTTCGGCATCGCCCGCGCCCTGGAGTCCGGCGGCGAAGGGCTGACCCGCACCGGCGCGGCCGTCGGCTCGCCCGGCTTCATGTCCCCCGAGCAGTGCCGCGGCGAAGTGCTGACCGCGGCGAGCGACATCTTCTGCCTCGGCTCCGTGCTCACCTTCGCGGCCACCGCGAGCACGCCGTTCGGCGACGCCAACAGCGCGATGACCGCGCTGATGCTGCGAATAGTCCAGGGCCAGCAGGACCTTTCCGAAGTCCCCGAGAACATCAGGCCGCTGGTCGAACGCTGCCTGGCCCAGCACCCGGCGGAGCGCCCCAGCCTGGACGAGCTGCTCGCCGCGACCACCACCGACGACGACGAGGAGCCCTGGCTGCCGGGCGCCCTGGTGGCGAAGCTCGGCCGGCACGCCGTGGAGCTGCTGGACTCCGAGGACCCGCTCCAGGCCCCGCCGCCGCCCACGACGCAGCCGCCGCCGGCCATGCCGAGCGTTCCGCCGACGCCGGCGCCGCCCTCGGCCATGCCGAGCCCGCCGCCCCCCACGGGCATGCCGAGCCCGCCGCCGCCCACGGCGCCGCTGGCCCCGCCGACGCCGACCCAGCTGAGCACCCCGGCCACGCCGCCGCCGAGCCCGCCGCCGAACTCGGGCGTCGACGGGATGGCGACCATGACCTCGGCCGTGCCCCCCGCGGGGTACGGCTACCCGCAGCCGCCCGGTGGCTACGGCTACCCGCAGGCCCAGGGCACGCCGGGCTACGGCTCGCCCGTGCCGCCCGAGGTGGCCTCGCTCCAGGGCCCGTACGGGCCCGCCTACCCCGGCGGCCCCGGCGGGCACGGGCCGGGCGGACACGGCGGACACGGCGGACACGGCGCGCCCGGCGGGCAGCGCAAGAACATCACGTGGATCATCGTGGCCGCGGTCGTGGTCTTCGCCGTCGCGGCGGGTGTCGCGGTCGTCGCCCTCGGCGGCGGCGACGACGAGGACCCGGAGCCGCCGGGGCCGACGGCGACGGGCCCGTCGGTCGACCCGACCACCCCGGAGCCGACCGATCCTGAGCCGTCCGATCCGCAGACCACCCCGCCCGGGGACGCCACGGTGGGCTCCGAGTTCGTGGGCGACTGGGAGGGCGAGGTGATGGAGAACGGTGAGCCGAAGGGCTGGTACCAGCGGCTGGAGCTCACCGACGGCTCGGGCGGCGACGTCGTGGCCACCCAGTGGACCCTGCTCAGCACCCTGCTGTGCACCGAGGAGTCGGAGCTGGTCGCGGCCGGGGACGGCACGCTGACGCTCAACGGCGCCGGCGTCACCGACACGGTGCCGGACGACGACCCGTCCCGGTGCGAGCCGTACGGGGAGCAGACCATCGAGGTGCAGAACGACGGCTCACTGCTGTGGACCGCGGGCGCCCTGTCGGCGGAGCTGCGTTCGTCGTACCTGAGCGCCGGCGGCGACGGCATGCCGCTGGGCATCTACGACCAGGTCTACTCGTCCTCTGACTACGAGATCACCACCGCCTACTCGGCGTCCGCGGGCGAGTTGGCACTCACCTACACCAACGGCACCTGCACCTGGGAGGCGCCGCTGGTCTCGGAGCGGGAGGACGGGGCCTCGATCCTGGTCGGCCCGGGCGACACGACGAGCGGGGACTGCGATCCGCTGCCGTCCTACCGCCTGGAGTGGGAGCCGGTCGAGACCTTCGACGACGCCGAGTCGATCGCGTTCACCCCGTACGGCGGCGACGGCTCCGGCGGCTTCACGGCCGAGTACTCGGGGAGCGCCGACTGACACCGGGCAGGAGGACGGCCGCGGGCCGGCCGCGTGGCGTACACGCGGCCGCCCCGCGGCCGTGGGGCAGGCGATTAGGTCGTTCAGACGAACGGGTTGATCTGGATGGTCTCGTCGCGCCCCGGGCCGACGCCGATCGCCGAGATCGGGGCGCCGGAGAGGTCCTGGAGGGCCAGCACGTAGGACTGCGCGTTCTTCGGCAGCTCCTCGAAGCTGCGGGCCTTGGAGATGTCCTCGCTCCAGCCCGGCAGGTATTCGTAGACGGGCTTGGCGTGGTGGAAGTCGGTCTGGTTGTACGGCAGGTCAGTCACGCGCCGGCCGTCGATGTCATAGGCGGTGCACACCGGGATGCGCTCCCAGCCGGTGAGGACGTCCAGCTTGGTGAGGAAGAAGTCGGTCAGCCCGTTGACGCGGGTCGCGTAGCGGGCGATCACCGCGTCGAACCAGCCGCAGCGCCGGTCGCGGCCGGTCGTCACGCCGAACTCGCCGCCGATGCGCCGCAGCGCCTCGCCGTCCTCGTCGTGCAGCTCGGTGGGGAACGGGCCCGCGCCGACGCGCGTGGTGTACGCCTTCAGGATGCCGATGACGCGGCTGATGCGCGTCGGCCCGACGCCGGAGCCGGTGCAGGCGCCGCCCGCGGTCGGGTTGGAGGACGTGACGAACGGATAGGTGCCGTGGTCGACGTCGAGGAGCGTGCCCTGGCCGCCCTCGAACAGCACGACCTTGCCCTCGTCCACCGCGCGGTTGAGCACGAGCACGGTGTCGCACACGTACCCGCGCAGGCTCTCCGCGTACCCGAGCAGCTCCTCGACGACCTGGTCGGTGACGATGGCGCGGCGGTTGTAGAGCTTGGCGAGCACCTGATTCTTGTGGTCGAGCGCGGCCTCGACCTTCTGGCGGAGGATCGATTCATCGAACAGGTCCTGGACGCGGATGCCCTGCCGGTTGATCTTGTCCGCGTAGGCGGGTCCGATGCCCCGGCCCGTGGTGCCGATCTTGCGCTTGCCGAGGAAACGTTCGGACACCTTGTCCAGCGTCTGGTGGTACGGCGTGATCAGGTGGGCGTTGCCGCTGAGCAGCAGCCGGGAGGTGTCGATGCCGCGGTCCGCGAGGCCGCTCAGCTCGGAGAGCAGCACCTTGGGGTCCACGACGACGCCGTTGCCGATGACAGGGGTGCACTCCGGGGAGAGAATCCCGGAGGGCAGCAGGTGCAGCGCGTACTTCTGCCCGTCGACGACGACGGTGTGGCCGGCATTGTTGCCGCCCTGGTAGCGCACTACGTAGTCGACCGAGCCGCCGAGCAGGTCGGTGGCCTTCCCCTTGCCTTCGTCACCCCACTGAGCGCCGAGCAGCACAAGTGCGGGCACAGGCGTACACCCCTTTCGAGCGGGGCATCTACGCAAGGGCTGCCCCGGATCGACGAAACCCCTGGCGCAATCGCGACAGGGGCTCTTGCACAGAGAGCTTACGGGAGACGCAGCCGGGAGGCGAACAGTCAGTGCTCATCGTCATCGATCCGACGGCGCGGCGGACGGACGGGGAAGCGGTACGGATCGCCAGAGACGTCCTGTGCGCGGGTCCTGGCGAGGCCAAGGTGTGTGTCCTGGAGGGGCCGCAGGCGCTGACGCGGGTGCTGGCCCGGCGGCGCGGGCGCCGGCTGGTGATCGTCGGGGACGACGGGGCGCTGCTGCGGGCCGTGAAGCTGCTGCACCGCAACGGGGAGTTGGACATGAGCCCGCTGGCCATGGTGCCGGTCGGCCCGGGGCCGACGGTGGCGGTGGCGCGGACGCTCGGTGTGCCGACGGACGCGGTGGCCGCGTCGCGCGCGGTGCTCACCGGCATCGACCGGCGGCTCGACGTGCTGACGGACGACGCGGGGGGCGTGGTGCTCGGCCCGCTCGGTATCCCGGCGCCGCGGGCCCGCCCCTCGGGGGCGACGGCCCTGTGGTGGCGGACGGTGCACCGGCCGCGGCAGCGGCTGCGCGTGGAGGCGGACGGGCGGGTGCTCGCGGACGTGGACCGGCCGGTGGCGGGGGTGTCGCTGCGGGCGGCGGACGGCCTGGCCGAGGTGGTGGTGCGGCCGAGACCCGCGGGCGCGGACGTCTCCGCGCGCGCGACCTCGGTGACGGTGTCGGGGCCGGCGTTCAGCTACCGGGCGGACGCGGTCGACCTGGGCCCGACCCGGGCGCGGACGTGGACGGTACTGCCCGGCGCGCTGCGGCTGACGGTCCCGGCCCGGCCCGGCTGACCGGGCGCCCGGCCGGTCAGCGCCCGGCGCCGCGCTCCTTCCAGCGGGTCAGGATCGCGTCGAATTCGGACGCGAGGAATTCGAGGAACTCGGCGGTGTCGGTCAGCCGTTCCCCGGCGGGGCTGTGCTCGCCGACGACCTCGATGCCCGCCCGCATGGTGGCGATCCAGCGGGCCAGCACGGTGTCCCTGTCGGCGATGGCCTCGTACCAGATGTCGTGGTGGAGGCGGTAGCGCTCGCGCCGTGAGCCGGGCTCGCGCTCGCGGCTGATCAGGTGCACCTGCGCGAGGTAGCGGACCGCCCCGGAGATGGCCGCGGGCGAGATCTGGAGCCGCCGGGCCAGCGCCGCCGAGCTGAGGGTCGGCTCGTGCGAGATGAGCAGGCAGGCGAAGACGCGGGAGGCCATCCGCTGCATGCCCGCCTGGGTCAGGTCCGCCGCGAAGCGCTCGACGACGGCCGCCATGGCCTCCGTGTACGGCTCGCCCGCGAGCTGATCATCCGCTTCCCCGACGGTCGTATGGTGCTCGATCACCGTGCCATCCTGCCACCCCGCCTACGGCGTATTGACATTTCCCTAGCTTCACAAGTTTGTGAAACAACTGTAGGTTCGAAACATGACAGAGGCAACCAACGCCATCACCGTCAGCGGCCTGGTCAAGACCTTCGGCAGGACGCGTGCGCTGGACGGGCTCGATCTGGAGGTGGCGTCCGGCGAGGTGCACGGCTTCCTCGGCCCCAACGGCGCCGGCAAGTCCACGGCCATCCGCGTCCTGCTCGGGCTGCTGCGGGCGGACGCCGGCACGGCCTCGCTGCTGGGCGGCGATCCGTGGCACGACGCCGTCCAGCTGCACAAACGGCTCGCCTACGTGCCCGGTGATGTCGAGCTGTGGCCCAACCTGAGCGGCGGGGAAGCCATCGACCTCCTCGCGAAGCTGCGCGGCGGCCTGGACCCGGGGCGCAGGGACCAGCTCATCGAGCGCTTCGACCTGGACCCGACCAAAAAGGGCCGCACCTACTCCAAGGGCAACCGGCAGAAGGTCGCCCTGGTCGCCGCGCTCGCCTCCGACGCCGATCTGCTGCTGCTCGACGAGCCCACCGCCGGCCTCGACCCGCTCATGGAGGTCGTCTTCCAGGACGTCATCGGCGAGGCCAAACAGGCCGGCCGGACCGTGCTGCTCTCCAGCCACATCCTGGCCCAGGTGGAGAAGCTGTGCGATCGCATCAGCATCATCAGGCTCGGCCGCATCGTCCAGTCGGGAACGCTCAGCGACATGCGCCACCTGACCCGCACCACGATCGAGGCCGAGACCGAGCGGCCGGTCACCGGCCTGGCCGAGCTGCCCGGCGTGCACGACGTCGACGCGGCCCACGGCACGCTCCGGTTCAGCGTCGACGGCCGGCACCTCGACGGCGCCGTCCGCCGGCTCGGCGAGTTCGGCATCCGCAGCCTGATCAGCCACCCGCCCACGCTGGAGGAGCTGATGCTGCGGCACTACGGCGACGAGCTGAAGGCCATGGAGAGCAACAACGGTGCGGGGGCGGCCCGATGACCGCCACCGCGACCAGGCCGCCCGAGGTGGCCGCGCCGCGCGGGCCCGGCCACGGCAACGCCCTCGCCGGCACCGGCACCCTCGTCCGCTTCAACCTGCGGCGCGACCGGGTCAGGCTGCCGGTGTGGATCGGCTCCCTGCTGCTGGTCACGCTGGCCTCCGTCTCCAGCTTCACCTCCCAGTACCCCGAGGCCGAGGACCGCGCCTCGGTGAAGGAGACCCTGGAGGGGCCGGCCGGGCTCGCCATGACGGGCCCCGAGCACTACCTCGCCGGCGACTACACCTACGGCGCCATGACGGCCCACCAGATGATCGGCTTCATGGGCATCGCCATCGGCATCATGAGCGTCCTGACGGTCGTCAGGCACAGCAGGACGGAGGAGGAGACCGGCCGCGCCGAGCTGCTGCGTTCCAGCGTGGTCGGCCGGCACGCCCACATGACGGCCGCGCTGATCGTGGCCGCCGCCGCCAACGCCGTACTCGGCCTGCTGCTCGCGGCCTCGCTGACCGGGCTCGGCGTCGAGAGCATCACCGCGAACGGCTCCCTGCTCTACGGCGCGGGCAGCGCCGCGGTCGGCATCACCTTCGCCGCCGTCGCCGCCCTCACCGCGCAGATCACCCCGTTCGCCCGCGGCGCCGCCGGGCTCGGCATGGCCGCGGTCGCCGTCGCCTACACGCTGCGGGCCGTCGGCGACGTCGGCACCGGCGCGTTCGCCTGGCTCTCCCCGATCGGCTGGGCGCAGCGCACCTACCCCTACGTCGACGACCGCTGGTGGCCCCTCCTGCTGAACGTGGCGCTGGCCGCCGCGGGCGTCGCCGCCGCCTTCTGGCTCAGCACGCGCAGGGACGTCGGGGCCGGGCTGCGCCCGCCGCGCCCTGGCCGTGCCGTCGCCGGCGGAACGCTCACCACGCCGCTCGGCTTCGCGGTGCGGCTGCACCGCGGAGTGCTGACCGGATTCGCCGCGGGCGGGCTGCTGTTCGGCCTGATGTACGGCTCGATCCTGGGCGACGCGGAGGACCTGCTGGCGGAGAACGACCAGCTGCGGCGCACCGTGGAGCAGCTCGGCGGCGACCTCGTCGAGTCCTTCGCCTCCGTCATCATGAGCCTCCTCGCCGTCGTCGCCGCCGCGTACGTGGTGATGGCGACGCTCAGGGCCCGTTCCGAGGAGACCGCGGGCCGGGCGGAGCCGGTGCTGGCCACCGGGCTCTCCCGGGCGAGGTGGCTGGGCGGGCACCTCGCCGTCGCGCTCGTCGGCGGCACGCTGCTCATGGTGCTCGCCGGGGCGGGCTTCGGGGTCTCCGGCGCCGCGTCGGCCGACGACACCGGCCTGCTTGGCAGCCTGACGCTGGCCTCGCTCGCCTACGCCCCCGCGCTGTGGACGACGGCGGGCATCGCCGCCGTGCTGTTCGGCTGGTTCCCCTCGGCGTCGGCGGCGGCCTGGGCCGTACCGGCCTACGGCTTCTTCGTGACGGCCCTCGGCGAGGTCGTCGACCTGCCGGACTGGCTGTACAACCTCTCGCCCATCGGCCACATCCCGCAGGTGCCCGCCGCCGATCTCAACTGGGCACCGCTGGTCGTCCTGACGGTGCTGGGCGCGGTGCTGATCACCGTCGGCCTGCTCGGCTTCCGGCGCCGGGACCTGGACACCAAATAACGGCCGCCTGCTGAAGGGCCCGCTGAAGGGCAGTCAGCCGCGGTCGGCGGGCCGCGTTCCCCTCGTGCGGAGCAATGCGGCACCCGCGGGGACGCCTTCCGGATGCGCTTCTCGTCACGCACTGTTCGCATGGGTGACAACCCGTCACGCCACCCCGCGTGCGGCAGCCGACCGGAGGTCAGTCACCCATGAAGCCCCTGCACCGTTTCGCCAGCCGCCTCACCGCGACCGCGGCCCTGTCCCTGCTCCCCCTCGGCGTCGCCGCCGCCCCGGCCGCCGCCCACGACGACGCCAGACCCGGCTGGGACCACGCCTCGCCGCTGACCATCTCGCCCAGCTCGGGCGGCTCCGGCACCTCGGTCACCGTCAAATCGTCCTGCCACCCCAGCGGCCCGGCCACCTCGGACGCGTTCCAGCGGCACATCACGCTGCGGAAGGCCCACGAGAACAAGTGGGTCGGGACCGGCCGCATCAAGCGCAGCGGCCTCCAGGTCGGCAGAAGCTACCCCGTGACCGTCCGCTGCACCGACGGCGTGACGCTGAGCACGTCGTTCACCTTCACCGCGGGCACCCCGTCCGGCGGCGCCTCGGCCGGCTTCGGCGGCTCCGGCTCCTCGGACAGCGGCGGCACCCAGGCCACCGCGCTCGCCATCGGCGGCGGCGTGACCGTCGCCGGCGCCGCCGGTTACGTGTTCCTCGCCCGCCGCCGCCGCGCCGCCGGCACCCACTACTGAGGGCCGGGCGCGTGACCCGCCCCCCACGGCCGGCCCGGCTCGCGGCGCTCGCCCGCACCCGGCAGCTGACCGGCGCGGCCCGCCGCGCCGGCGAAGTATCCGCGAAGATCCGCCACCGCGCGCCGCGGCTCGCGGCGGCCGGCCGGGCCCTGGCCCAGCGCGCCGTCGCGGCCGGCCGCGGCGCCGTCGCCGCACGCCGCCGCACGCGGCCGGCCGCGCCCGCACCGGGCCGCCCCGCGGCGCGGACGCGGCAGCAGCGGCTGTCGGTGCGCAGCCGGCGGCTTGAGGTGGCGGCCGCGGTCGCCGCCGTCGCCATCGGAGTGGCCGCCGGGGTGCTCGCGCCCGGCTCAGGCGACGACGTCCGCGAGGCGCGCGCCTCCAGCAGCATCGCCGAGGGAGTGTCCCGGCCCGGCGCGGTGGACGCGCCCGCCGCGGCGCCGGACGCGGGATCGACCGCGGACCTGGACGCCTCCATATCGGGCCAGCCCTCGGACGTGGTGGCCGCACCGCTGGCGCGGGCCGACCCGACGCGGGTCCGCATTCCGCAACTCGCCACCGACGTCGAGGTCTTCGGCGCCGACCTGGCACCGGACGGGGCGCCGCCCTCGCCCTCGGTCGAGGACGCGATGCGCGCCGCCTGGTACGCGGGAGGCGTCGCGCCGGGTGAACGCGGCGCCGCCATCCTCGTCGGGCACCTGGACACCTACGACGGGCCGGCCGCCTTCGCGGGGCTCGGCTCGCTCCGGCCGGGCGAGAACATCGAGATCGACCGCGCCGACGGCCGAACGGCCGTGTTCACGGTGGACTCGGTCGAGCAGTACCCGAAGTCCGACTTCCCCGACCAGCGGGTCTACGGCGCGGTCGGCAGCCCGCAGCTGCGGCTGATCACCTGCGGCGGGCGGTGGACGCAGGACGGCGGCTACGACTCCAACATCGTCGCGTACGCCCGGCTGACCGCCACCGCCGGCCAGGACACCGCCGGCCAGGACACCGCCGCGCCGGAACCGGTGCCCGCGCCCGCACCCGTGCCCGCGCCCGGCGTTCCCGCCGGGTGAACGCCCCCCGCGCCGCGGCCCCGACCGGGCCGCGGCGCCGCACGCGTTCACACCCGGCCGCGCGCCGTCCACAGTTCGGGGAACACCCACCTGCGGGCCCGCTTCTCCAGCCACTCCACGCCGGACGAACCGCCGGTGCCGGCCTTGCCGCCCATCGCGCGGCGGGTCGCCGCCAGGTGGTCGGACCGCCAGCGCCACACCAGCTCGGCCACCTCCGTCAGCGCCTCGCCCAGCCGCAGCGGCCCGCTCTCCGCACCGGTCCCCCGGCCGCCGTCGCCGCCGGCCGCGTAGATCCGCCGCCACGCCGCCTCCACCGCCGGATGCGGCTCGTACCGTCCGGTGCGCTCCCGGAGCAGCACCTCGTCGGGTATCACCGCGCCGTGCCGGGCCAGGTACGCCAGCGCCTCGTCGTACAGGCTCGGCGCGCGCAGCGCCTGTTCCAGCTCGGCGTGCGCCCGGGGCGTGCCCTGGTGCGGGACCAGCATCGAGGGCGACTTCTCGCCCAGCAGGAACTCCACGTGCCGGTACATCGCCGACTGGAACCCCGAGCCCTCGCCGAGCGCGGAACGGTAGGCATTGAACTGCCGCGGGGTCAGCCGCGCCAGCGGCTCCCACGAGGCGTTCAGCGCCCGCAGCTCCTGCGCCGAGCGGCCGAGCGCCGCCAGCGCCGCGGGCAGCCGGTCCGCGCGCAGCGCGTCCACGGCGGTGCGCCACTCGTGGACGAGCACGGTGAACCACAGCTCCATGACCTGGGTCGTGACCAGGAACGCCATTTCGCCCGGATCGTCGGTCAGCGGTCGCTGGAGGTGGGTGAGCACGTCCGCCTGGACGTAGCGCTCGTAGGGGGTTTCGTTCTGTCCGAAATCGGTCACCGGTTGCGACATCGTTGTCTCCTCACGGCTTGGTCGCCGTCAGGGTACGGGTGCCGACGGACAAGGCGCCCCGCTTCGTCACGGGGCGCCCTCGGTGGGAGATCTCCGTCAGGACAGGGTGTCGGCCGCCGTCGGGGAGCTGTCGCGGAGGAACTGCGCGCAGCGTTCGTACTCCTCCTGCTCGCCGATGGCCGCCGCGGCACGGGCCAGCGCGTGGAGCGCGCGCAGGAAGCCGCGGTTCGGCTCGTGCTCGAAGGGGATGGGGCCCTGGCCGCGCCAGCCGCTGCGCCGCAGCGCGTCGAGGCCACGGTGGTAGCCGGTGCGCGCGAAGGCGTACGACTCGATGCTGCGGCCCTCGGCGAACGCGTCGTCCGCCAGCTGGGCCCAGACCAGCGAGGACGCCGGGTACTTCGCGGCCACCTCGGCGGGGGCCGTACCGGCCGCGAGCAGCTCGCGGGGCTCCGGATCGTCGGGCAGGTGCGTCGGGGGCGGGCCCCCGAGCAGGTCTTCGTGAATGGCCATGATGTCCAGTCTGCCGGGTCCGCGGTGGAAGGCCCAGTTGCTTCCTGTGCCTCCTGGCGGACGCGTTACTTGAGCCGGGTGCCCGTGGAGCGCAGGTCGCCGCACGCCTGGGTGACCCGCTCGGCCATCCCGGCCTCGGCAAGCTTGCCCCAGCTGCGCGGGTCGTACGCCTTCTTGTTGCCGACCTCGCCGTCCACCTTCAGCACGCCGTCGTAGTTGCGGAAGGCGTGGTCGACGATGGGCCGGGTGAACGCGTACTGGGTGTCGGTGTCCAGGTTCATCTTCACCACGCCGTTGCCGAGCGCGGTGGCGATCTCCTCGCGGGTGGAACCGGAGCCGCCGTGGAAGACGAAGTCGAACGGGCTCGCCTTGCCGTGCTTCGCGGCCACGCCCTCCTGGAGATCCTTCAGCAGCTCGGGGCGCAGCACGACGTTGCCCGGCTTGTACACCCCGTGCACATTGCCGAAGGAGGCGGCGAGCAGGTACCGCCCGCGCTCGCCGAGGCCCAGGGCCTCCGCGGTGCGCAGGGCGTCCTCGACGGTGGTGTACAGCTTGTCGTTGATCTCGTGGGTGACGCCGTCCTCCTCACCGCCGGTCGGGGTGATCTCCACCTCCAGCACGATCTTGGCGGCGGCGGCCCGGGCCAGCAGCTCCTCGGCGACCTCCAGGTTGTCGCGCAGCGTCTCGGCGGAGCCGTCCCACATGTGGGACTGGAACAGCGGGTTCTCGCCGCGGGCCACGCGCTCCTCGGAGATGGCGAGCAGCGGGCGCACGTAGCCGTCCAGCTTGTCCTTGGGGCAGTGGTCGGTGTGCAGCGCGATGTTCACCGGGTACTTCTGCGCGACGACATGCGCGAACTCGGCCAGCGCCGTGGCCCCGGAGACCATGTCCTTGCTGTACTGGCCGCCCAGGAACTCGGCGCCGCCGGTGGAGATCTGAACGATGCCGTCGCTCTCCGCCTCGGCGAAGCCGCGCAGCGCTGCGTGCAGCGTCTGCGTCGAGGTGACGTTGATGGCCGGGTAGGCGAACTGGCCTGCCTTCGCCCGGTCGAGCATCTCGTTGTAGATCTCGGGGGTCGCGATGGGCATGTCCGCTCCTTGTGTTCTTGCCGTGTGCGTGGCGTTCGACTGCCCGAATATCCTCCCAGACGCCCGCCGCCACCGGGACAGCGCGCGACAGTTTCACGTGAAACCATCACGCAGGGTGATATGCGCTGGCCGGAGCGGCCACGTCGCACCGTGCGCCCGGCGCGCCGCGGGGCCGCAAGCCGCGCGCAAACCGGGGGGCAGGCACCAGCCAAGCCGCGCTTCAGGCGTCGGCGAGCCCCAGATCGTCCAGCGTGAACGCGGAACGGTAGGCGAGCCCCGTCCGCGCCACGGCCGCCGCCGCCCCGCGGTCGACGATCACCGCGACGGCCACCACCTCGGCCCCCGCCTCGTGCAGCGCCTCCACGGCCGTCAGCACGGAACTGCCGGTGGTCGAGGCGTCCTCGACCGCGAGCACACGGCGCCCGGCCACGTCGGGACCCTCGATCCGGCGCTGGAGCCCGTGGGCCTTGCCCGCCTTGCGCACCACGAACGCGTCCAGCCGCCGGCCGGCCGCCGCGGCGGCGTGCAGCATCGCCGTGGCCACGGGGTCCGCGCCCAGGGTGAGCCCGCCGACCGCGTCGTACTCCAGGTCTGCCGTCAGGTCCAGCATCGTCCGGCCGACCAGCGGTGCGGCCTCGCCGTCCAGGGCCACCCGGCGCAGATCGACGTACCAGTCGGCCTCCCGCCCGGAGGAGAGCACCACCCGGCCGTGCACCACGGCCTTGTCCTTGATCTGCTGCAACAGCTCGTCACGCACGCTCATGGCACCCGACCCTACGGCAGGGTCCGCCAGGTCCAGGTCGTGGAGATCTCCAGCGGTTCCAGCGGGGTGACCAGGCGCGGGTGGGTGTTGAGGCCGTTGGGCGGCCCCGACTGCGGCTCCACGCACACCGCCTCGGCCTGCTCGTCGTAGATCACCGCCCACGGGCTCCGGCTGCGGACCTTCAGCTCCAGGTGCCCCGGCCAGGTCAGGGTGACGTCCACCCCGTCCGGCATGCCGAAGCAGTCGTCCCAGGGGCCGGGCTCCGGCGCGATGCGCCGGCCGGTCGGCAGGTGGTCGGCGCCCCGCTCCTCCTGCCACTCGGCGTCGAAGCCGATCTCCACGCCGGGGCCGCCCGGGCGCAGGTTGCGCAGGAACCACGGGTGCCAGCCGGCCTGGGCGGGGAAGGAGTCGCCGTCGGTCTCCACGCCGAGCGTGCACGTCAGCCCGCCGCCGTCCTCGGCCAGCTCGACCAGCTGGGTGACGCGGCCCGCGTACGGCCAGGGCTCCGCCAGTGCGCAGATCAGCGCCGCCGAGGTGGCGTCCGCCCGGACGGTGCGCCAGGGACGGCGGCGGACGGTGCCGTGAATGGCGTGCGGGGCGGCGTTCAGCGGCAGTTCGTGCGCCGTGGCGCCGTTCCTGAACCGCCCTTCCCTGGTCCTGCCGCACCAGGGCGCCATGATGAAGGAGCCGAACCGTTCGCCTTGGCGCAACAGCTCGGTACCGCCGACCCGCAGCGAGGAGATGCGGCCGCCCTGATCGGGGCGCAGCGTCAACTCGGCGTCGGCGGCGCGGAGTCGTACTCCGCGATCGGAGTCGTGGGTGGTCACCCCATGACGATAACGATTCGATGTACGTAAATCATAATGACGCCCTTGTGTGGGGCGCCTCGCGTCACCGGCGGCGGCGAATGGCCCGCGTCAGGACCACGGCCGTGGCCACGGCCAGCGCGGCCGCCGGGGCCGCCCAGCGCAGCGCCGCCGCGGGGCCGGGGGCGCCGCCGGGCGTGGGCTCGGGGGCGTACCGGCCGCGCGGCGGGGCGTGATCCACCTCTTCCGCGCTGCGGCC
Organism: Streptomyces johnsoniae; assembly: GCF_031845565.1. NCBI lineage: Bacteria > Bacillati > Actinomycetota > Actinomycetes > Kitasatosporales > Streptomycetaceae > Streptomyces > Streptomyces johnsoniae. Next base: position 57,403 of record NZ_JAVREV010000012.1, on the reverse strand, counting down.
GATCATGGTGCGCCGGGCGAAGTCCGCTTCGGGCTCGTGCACCGGAAGATCCTCCTCGTCATCGAGACCCGGGTCGAAATCACGGTCAGGACCGGAGTCAAGACCGGCGCCGAGGTCGGAGTCGAGATCGGCGTCGAGATCGGCGTCAAGGTCGCCGCCGTCGAACCCGCGGTCGGACCCGGGGCCCGCATCGGCATCCGGATCGCGGCCGAGACCGGGCTCCGCGCCCAGCACGGCGTCGAACGCGGCGTCGTGGTCGGACTCGGCACCGGCCCCCGTCTCGTTGCCGCCCGCGCGCGCCGTACGCCCGGGCCCGGCGCCGGGCCCGGGCTCCGGCTCGGGGGCGGACGGAATGCCGGGAATGACCCGCTCGTTGTCGTCCGGCTCCCCGATGCCGCCGGCCGCGGGGGCCGGCTCGTCGGCCCGCGCCAGCTCCTCGGCCAGCGCCTCGGCGAAACGATCCAGCAGGCGGCGGCCCGCCGCCTGCCGCTGACCTGCGTCGAAGGTGCCGATGCGCCCCTTCCCCTCGACGGTGCCGTGGAAGGTCAGCGCGGTGCCGGAGCCGTCCTCGACCTCGCGCGGCACGACACTGAGCATGAGCGCCGCCTCGCCGGCGCCCCTGGCCTCGGCGCCCTGCGCCTCGACGGTGAGGCGGTCGCCGCGGGCCGTCACCGACATGGAGCCGCGGTAGGTGATGCTGGAGGAGCCGATGCGCACCCGCAGCCTGCCCTCGGGCGCGGCCGGGTCCGCGCCGGGCTCCAGCTGGAGCCCGGGAACGCACCGGACCACCCGGTCGGGCGCGGCGAGCGCGCTCCGCACGGCTTCGGCTGAATAGGGCAGGAAGACCTCGTGCTCCATGGCGCGGAGCCTACCCACTGCCCGGCACATAAGGCACTGGTCGCGCCAAATGCCACCCCCCGCGCCGTGGCGCTCACGGTGAGGTCACGGCGAGGGCCGCGGCGCGGGCGTGCCGCGACTCGGACGCCGGGCTCTCGCTGATCCGCTCGGCCGCGGCCCGCTCCAGCGGATCGACGGCCGCGGAGCAGGACACCAGGACGGCGATCACCGCCGCGTTCAGCAGAACGAGCCGGCGCCGCGCGGCGCGGGAGAGATCGCCGCGGAACAGCCACAGGACTATGACCGCGCCGGCCAGCGCGTTGACCACGCCGGTGCACAGCGCCGCGCTGAGCTTCCCGAGCAGCGGCAGCAGCAGGAAGGGGAAGGCGAGGCCGCCGAGCAGCGCGCCCACGTAGTCGGCGGCGGACAGGTCGGCCACCGCGCGGCCGGCGTCCTGCTCCCTAATGCGCTGGATCAGCGTCATCAGCAGCGGCATCTCCGCGCCGATCAGCACGCCGATGGCGAGGGAGAACGCGAGCAGCGCCGGTCTCGCCTCGCCGAACAGCAGGAAGGAGACGTACAGCACGGTCGCCGAGCAGCCCCCGACCAGCGCGAGCAGCGACTCGATCAGCCCGAAGTTGAGCGCGGCGCGCTCCCGCAGGCGCTTGGCGGCCAGTGAGCCGATGCCCATGGCGAAGACCATGAGGGACAGCACGATGGAGGTGTGGGTGACGGTGTCGCCCACCAGGTAGTCGGCGAGCGCGATGAGTTCGAGTTCGTACACGAGGCCGCAGGCGGCGCAGACGAAGACGGCGACGAGGACCACGAGGCGCCCGGCGCCCGCCGATACGGGGAGCACGGCGGTCGCTGAGCGCGGGGCGGCCGCCTGCCCGGTTGTATCGATCATGAACCGAACGTTACGTCACACTTCGGGTTGGCCTTGTCACCCACAGGAGTGGACTTGGGGTGATCCGTCGTACCGCTCACCCGGGTTCTCGTCGCCACCAGACACCGTTCCTGCGGGTACGCGTGCCAGGTCCGCCAGTGGAACTGGCCGCCCCTGCGCTGGACCACAAGCGCGGTGAACGCGTTCGGATCACCGGGAAAGAGGCCCGCGAGGCCGTACGGGTGTTCGGCGACCAGGGCGAGCAACTCCTGGGCGCGACCCGCGAACGAGCCCACGCTCAGGCTCTCCACGCGGGCCGCGAACTCGTATTCGAAGTTTCCCAGGCGCTTGGACACACCGAGCGGCAACGGGTTGTTGCTGCCCGGCATGCAGGCCACGGTTTCGGAGCAGGTGCCCTCGCGGCAGTCGAGCAGCACCTGATGGGAGGCGCCGAGCACGCGCAACTGGATATGTGCCCCGGCAAGTTCGACGTCGAGGGTGGCGAGCGAGGGCAGCGGCTCCCGGCCGAGGGCCCAGGCCAGGTCGCCCGCTCGGGTGTCGGTGAAGGCGGTGTGAATCGTGGTGAGCATGGGTCGGCTCCCGCATGCGCGCAGTTGAGGGTGGCGCGGACCGACCCTCCGGAGACAACGGGACCACCGAATCACGTAACACGCCGCCACCACAGCGTTTTTACCCAACTTAGCCAGGTTTCCATCCCGTCGGGGACAGGGTGGTCAGGTGTTCACCCCGCACCCGCCCGCCATACGAACAGTTGAGCCAGACCGTCCGCGAACTCCCCCAATCACCCCCGCAGTTGATCCACAGACCACACGGAATACCAACGTCGCACCAGCCTTCTTCACATCCCGGCCGTACCACGCCCGCCCCGGGACCGCCGCCGGCTCAGGGGGTGGGCAGCGGCAGATGACTGAGAATCGCCTGCTGCATACCCCGCAGTTGAGGCCCGGGAAAGAGGCCGTGGTCCACCAGCCGCCGGTTCGCCTGCTGGTAGACGGCCAGGGCCGCGCTGCTGTCGCCCGCGCCGTGCAGCGCCCGCATCAGCAGCTGGTACGCCGCCTCATCGGTCGGGCTGCCCACCAGGTGCTGCCGCAGCACGTCCTGCGCCCTGGCGTACTGCCGCGCTTCCAGGCATAGTTCGGCGACCTGGAGCAACGCGCGCCGCCGGTGGCCGTTCATCCGCTCCACCCAGCTCTCCAGCAGCGGACCGTGCTCGATGCCGCTGAGCGCCGGCCCGCGCCACAGGCCGAGGGCGCCCTCAAGCAGCTCACGGCGCTGCCGCGGGCAGGCCGTCACCTCGGCGCGGTCGACGAGCGCGCGGAACTCCTCGGCGTCCAGGCGCGCCTGCGGCAGGGCCAGTTCATAGGCGCCGAGCCCGGTCCGCACCGCGGCGGTCCCGACCTCGCGGCGCAGCAGCCCGATGTAGCCGCGGATATTGGCGACCGCGGAGTCCGGCGGCCCGCCCCGCCACAGCTCCGCGCCGATCCGTTCCAGTGTGACGGGCCCCTCCGCGACGAGCAGGAGCGCGAGCAGCGCCCGGGGCTTGGGCCACATGGGCCGCGGCAGGGCGCCCTCCCTGATGAAGGTGAAGGGCCCGAGCAGCCGGAATGCGTGCGCCCTGGTGCCGGGGAGCGCAGTGGGCGTGGACACCTGAATCCCCCGTTCCGAAGTCTCCGAACATGCAACGGGGTTCAGCCTGCCCCCCGCGGCTGAGCGAAAGCTTGACGGAAGCTGACCGCCGCCGTTCAGCGCGGACTCAGGCGCCGGGCGCGCTCCCCCGGCCGCCGAACGGGTGCGGGTGCGGGTTCACATCCGCGGGCGGCAGCGGGCTGGTGCGGTGCCCGAGCCGCACCGGCACCTCGGCGAGGCGCCGCAGCCGGTCCACGCGCCGGCGCGCGTGCCCGTAGGTCAGCGGCACCGTACCGGGCACCAGCACGTTCACACAGGCCAGGCCGCCCGCGGCGTGCTCGGCCGCGGTCTGGTCGACCACCACGACGTCCATACCGCGCGCGGTGTAGCGGCCGACGGCCTCAAGCAGGTGGCCGAGCAGGTCGTCCCCGGCGAACCCGCCGCGCTCCGCGCCGATGTCGACCGGCTTGCGGCTGGGCGCCGCGCTGGTGAGGAAGCGCAGCCTGGCCGCGGCGCCCGGATCGCCGTACAGCAGCGCGTGCTGCTCGGCCGTCCGCACCAGCTCGGGCTCCTGGGCCATGCGGCGGGCCAGCTCCGCCGCGCCCGCCTCCGCGTAGCCGTCGAGCAGGGCCGCGAGCGCCGGGCCGAGGTCGTGCAGCGCCCGGCGGATCGCCTTCTCCGGGTCGGGGTGGGCGCCCCCGGCGCACGCCACGGCGGGCCCGCCGTTCCCCGCGGGGTTCTCGGCCAGCGCCCACACGCAGGGGATGCCCTGCTCCGCCGAGACGTCGAACGCCCGGACGCGGTAGCCCGTTTCGGCGCGAACGGTGGCGGCGAGCAGCGGAACGGCGCGGTCGGCCGCCGCCGCCAGGTCGATCTCGGCGGCGGCGAGCCTGGCGTACCAGGTCATCAGCAGCGCGTCCCACCGGGCGGCCTGGAGCAGGCCGTGGAGGATCGCCTCCTCCAGGCTGCCGCCCACCGCGCTGCCGCCTGGCCCCTCGGCCTGCCCGCCCGCGGCGGGGTCGCGGTAGGCCAGGGACTGGGGCACCAGCACGCTCTCGCGCCTGGCGAACGACCAGCCCCACACCCAGGCGCGCGGGCGGTCCTGACACGGCTCCGGCGCGAACGGGTCGGCGGCGCGCGGGTCGAGGGCCCGGTCGCCCAGCTCCCGGAAGGTGGCCGTGACGGCGGTGGACCGCCCGCCGGGCGCGTTCCCGTACCGTTCGACGGCGCCGAGCAGCGCCGACAGCCGGCTGGCGCGGGCCGTCGGCGCGTGGCCGCGGCCCGCGGTCCTGCGGCCGGTGCGGAAACCGACCGGGGCGGACGTCACGACCAGGCCGCCGGCCCGGTGGCCGTCGAGGGAGGCGATGAGGCCGACCTGGTCGTCGACGTAGGCGTCGGTCAGCTCGCGCAGCGCGTCGCGCAGCGGCCGGGCGCGGAAGCGGCCAGGGCGGTGGGCCGGCCGGGCCTTGAGGGCGGGGACGGCGCCTTCCGCGGTGTCCGCGGGCACGTCGCCGCACACCTCGCACAGCGGCTCGGGCAGGAAGGGGTGCCGGGTGACGGACAGGTCGTCAAGCGCGACGCGCAGCAGCGCCCTGCGGGTGCGGGGCGCGCCCGGCTCGGCGCCCGACAGCCGTTCCGCCTCCTCGGCGACGAGCCCGGCGACGAGCCCGGCCGCGGTGCCCGTCAGCCACGAGGGGGCGGTGGCCGCGAGCGCGCGGCCGTGCCGCCGCCGGACGGCGTCGCGTTCGTCCTGGTCCGGGCGGACGCGGCGGGCGCGGGCCGTGGCGCAGTCGGCGCAGCCGGTGCCGCCTGGGACTTCGAGCGGGCCGACGACGGCGTGGCTCAGCTCGGTGCGCACCGGCAGCCAGCCGATGCCGTGGTCGGCGGCGGTGCGCCGCGCCGAGTCGTGCAGGGCCGTGTCCCAGCCCTCGTGCACGGCCACGAGCAGCGTGCGCGGCCCCGCGGTGCCGCCGCTTCTGGCGAGGACGGCGTCGTACAGCGCGCCGCCGGAGCCGAGCACGCAGATCCTGGCGCGGGTGGGCATGGTCTCGGGGCTGGTCATAGCACCACCACGTGAACGAGATAAGGCATCAGTTCCGCGACCGCGGGGTCGTGGTCGAGCGGCACCGCGACCGCGGTGTGGCCGAGGGCGTCGAGCCGCGCCGCCACCGCGGCGACGTCGAGCGGCGGGTTGACGGCCGGGGTGTGCGCGTCCCGCGAGCGCAGCGCGTGGGGCAGCCCGGGCACGACGGGGAACGGCGCGTAGCCGGTCTGGAGGTGGGCGCGCGCCTGCACGCCGAGCAGCACCTGGCGCAGCCCGTCGGTCAGGGCGGCGGCGGCCGTGAGCCCGGCGGCGCAGGCGACGGTGACGGGCCCGCGGCAGAACGCGTAGGTGGGCACGCCGAGTTGCCCGGTAATGTCGTAGGTCTCCGGCAGTTCGTCCAGCTCGGCGAGGATGTCCCGGCAGCGGGCGCCCTCCCGGCCGAGCGGCGCCTCGTCGAGCGGCACGCGCGGGTAGGGCCGCGTGGTTTCCCGCATCCGCACCAGCGTCAGCAGGCGGCAGTGCGCGAGGAGTCCCGCGGTGACGGCCTCCTGCCAGTCCTGGCCGCCGACGACGGGCGAGAACGGGTCGTCCGAGGGGCGCCAGGGCCGCAGCCCGGGGAACGCGTCCGCCACCGGAACGCGGTGGACGCGGCCCGGGTCGGCCAGTTCGTAGCCGAGCACCGCGGGCCCGTGCGGCTCGTCGGGCCCCGCGGCGCCGGCTCCGTGCTCCCCGTTGCCGCCGTCGGCGTGACCCGGCAGTCTCCGCGCGTCGAACTGGCCCGCGGCGTACCGGGCCAGGGCGGAAAGCGCGGCCTGGTGGCGGGCCTGGAGTTCGCCGAAGCCGAAGCCGATGGCGCTCAGTTGCGGTCGCCGCGTCACCACGGCGCGGGCGACGTGCAGCGGGGACTGCGCCCAGTCGGAGTCGACGAAGCGGAAGACGCCGAGCCGGTCGTCGGTACAGCTCGCGGCCCGCTGCGCGAACGCCTGCCCGCTGAGCCGCGGCCCGCGGCGCAGGGCGCGGACGCGTTCGGCGAAGCGGGGCCGGTCGGGCGCCGGGGCGGGCAGCGCGACAGGGTGCGGCAGGAACGGCCGGTGCCGCCCGGCGAGCGTGGCGAGGTCGATGGTGACCAACTCGCTCCGGTCGGGGGCCGGTTCGGCGCCGGTGACGATGCGGAACACGCTCTGGACAAGGCGGGCGGCCACCGCGAGGCGAGCGGCGGGCCCCGGGGCGGCGGTCACGGTCTCGGCGGGCGCGGCGAGCCGGGGCAGGGCGGCGGCCCAGCGGCCGGGCGCGCCGCCGGTTCCCGTCCAGCGCTGGAGGGGGACCAGCCACGCCTCGGGCCCGCGCACGACGGCCTGGGCGAGCGGCACCCCGGTGCGCGCGGCGCACCGTTCGACCAGCAGGGCGCGGTCGGCGGGGCGGCTGGTGACGTGCAGCACCAGGTCGGCGCGGTGGAGCAGCGCCGTCATCGCCTCGGCGTCGCGCGGCTCGGGATGCCGTTCCCACGTCAGCCGCTGACCCGAGTCCCGCGGCCGCGGCCGCGGCCCGCCCCCGTCGTCGTCGTCGTCGAACGCGACGACGCGCACGGTGCGCAGGCCGGAGGCGACGGCGGCGGTCGCGACGGCCGCGAGCAGCGGCCCCTCGCCCGCGACCAGCGTGCGCTGGGCGCGGTGGCGGACGAACGCGGCGGTGGCGTCGGCCTCGGTGAACCCGGTGATGTGCGCGATCTCCTGGGCGTATTCCTCGGCCTCGGCCGCGGTCAGCTCCGCGTGCCGCGTGGGCGCGGCGTCGCGCACGACGCCGGCGGCGCGCAGCCGCCGCAGCATCCGTTCGACGAACTCCCGCTGGTCGGGCGGCAGTCCTTCGGTCAGCTCCGCGACGGTCCTGCTGCCGTCGAGGCTCGAAAGTAAACGGTCGAGCCAGGGGCCCGCGGCCTCGCCCGCGAGCCGGACGGCTCCACTGGGGGTGAGCAGGTACGCGCCGTCGCCGGTGGCGGCGTGGTAGACGTCGTGTCGCATGATCGGCTTCATGACGGGGCTCCCTCGTCCCACGCGGCCTTCGCAGTGGTGTGCATCATCTGACAGAGAACTCCAACGTCCTTAAGTACCGCTCTGGTCCCGCCGGACGACGCTGCCCTACGGACGCCCGGGGAACACCTCCCTCTTTCAAGATCCGTCACGTGCGGCGTGATCTGCGTACTGCCTGCACGAGATCGACTCCTTCTGGCCGAGCGGCGAAGAAACCCGACCGCAAGCGTCGGCGAACGGGCTTGTCGGATACCTTGACAGGTTCTGAAACGGCGATTCAGCCACCCCCGCGCCGTTGCCTACGCACGCGCGTCCCCGACGGTATAACCGGGAAACTCCCGGGGGACGCGTGCGCCGGCACGCCGGATCGCGCCGAGGGATGGGGACGGATGACGCATGGTTGAGATACGGCTGCTCGGCTCCGTGGAGCTACGGGCGGCGAACGGCGCCCGGCTGGACCCGGGTCCTCCGCAGCAGCGGTGCGTTCTGGCCGTGCTGGCCATGTCGCCCGGCCGGGCGGTGACCGCGGAGACCCTGATCGACCGGGTCTGGCCGCGCCAGCCGCCGGGACACGTCCGCGACGTGCTCTACACCTACATTTCCCGGCTCCGCCGGGTGCTGCGGCGCCTGGGGGACGGCGCCGGCGGCCCCGTGCTGCGCCGGGGGGCCGGGGGCTACCTGCTCGACGTTCCGCGGAACGCCGTCGACCTGCACCGCGCGCGCCACCTGGCCGCGCGGGCCGCGGGAGGTGAGGACGCCGCACGCGCCGCCGAACTGCTGGCCGAAGCCGCCGCGTTATGGCGCGGCACACCGCTGTCCGGGCTGCGCGGCGAGTGGGCGGAGGGCGTCAGGGTGGGCCTCGAACGCGAGCTGGTCACCCTGCTCACGGACCGGTTCGCGCAGGAACTGCGGCTCGCCCGGCACGCCGACGTGGTGCCCGCCCTGTCGGCGGCGGTGCTCGACCACCCGCTGGCGGAGCCGCTCGCGGAACAGCTGATGCTGGCGCTGTACCGCTCCGGGCGGCAGGCGGACGCCCTCGCCGCCTACACCAGGACCAGACAGCGGCTCGCCGCCGAGCTGGGCGCGGAGCCGGGCGCCGCACTGCGGCGGCTGCACCAGCGCATCCTGCGCCGCGACCCCGGCCTCGGGGCCCGGGCGGCGGCCCCGGACGTGCGGCCCAGGCAACTCCCGCCGGACGTCACGTCGTTCACCGGACGCGCGGCGGAGATCCGCGAGCTCGACGGGCTGCTGCCGTGCGAGGGCGACGGCGGCGGGAGCGCCGCGGTGATCGTCACCGTCAACGGCGGCGCCGGCATCGGCAAGACGACGCTCGCGGTGCACTGGGCCCACCGCGTCGCCGCGCACTTCCCTGACGGCCAGCTCTACGTCGACCTGCGGGGGCTCGGCGCGGCCGGGGAGCCGCTCGACGCCTCGGACGCGCTGCGCGGCATCCTGTCCGCGCTCCGGGTGCCGCCGCAGCGCGTCCCGGCCGATCTGGACAGCCAGGCCGCGCTCTACCGCAGCCTGCTGGCGGGCAAGCGGATGCTCGTCGTGCTGGACAACGCCGGGGACACCGCGCAGTGCCGCCCGCTGCTGCCCGGATCGCCCGGCAGCCTGGCCGTCGTCACCAGCCGCAACCGGCTGCTCGGCCTGGTCGCTTCGCTCGGCGCGCGGGCGGTCAACCTGGACCTGTTCACCCGGGACGAGGCGTGGCAGATGCTCGCCGACCGGCTCGGCCCGCGGCGGCTCGCCGCCGACGCGCGGGCCGTGGACGGCATCATCGACACGTGCGCGCGGCTGCCGCTCGCCCTGGCCGTGGTCGCGGCGCAGGCCGCCGCGACCCCCGAGCGCTCGCTCGCCGAACTGGCCGACGGCCTCGGCGGTCCCGAGCCCCTGAACGCCCTCGCGGGGGAGGCGGGGGAGGCGGCCACGGACATCAGGGCGCTGTTCTCCTGGTCCTACCGGGCGCTGAGCCCGGCAGCGGCCCGCCTGTTCCGGCTCGGCGGGCTGCATCCGGGCCCCGACCTGACGCCGCTCTCGGCCGCCGCGCTGACCGGGCTGCCGCCGCGTTCCGCGCGGGCACGGCTGGCCGAGCTGAGCCGCGCGCAGCTGCTGACCGAACGCGAACCGGGCCGGTACGCCATGCACGACCTGCTGCGCGCCTACGCGCGCGAGCTGACCGCGGCCACCGACGACGCGGCGGAACGGAGCGCCGCGACGCGGCGGGTGCTGGACTACTACCTGCACTCGGCGCACCGCGCCCACCGGCAGCTCGGCCCCTCCTGGCGGCAGCCCACCGACCTCGGCACACCGCGGGACGGCATCGTCGTCGAGACGTTCGCGGACGAGGCCGCGGCGGTGGCCTGGTTCACGGCGGAACGGGCCTGCCTGCTGGACGCGTTCGAAGGGGCGGCGGCCGAGGAGCTCGACACGCTGGTCTGCGCCCTGGCGTGGGTCCTCACCGGCCTCCTCGACCGGCAGGGCCACTGGCACGACCTGGGCCGCGTCCAGGACACGGCTCTCGACGCGTCCCTGCGCCTGGGCGAACTCGGCGAGCAGGCCCGTGCGTTGAACAACAAGGCGCGGCTGAGCACCAGGTTCCTGCACTACGACGAGGCGCTGAGCCTGCTGCGGGACGCCCTGGACCTGCTGGAGGCGACCGACGACCGGCAGGGGCAGGCGGAGACGCATCAGCACCTCGGCTTCGTGCTGGAGAACTGCGGGCGGCTGCCCGAGGCGCTCGGCCACGAGCGCCGCGCGCTCGCGCTGTACCGCGCGGCGGGCAACGGGCCGGACGAGGCACGTTCGCTGAACGTCGTCGGCTGGCTGCTGGCCCGCCTGGGCGAGCACCGGGAGGCGCTGGACTACTGCCGCGAGGCGCTCCGGCTCCAGCAGGAGGGGGACGACGCGCTCGGCCTCGCCGCGACGCTGGACTCCCTCGGCTACGTCCAGCACCAGCTCGGCGCGTGGCCTGACGCCCTGCGCGCCTACGAGCGGGCCCTGTCCCTGCTGCGCGGCCCCGGGCTCGGGGACCGTTCCCTTGAGGCCGCGCTGCTCCAGCGGCTCGGCGACACGCACCGCGCGCTCGGGAACGACGCGGCGGCGGGCGAGGCGTGGGCCGACGCGCTGCGCATCATGGACGAGCTGGGCAGCCCGGATGTGGCTGAGGTGCTGACCCGGCTGCGCGATCTGGGCGTGGGCCCCGAACGGCTGCGGGCCTACCGCTCCTCGCGGCCGCCGGGCTGATCGGGCCCGGCAAGCAGCCGTTCGACCCGCTCGACCTTGCCGGTGAGGCCGTCGGTGACGCCGCTGCGCAGGTCGGCCTTCAGCACGAGGCTGACCCGGCCCGCGCGGGCGGTGACGGCCTCCACGGCCTGCTTCACCACGGCCATCACCTCGTCCCACTCGCCCTCGACACTGGTGAACATCGCGTCGGTCCGGTTGGGCAGGCCGCTCTCCCGGACCACGCGAACCGCCTCGGCGACCTCGGCCCCCACGTTCTCACCGGTGCCGATGGGCGTCACGGAGAACGCGACGATCACGGCGCGGTCCCCGTGCCCTCGCCCGCGGGGCCGCCGGCGGTCCCGGCGTCGCCCGAGTCCCCGGCGTCGCCCGAGTCCCCGGAAGCCGCGGGCTCCCCGGCCGCCCCCTCGGCGTTCCTGGCGTCCTCCGCGGGCTCAGCCGTGGACTCCTCGTCCTCGTCCTTGGCCAGCCCGAACCGGTCGACGAGCCACTTGTCGAACTCGCCCGCGGCCCGCACCCAGCTGACCACGCTGGCCACGAAGTGGTCGAAGCCGACCCCGGCCCCCAGCAGCAGCTGGAAGTCGCCGACGAGCCGGACCGTGCCGTCGTCGCTGGTGTGCGTGTAGACCTTGGGCCAGAGCGTCGAATGGTTCCACTCGTCGATGGCCTGGAGCAGCCGCGGCTTGTCGTCGACGGTGTGCGGCCGGTCGTAGAAGGTGCGAACCGTCAGCACCCGCTGCCGCTCCTCGCCGCGGAACATGAAGTACACGCGGTAGTGCTTCCACGGCGCGAGCAGGTCACCCGACTTGTCCACGGTGTGCTTCAGCTTCATGCGGTCCAGCAGCTGCTTGACCAGCTCCTGGTTCGGCATGATCGGCCCCGTGGGCCTGCCCGCCTGCTGCGGCTGGCCCTGCTGGCCCTGCTTGTCCGGCTTGCCCGGCTTACCCCCGAAGTTCGGGATGGCGGACGGATCGACAGACACAGGTGAGTCCCTTCGTGCGGATGGGGAAGCCTCCCCATCCTCTCCCACACCCGCCCCGGTCTGGCAACCGCGGGAACGGCGCCGTCCGGGGCGGGTGCGGGCCCGGGCCGCTATTCCCGGCCGTCCGCCGTTATCACCAGGCCGCCGTCCAGGGCCGCGTCCACGCGGACCGTATCGCCGTCCCTGACCTCGCCGGCCAGGATCTTCCTGGCCAGCGGGTCCCCGATCGCGGTCTGCACCAGCCGCCGCAGCGGCCGGGCGCCGTAGGCCGGGTCGTTCCCCTCGTCGGACAGCCAGCGCAGTGCCGGCTCGGTGACCTCCAGGGTCAGCCGCCGGTCCGCGAGCCGCCGCTGGAGCGCGTCGGTCTGGAGCCGCGCGATGCTGCTCAGCTCCTGGCCGGTGAGCGCGGAGAACACCACCAGGTCGTCGAGCCGGTTGAGGAATTCGGGCCGGAACGCGGCCCGCACCGCCGCCAGCACCTCCTCGCGCTGCTGCTCCGGCTTGGTCAGCGGGTCGATCAGGTGCTGGCTGCCGAGGTTGGAGGTGAGGACGAGGATGGTGTTGCGGAAGTCGACCGTGCGGCCCTGCCCGTCGGTCAGCCGCCCGTCGTCGAGCACCTGGAGCAGGATGTCGAAGACCTCGTGGTGCGCCTTCTCCACCTCGTCCAGCAGCACCACCGTGTACGGGCGGCGCCGCACGGCCTCGGTGAGCTGGCCGCCCTCCTCGTAGCCGACGTAGCCGGGGGGCGCGCCGACCAGCCGCGCCACCGAATGCTTTTCGCTGTACTCGCTCATGTCGATGCGGACCATCGCCCGCTCGTCGTCGAAGAGGAAGTCCGCGAGCGCCTTGGCCAGCTCGGTCTTGCCGACGCCGGTCGGGCCGAGGAAGAGGAACGAGCCGGTGGGCCGGTCCGGGTCGGCGACGCCGGCCCGGCTGCGGCGTACCGCGTCCGAGACCGCCCGCACGGCCTCGTGCTGGCCGATCAGCCGCCGGCCGAGCTGCTCCTCCATGCGCAGCAGCTTCTCCGTCTCGCCCTCAAGCAGCCGCCCGGCGGGGATTCCGGTCCAGGAGGACACCACGTCGGCGATGTCGTCCGGGCCGACCTCCTCCTTGACCATCGTGTCCCGCTTGGCCTCCCGCTCGGCCTCCGAGGCGGCGGCCAGCTCCCGTTCGAGTGCGGGAATCTCCCCGTACAGCAGCTTGGAGGCGGCCTCGAAGTCGCCGTCGCGCTGCGCGCGCTCGGCCAGGCCCCTGGACTCGTCCAGGCGCTCCTTCAGCTCGCCCACCCGGTTGAGCCCCTGCTTCTCCTTCTCCCAGCGGGCGGTCAGGCCGCGCAGATCCTCCTCGCGGTCGGCCAGCTCGCGCCGCAGCCGGGCCAGCCGCTCCTGGGAGGAGGCGTCCGACTCGTTGGCCAGGGCCAGCTCCTCCATCTTCAGCCGGTCGACCGAACGCTGCAGCTCGTCGATCTCCACCGGCGAGGAGTCGATCTCCATGCGCAGCCGGGACGCCGCCTCGTCGACCAGGTCGATGGCCTTGTCGGGCAGGAACCTGGAGGTGATGTAACGGTCGGACAGCGCCGCGGCGGCGACCAGCGCGCCGTCCGCGATCTGCACCTTGTGGTGCGCCTCGTACCGCCCCTTCAGGCCGCGCAGGATGGCGATGGAGTCCTCCACGCCCGGCTCGGCTACCAGCACCTGCTGGAAGCGGCGCTCCAGCGCGGCGTCCTTCTCGATCCGCTCCCGGTACTCGTCCAGCGTCGTGGCGCCGACCATGCGCAGCTCGCCGCGCGCCAGCATCGGCTTCAGCATGTTGCCCGCGTCCATGGCGGAATCGCTGCCCGCGCCCGCGCCGACGACCGTGTGCAGCTCGTCGATGAACGTGACGATCTGCCCGTGGCTGTCCTTGATCTCGCCGAGCACGGCCTTCAGCCGCTCCTCGAACTCGCCGCGGTACTTCGCGCCCGCCACCATCGCGCCCAGGTCGAGGGCGACCAGCCGCTTGTTCTTCAGGGACTCCGGGACGTCGCCCTTGACCATCCGCTGCGCGAGCCCTTCGACGACGGCGGTCTTGCCGACGCCGGGCTCGCCGATGAGCACCGGGTTGTTCTTGGTGCGGCGGGAGAGCACCTGGACGACGCGCCGGATCTCGTGGTCCCTGCCGATGACCGGGTCAAGACGGCCCTCGCGGGCCGCGGCCGTGAAGTCGGTGCCGAACCGTTCCAGCGCCTTGTAGGTGCCCTCCGGATCGGCCGTCGTGACGCGCTGGCCGCCGCGGCCGGCCTCGAAGGCGTCGAGCAGCTTGCGGTCGGCCGCGCCCTGGGCGGCCAGCAGCTCGGCGGTCTGCCCGCCCTTGGCGGCCAGGCCGATCAGCAGGTGCTCGGTGGAGACGTAGGAGTCGCCCAGCTCCTTGGCGCGCTGCGCGGCGTCGGCGACGACGGCAAGCAGCTCCCGGTTGGGCTGGGGCTTGGCCACGGACGCGCCCTGCACGCTGGGCAGCCCGGTCAGCAGGCGCTCGGCACCGGAGCGCAGGGCCGCCTGGTCGGCGTCTACGGCGACGAGCAGGTCCTGGATGTTCTCGTTGTCCTGGCCGGTCAGCAGGGCGAGCAGCAGATGCGCCGGGGTGATGTCCGGATGCCCGCCGGTCAGCGCGCGGTCGTTGGCCGCGCTGATCGCGTCCCGGCTCCTGTTGGTCAGCTCGGCGTTCACTTCAGCGGTACTCCTCCGTAGGTCCCGTGTGCGTGCGCATGCATGAGTCTGCCAGACGCAACGTGCGATAAGTTGAGTCTATTCCACTCAAGCTGGTTTCGGGGCAGCACCGGACACGGAAGACGGCGGCGCCGCGGCCGCTCAGCCGCCGCTCGCCGCGGCGAACAGGCTTCGCGCGCCCTCCGGATACGGGCGGCCCACGACGTGCCCCTGCCCGCTGCCCACCGACATCACGGCCACGAGCGTGCCGGACCCGGTCGCCGGGTCGTAGTCCGTGAGCCACGGGCCGCCGCTCGACCCCGCGGTCATGTCGCAGCCGGACAGCAGCAGTCCCCCCAGGTTCGGCTCCTCGGCCTCGCCCGCGGTCAGCACGTCCGTCTCGCCCGCGCAGTAGTGCAGCGTCTCCCCGTCGTAGGGCTCGACCGCCGGATAGCCGAGCACGGCCACCCGACCGCCCTCGGCCACCGGCTCGAACGCGAGGCGGTTCGCACCGTGCACCTCCTGGACGGTGCGCCCGTCCCGGCGCCCGAGCGTGAGGAACGCGTAGTCGTGCGGCAGGATCGCCGAGGTCTCGCGCGTCACGTCCCAGCCCTCGGGCGTGTGGAAGCCGGTGACGAGCCAGCCGTCCTCGCGGTAGGTGTCGCGGCCGTGGTGGTAGCCGGGCACGAACCACACCTCCGCCGGGGGCTCGGGACCGGCCGCGGTGCGCACGCAGTGCGCGGCCGTCGCGACGACGCTGCCGTTCGGCGCGTCGACGACGGCCCCGGAGCAGAGACCGAGCCGCCCGCCGCCCGCGTCCCACATGAGCTTGCCGACCGTGCCGACGGGCCCCTCGGCCCACGGCTGCGCGGCGGCGGCCGGACGGGCACCGAACGCGAGCAGCACGGCGGCGAGCGCCACGGGTATCGGGGAACGCGCAATTCTCATGAGCCCACCCTGTGTTCACGGAACGGACATGTCCAGCTACCGTCCGCCGATCGAGTGGGGTCCCGGCCGGGGTTGACGACGACCCCGCGGCGTAAAGTCCCGGCAAAACCCGGGGACTTCAGCGGTGTGGACCAGTGCCGCGCCGCAGGCGGCGACGGGGCGCGCGCGAAAGCCGCGTGCCGGCTTACTCCCGCGCATTGACGCCGCCGCCCGCGGCCATCAGCATGATCATGCCCATGGCGACCCAGCCGTGCCCCGGGAGGCCCGCCTTGCGACGCACCCGTCCCCCCGCCCGCCGTTCCGCCGTGGCCGCCGCCACCGCGCTGGCCGCCGCCCTGCCGCTGCTGACCACGGCGGGACCGGCCGGCGCCGACTCCGACGCCACGGGCCTGGCCCGCGCGTTCGCCGACGCGGCGGAACGCCACGGCGTGCCCGAGAGCGTGCTGCTCGGCGTCTCCTACCTCACCTCCCGGTGGGACGGCCACGACGGCGCGCCCAGCGTCTCCGGCGGCTACGGGCCGATGCACCTCACCGACGCGGCCACCGCCCTCGCCACCGCATCCGAGGCGACCGGCGGGCACCACGCGCACGGCACCGAGGACGCGCGCGGCGACACCTCGCGGCCGCTCCCGCCGCCGTCCCCCGGCCCCCGTAACGCCCCGGACGCCGGGGCCGTCCCGGCGGACCTCCGCACCCTGGCCGAGGCGGCCGAGCTGACCGGCCTCGACCCCGCGGAGCTGCGGACCGGCAACGCGGCGAACGTCGCCGGCGGCGCCGCGCTGCTGGCCGCCGCGCAGCGCGACCTCGGCCACCCCGCGAGCGGCGACCCCGCCGACTGGTACGGCGCGGTCGCGGCCTACGCGGGCGCGGGCACCCGCGAGGCCGCGGAGTTCTTCGCGGACGAGGTGTACGCCGTCATCAACGAGGGCGCCTCCCGCGTCACCGACTCCGGCGACCGCGTCACGCTCCCGCCGCTCGCCGTCGTCCCCGACACCCGCACCGCCGACGCGCTCGGCCTGCCCGCCGCCCCGCGCGACCCGCGCGTCGAGTGCCCGCGTTCCGTCTCCTGCGCGTGGCTGCCCGCCCCCTACGAGGAGCTGGCCGACGGCGGCTACGGCAACCACGACCAGGCGCGGCGGCCCGCCTCGCAGTCCGTCGACTACATCGTCATCCACGACACCGAGGCCACCTGGGAGACCACCCTCGACCTGGTGCAGGACCCCGAGTACGTCTCCTGGCACTACAGCCTGCGCTCCCGGGACGGGCACATCGCGCAGCACGTCGCGGGCGAGGACGTCGGCTGGCACGCCGGCAACTGGTACGTCAACGCCAAGTCCATCGGCCTGGAGCACGAGGGCTTCCTGACCGACCCCGACGCCTGGTACACGGAGGCGATGTACCGCACCTCCGCCCGCCTGGTCCGCCACCTGGCGCGGGAGTACGACATCCCGCTGGACCGCCACCACATCCTCGGCCACGACAACGTGCAGGGCCCGACCGACGCGAACGTTCCCGGCATGCACACCGACCCGGGGCCCTACTGGGACTGGGCGCACTACTTCGATCTGCTGGGCGCCCCGTTCCGCGCCACCGCGGGCCCGCGCGGCGGCCTGGTGACCATCGCGCCGGACTACGAGACGCACACCCCGGCGTACGAGGACTGCGAGGGCGCCGGCTCCCCCTGCGCGCCGCACGGTTCGGCCGCCGTCCGCCTGCACACCGCGCCCGCGCACGACGCGCCCCTGGTCCGCGACCCCGGCACGCACCCCGGCGACGGCGAGTCTTCCACCGGCGTGAACGACGTGGGCGCCCGCGCCTCCGCGGGCCAGCAGTTCGCCGTCGCCGAACGCCGCGGCGCGTGGACGGCGATCTGGTACCTCGGGCAGAAGGCGTGGTTCCACAACCCGGCGGACGCGCCGACCGCGGTGAACGCCCGCGGCTGGGTGGTCACCGGCAAGGACGGCGCCGCGACCATCCCGGTCCACGGCCGCGCCTACCCGGAGGCCGGCGCCTACCCGGCGGACGTCCCGGTACAGCCGGTCGTTCCGCTGTCGTACGAGATACCGGCCGACCAGGAGTACGCGGTCGGCCTGCGCACGGACAGCGAGTACTACCGGGCCGTCACGTTCGACCCGGCCGGACACCAAGTTGTGCGCGGCGAGGAGTACTTCCAGATTCAGCTCGGCCACCGCATCGCCTGGGTACGCGCCGACGACGTCGAACTGCGCCGCTCCTCCCACTAGACGCTGCGCGGCGTGGGGCGCAAGTACACTCACGCCGATGAGCAGGAAGCCGGCCCTCAGGGACCACCTCGCGACCTCCGTGCTTGACGCCGCCGCCACCGTGCTGACCGAGCGGGGCGAATCGGCCTCCATGGCCGACATCGCGGGCGCCGCCGGCGTCGGACGCGCCACGCTCTACCGGTACTTCCCCACCCGCGAGGCGCTGCTCGCCGCGCTCCGCGAGGCCGCGCTCGACGAGCTGACGGAACGTATCGCCGCCGCGCGCCTGGACACCGTACCGGTCGCCGAGGCCCTGGCCAGACTCACCCGCGCCTTCCTCGGCACGGGCAGCCGCTACACCGCGTTCCTGCGCTCGGGCAGCGGCTACGTCCCCCGCGACGAGGTGGACCGGCGGGTGGGCACGCCGGTGCTCGACCTCTTCAGGCGCGGCGCCGCCGAGGGCACGCTGCGCGGCGACGTGCCGCCCGAGGTGCTGCTCGCGCTGTACGCCGGCCTGATCGAGGCGGCCGTGCCGCTGGCCTCGCGTGGCGGCCTCGGCGTCGAGCGGACGACCGAGGCCGCCACGGGCCTGTTCCTGAACGGCGCGGTGGTGTGACCGTGCCGCGCCGCCACCTCTTCGCGTCCGTGGCCGCCACGCTGCTCGCCGCGCTGATCCTCTTCGCCGCGGCCGGGGACGGCGCGCCGTTCGGCCCCGACACGGCTCTGCACCGCTGGGTGCTCGACCACCGCACGTCCGCCGGCATCGACGTGGCCACGTTCGTCACCGACACGGGGAACCGGGTGATCCCGCACCTCCTGGCCGCCCTGGCCGGGGCGCTCACCGTGCCGCGGACGTGGTGGCTCGGCGCGGTGGCGGGCTTCGCGGCGCTGCTCACCGGGCAGTTGCTGCGCCTCCTCCTGGTGCACGCGCTGGACCGGCCGCGGCCCCCCGCGGAGAGTTGGACCGCGCACGTCAACAACCCGTCGATGCCCTCGGGACATTCGACGACGGCGGCGCTGACGGCCATCGGCCTGGCCGCCGCGCTGCTGCCGTACTGCCACCGCACGGCGACCCGGGCGCTGGCCATCGCGGTGCCCGCGGCCTGGGGCGCCTCGGTCGGGCTCACCCGCGTCTACCTGGGCGTGCACTGGCCCACCGACGTCCTGGCGGGCTGGCTGTTCGCCGCCGCCCTGACCCTGCTGGTGCTGCCGCCGCTCGGCCGCCGCCTGCGGCGCTCGGTCAGGCCGGCGGAGCTCCCATGACGCGGCTGAACTCCTCGGGCCCGGAGACGTCGAAGCCGCGCACGTCCTTGCGGAACGCCCAGCCCGCGGAGCCGTCGCGGGTGAACTCGGCGACCGTCGCCGCCGTCGCGCCCGCGACCGACGCGAAATCGTCCTCCGCCAGCTCGATATAGCCCTCCGCGACGCGCACCCGCGTGCCCGCGACGTCGCCGAACGCCGTCCGCCCGCCGCGCTGCTGGATCACCACTCCCACGACCACCCGGCCGTAGGACTCGGCCAGCCGCTCGAACTCGAAGCTCATGATCTCGTCGAAGCCGAAGCCCTGCCCCGTGGTGCTGTCCCGGCTCAGCGTGATGGTGCCGTCCGGGGAACGGCTGTCGAAGTGCACGAGGTACACCGGCACGCCGTGCGGGTCGTCCGCGCGGTAGGTGGCGGCGATGATGTCGAGGTCATGGGCCGCCGCGCCGGACGGGCTCGGGTCCCACTTGATCTGTACGTCGGCCTTCTCGATTCCCTTGCTGGGACCGCTCACCTGACATCCCCTCCAACTGCCGCAGCCGATGACTCCCTTGTCATCGTCCCACGCTGAAGCGGCCGACAAGCAACGCTTGTTACGTGTTGAGCCAGAGCGCAAGCCCCGGGGCACACGCCCGGCGCTCGGCCCCGCGCACCGACGTTCGCGAGGGGGGCGCAGACCCGGAGGGGAACCGACATGAGTGACAACGAGGCGGACCGGACCGCGGACGGCACGTACGAGCTGGTGCTGCCGGAGACGAGCGGGACCTTCTCGCCGACGGACGCCGAGGCGGCGCCGCCCGAGCTGCCCGAGCTGCCCGAGCTGCCCGAGGCGCAGACGGCGGCCCTCGGCATCACCCTCGCCGGGACGGCCGCCGGCATCCGCACCACGGCCGATCCCCTGGGCGGCGAGGAGGGAGAGTCGATGATCGTCACCGGTCTGTGGGGCGAGATCGGCCGACCCGGAGGCGGCCATCGCGGGCATCCACTGCGATACACGAGCAGCTGCACGCCGCGAGCGGCACCACGTCGACGGTGAGCGAGCCGGAACGCGTCACCCCGGACGGGCTCGGCGACGCGATCATGGAGTGCCGGATGTTCGACCTCGGCGAGGGGTCGGAGGAGGGGCAGAACGGTCTCGCGCCGATGTGCGTGTGGGCCGACGGCAGTCCGGTGGGCACGACGATCCGCGGCGACGCCATGACGCGGGGCGGCTGACGTCACCCGCAGGCCCGGCGGACCGCCGCCGGTCAGCGCCCCCGCTCGGGGCGCCAGACCACGATGGCGGCGGACTGCCGGACGTCCTGGTAGGGCACCAGGTCGCGGCGGTAGGACGCGTGGACCTGCGCCTCGCGCTGCCGCATGGCGACCGCGGCGCCCTCCACGGCCTGCTGGAGCTCGACCACCTTCGCCTGGAGCGCGGCGACCTGCGTCTGGAGCTCGATGATCCGCTTGATCCCCGCGAGGTTGATGCCCTCGTCCTGGGACAGCCGCTGCACCTCGCGCAGCAGCTGGATGTCGCGCGCCGAGTACCGGCGGCCGCGGCCCGCGGTCCGGTCCGGCGAGACCAGACCGAGGCGGTCGTACTGCCGCAGCGTCTGCGGGTGCAGCCCGGAAAGCTGAGCCGCGACGGAGATGACGTACACCGGAGTTTCTTCGGTCAGTTCGTAGGGGTTGCTGCTCTGTCCGTTCCGGCCGTTCATCTCATTACTCTCCCTTCGCGGCCTCGAACAGCCCCGCCCTGGGGTCCTCGCCCTCTGCCGTGGCGCGATAGTCCTCCAGGGCCTTCTTCGCCTCGTCGCCCAGATCGCGCGGTACGGCCACCTCGATGGTGACCAGCAGGTCGCCGAGGGTGCCGTCCTTGCGCACCGCCCCCTTGCCGCGCGCCCGCATGGTGCGGCCACCCGGCGTGCCGGGCGGCAGCTTCAGCGTCACCGGCGGACCACCCAGCGTCGGTACCTTGATCTCACCACCGAGCGCGGCTTCCGGGAAGGTCACCGGCACGGTGATCGTGAGATTGTCCCCGCGCCTGCCGAACACCGGGTGCGCGTCGACGTGCACCACCACGTACAGGTCGCCGTGCGGCCCGCCGCGCTCGCCCGGCGCGCCCTTGCCGCGCAGCCGGATGCGCTGCCCGTCGTCCACGCCCGCCGGGATGCGCACCTGCATCGTCCGCGAACTCGTCGCGCGCCCGCTGCCCTTGCACACCTGGCACGGGTCCTGGGCGATCAGCCCGCGCCCGCGGCAGTCGACGCAGGGGTCGGTGAGCGAGAAGCCGCCCCCGCCGCCGCGGCTGACCTGCCCGGTGCCGACGCAGGTCGGGCACACGCGGGGCGTGCCGTTCTTGTCGCCGGTGCCGGAGCACGCCTTGCACGCCGCGCTGGAGGACATCCGCAGCGGAACGGTCGCGCCGGAGACCGCCTCGGTGAAGCTGAGCGTCACCTCCGACTCGATGTCCTGGCCGCGGCGCGGCTGGGTGCGCGTACCCGGCCCGCCGCGGTTGAACAGGCCGCCGAAGACATCCCCGAGCCCGCCGCCGAACCCGCCGGCCCCGGCAGGACCGGTGCCGGCCGGACCGCCGCCCGGCTGGCCGCCGCCGAACAGGTCGCCCAGGTCGAAGTTGAACTGGCCGCCCCCGCCGGGGCCCTGCCGGAAGGCACCGTTGCCGAACAGCGCGCGCGCCTCGTCATACTCCTTGCGCCGCTTCGGGTCGCCGAGCACGTCGTACGCCTCGGACACGTCCTTGAAACGGTCCTCGGCCTTGGCGTCGCCCGTGTTGGCATCGGGGTGGTTCTCCCGGGCGAGCTTGCGGTACGCCTTCTTGATCTCGGCCTCGGTGGCGTCCTTCGGGACGCCGAGAACCTTGTAGAAGTCCTTCTCGATGAAGTCCTTGGTACTCATCCCCGGCGCCCCTCCTTCCGCGTCGGCCCGCTCACCGCGGCGTCAGCCCTCGTCCGGGCCACCGCCGTCGTCCTTCTCGGCAGCGCTCTCCTCCTGCTCGGCCGGCTTGCCCGGCTGCGGCTCCGCGACGCCGACCCGGGCGGGACGGATCGTGCGCTCGCCGATGCGGTACCCCGGCTGGAGGATCTGCACGCACGTCGTCTCGGTGACGTCCGGCGAATAGCTGTGCATCAGTGCCTCGTGCACGATCGGGTCGAAGGGCTCGCCCTCCTTGCCGAACTGGGCGAGGCCCATCTTCGCCGCGACCATCTCCAACGACTCGGCCACCTGCTTGAAGCCGCCGAGCAGCTCACCGTGGTCCCGCGCGCGGCCGATGTCGTCGAGCACCGGCAGCAACTCGGTCAGGAGATTGGCCACGGCCACCTCCTTGACCGCGACCCGGTCGCGCTCCACGCGGCGGCGGTAGTTCTGGAACTCCGCCTGGAGCCGCTGGAGGTCCTGCGTCCGCTCGTGCAGCGCGGTGCGCGCCTGGTCCAGCTGGGCCGTCAGCGCGACGTCCTGCAGAATCTGGGGGTCCTGCGCCGAGGGCTGCGGGTCCGGCGTGCCGCCGTCCCCGCCGGGGGCGGCCTCGCCGCCCGGCTGTTCCTGCGGACCGGTGGCCCCTTCCGGCACCTCCGGGGTCGCCGCCTCGGCGTCGGGGACCTCGGGCTCCTTGTCGAAGCCCTGCGGGTCCTGGGTCACGCCGCACCGCCCTTCGGCTTGTCGTCGTCCACGATCTCGGCTTCGACGACATCGTCGTCGGCGGCCCGGTCGCCGCCCTGGCCCGGCGCGCCCGCGCCGTCCCCGCCGGGGGCGCCGCCCGCGGCCTGCGCCGACTGGGCGTCGGCGTACATGGCCTGGCCGAGCTTCTGGCTGGTGGCCGCGACCTTCTCGGACGCCTCGCGGATGGCGGCCGTGTCCTCGCCCTTCAGCTGCTCCTTCAGATCGGCGATGGCGGCCTCCACCTCGGTCTTCACCTCGCCGGGAACCTTCTCCCCGTTCTCCTTGAGGAAGTTTTCCGTGGTGTAGACGAGCTGCTCCGCCTGGTTCCGCGTCTCGGCGGACTCACGGCGCCTGGCGTCCTCGTCGGCGTACTGCTCGGCGTCGCGCATCATGCGCTCGATGTCGTCCTTCGGCAGCGCGGAGCCGCCGGTGACGGTCATCCGCTGCTCCTTGCCGGTGCCGAGGTCCTTGGCGGAGACGTGCATGATGCCGTTCGCGTCGATGTCGAACGTGACCTCGATCTGCGGCACGCCGCGCGGCGCCGGGGGCAGCCCGGTCAGCTCGAACATCCCGAGCTTCTTGTTGTACGCGGCGATCTCGCGCTCGCCCTGGTAGACCTGGATCTGCACCGACGGCTGGTTGTCCTCCGCCGTGGTGAAGATCTCGGAGCGCTTGGTCGGGATCGTGGTGTTGCGCTCGATCAGCTTGGTCATGATGCCGCCCTTGGTCTCGATACCGAGGGACAGCGGGGTGACGTCGAGCAGCAGGACGTCCTTGACCTCGCCCTTGAGCACGCCGGCCTGGAGGCTGGCGCCGATGGCGACGACCTCGTCGGGGTTGACGCCCTTGTTGGCGTCCTTGCCGCCGGTCAGCTCGCGCACCAGCTCCGCCACGGCGGGCATCCGGGTCGAGCCGCCGACCAGCACCACGTGGTCGATCTCGGACAGGTGGATACCGGCGTCCTTGATCACATTGTGGAACGGGGTCTTGCAGCGCTCCAGCAGGTCGGAGGTGAGCTGCTGGAACTGCGCACGGGACAGCTTCTCGTCCATGTGCAGCGGGCCCTCGGCGGAGGCCGTGATGTAGGGCAGGTTGATCGTGGTCTCGGTGGACGAGGACAGCTCGATCTTGGCCTTCTCGGCGGACTCGCGGAGCCGCTGGAGCGCCATCTTGTCCTTGGACAGGTCCACGCCGTGCGCGTTGGCGAACTGGCGGACCAGGTGGTCCACGATGCGCTGGTCCCAGTCGTCGCCGCCGAGGTGATTGTCACCGTTGGTGGCCTTGACCTCGACCACGCCGTCGCCGATCTCAAGCAGCGACACGTCGAACGTGCCGCCGCCGAGGTCGAAGACCAGGATGGTCTGGTCGTCCTTCTCCAGGCCGTAGGCGAGGGCGGCGGCCGTCGGCTCGTTGACGATGCGCAGCACGTTGAGCCCGGCGATCTCGCCGGCCTCCTTGGTGGCCTGCCGCTCGTGGTCGTTGAAGTACGCCGGGACGGTGATCACCGCGTCGGCGACCTTCTCGCCCAGGTAGGACTCGGCGTCCCGCTTCAGCTTCTGGAGAATGAAGGCGCTGATCTGCTGGGGGTTGAAGTCCTTGCCGTCCAGGCCGATCTTCCAGTCCGTGCCCATGTGGCGCTTGACGGAACGAATCGTCCGGTCCACGTTGGTAACGGCCTGGCGCTTGGCCACCTCGCCGACGAGCACTTCGCCGTTCTTCGCGAAGGCGACGACGGACGGCGTGGTCCTGGCGCCCTCGGCGTTGGTGATGACGGTGGGCTCACCGCCTTCGAGAACACTGACGACGGAGTTCGTCGTGCCCAGGTCGATGCCGACCGCACGTGCCATTTCGGTATCCTCCAGCTACTAGCTTGAGTGCAACTGACTCAAGACTGCCGCAGGCGACCGCCCCCGTCAAATACCCTGAGCCGAGTCAGCTCAACTCTTGTCGTCGGCAGAGGCTCAAGGCCAGCAGCGCCACGTCATCCTGTATCGCACCGGCGAACTGGGTCACGTCCCGCCACACGTACTCCACAAGACCCGACGTGGGCACCCGCCCCGCGGGCCACTCCCGCCCCACCGCCCCCGCGAGGCGGCCCGTCAGCGGGTAGAACGCACCCGCCGCGTCCCGCGCCTCCGTCACGCCGTCCGTGTAACCGAGCACCACGTCCCCGGCGCGCAGCGCCGCCGACGCGGCCCGCGGCGGAGCGGACCCGGCCACCCCGAGGCCGAGCGGCGGGCCCGGCTCGGCCGGCAGCTCCCGCGCCCGCCCGTCGCTGATCAGCAGCGGCAGCGGATGCCCGCAGCTCAGCAGGCGCACCTCGCCGCCGGCCGCGGGGAACTCCAGCAGCAGCGCCGTCGCGAACAGCTCCGTCGGCTCGCCCGCGTTCTCCGCGTCCACGAGCAGCCTGCGGTCCATACGCGCGGCCACCGCCCCGAGGTCCGCCTCGTCGAGCACCGCCTCCCGGAACGCGCCGAGCAGCGCCGTCACCGTGCCCACGGCCGCGAGCCCGTGCCCCTGCACGTCCGCCACCAGGGCCCGCACCCCGTACGGGCTGGTCCTTACGTCGTACAGATCGCCCCCGACCAGCGCCCCGACCTGCGCCGCCCGGTAGAGAGCCGCGCACCGCACCCCGTCCACCCGTTCCGGCAGCGGCGGCAGCACGGCGCGCTGCACCTCCTCGGCGACGTTGCGCACCACGACGAAGTCCCGCACGTACCGCGTCCTGATCCAGGACACCACCACGCCGCCCGCCGAGATCGCGCCGACCGCCCCCAGGTCCGCGTCGCTGACATGCGGCGGCCTGGTCACCGGCAGTACGAGCAGCAGCAGCGCGAGCACCGACAGGAGCGTCGTCATGCGCGGCCCGTACACCAGCCCTGTCAGCGGCGGCAGCGCCGCGAACAGGAACGCCAGCTGCACCCAGCCGGGCGCCATCCACTCCGCCACGCCCACCCCGGTGAGCAGCACGAGCGGCAGCACGCGCAGCCAGCGGGGCTGGAGGCCGTCGGCGCTGCGCGCGGCGGGGCTCGCCATCGGAACGTCAGCGCCCGGCCGAGATCCGCAGCGCCGCCGCCTTCGCGCGGATGGCGGGCAGTTCGGCGTGCAGCGCGTCCCCCGGGCAGTGGGTCTGCACGATGTCCCGGTGCCCGGAGACGACGTGCAGCTCGGCCGGGTCCCCCTCGGGGACACGGCTGTCGTCGTTCGTCGAGACCATCTCCACCCGCCCGCGCGGGTCGGTCCCCGGGCGCAGCTTCCACGCCGCGATGCGGGCGATGGCGGTGACCAGCGCGGCCGGTACGTCGCCCGCGTCGCCGAAGTCGCCGAGCGCGGCGATGCCGACGCTGTCCATGTTGAAACCGGTGGTGTGCGCCCCCAGCACGAAGCGGTCGAGGCCGCCGGAACGGCCCTCGTAGATCTTCCCGCACTTGTCGACGACGAAGTTGTAGCCCAGGTCGTCCCAGCCCATCCGGTGCACGTGGTCCGCCTGCATCCCGCGCAGCATCTCGGGCACGTCCGCGCAGTCGTAGTCGTCGGGGTGGCTGGTGTGGTGCACGAAGACCGCGCGGGCGGGGCCCGTATAGGTGACGGCCTCGTGCCGCAGGTCCTCGTCGGCCCCCCAGGCGGAACGCGTGACCACGGCCGGCGCGGCGGCGGCCCGCTTCACCGGCGGCCAGCGGTGCTCGGCGGCGGGCGGCGCGGGCGTGGCCGCGGTCAGCTGCGGGGCGTCCCAGGTGACCACGGCTGCCACCGGCAGGACCGCGGCCCACAGGGCTATTCGGCGTGACCACACGGCGCCTCCCCGGCTCAGGGCAGGATCTTCACGGCGCTCGACCAGCCCAGGCCGAGTCGCTCCTGGGCGGCCATGTGGAGGAACTGGAAGCCCTCCAGCTCGCGGGCCCGGCGCAGCGGCCCCACGTCGAGCGGGCGCAGGCCCCCCGCGGCGGCCAGGTCGGCGACGGCGCCCTTGCCGTCCTCGTCGTCCCCCGCGATCAGCACGTCCAGCGGCTTGCCGTCGACGCGGCCGGCCAGCAGCGTGGTGGCGAAGGTGGTGTTGAACGCCTTGACCACCGGCGTTCCCGGGGCCGCGTCGGCGGCGATCTGCTCGGCGGCCGAGGTGCCGGGCGGCACCGCCAGCGAGTCGAAGGTCGAGAAGTCCACGGGGTTGCTGATGTCGACGACGACCGAGCCGGCGAGCGCGGTGCCGTACTCGGCGACCGCCTCGCGCCCGGCCGGCCAGGGCACGGCAAGCACCACGAGGTCGGCGTCCTCGACGCCGATGGCGTCGGACGCCGTGATCTCGCCGTCCGGCGCGGCCTCGCGCAGCTCGTCCGCGAGCCCGGCCGCCTTCCGGGGCGTCCGGTCGATCAGCCGCACGGTGTGCCCGCCGGCCAGCGCGATGGTCGCCACGCCGCGGGCCATGGCGCCCGCGCCCACGATCGTCACAATCATTTCTCCATGCCAGCACGCCCCCAGGGGCCCCGCATCTCGGGCTCAGGCGGCGGCTCGGGCAGCGGCTCAGGCGACGCGCGGCAGCGCCCGGTCCTGCCGCAGCGCGGCGAAGAGGCGCCCGGCCGGGGAGGTGTCGAGGGCGAGGCGGTCCGGCCGGGTGGGATGCGGAACGGTTGGCACGGTGCGGAACGTCACCCCGCCGTCGGGAACGGCCCGGACGTCCTTGACCAGGCCGTGCAGCTCGTCCAGCGAGTCGAGCCCGGGGTCCGCGGTGATCGCCGAGGTGACGGCCTTCAGCAGCGGGTACAGCTGCGCCGGGTCGGTGACCGTGCCCTGTGCGGTGATGCGCTCGTGGAGCAGGCCGAGGAGGTGCTGCTGGCGCTGGAGCCGGTTGAGGTCGCTGCCGTCGCCGACGTGCACCCGGGCCCTGGCGTAGGCCAGGGCCCGCTCGCCGTCGAGGAGGTGCCGCCCGGCGGACAGGTCGTGGCCCACGTTGGGGTCGCGTTCGTCCTCGGCCAGCTCCACCTCGACGCCGCCGACCGCGTCCACGACGTCGGCGAACCCGTCGAAACCGAGCACGAGGTGATGGTCGACGCGGATACCGGAGAGCCGTTCGAACGTCAGGATCGTGCAGGCCGCGCCGCCGTGCTGGAACGCCCAGTTGAACTGGTCCCGGGCGGCCTCGCTCCGCTCGCCCCCGGCCGTCCGGCAGGCCGGGATGTCCACGACGATGTCGCGCGGCACGTGCACCGCGTCCGCCCGGCGCCCGTCGCCGGAGAGGTGCAGCAGCAGCACGGTGTCGGACCGCGCGTTGCCGGTGCCGGAGCCCCGGTCGTGCCCGATCACCAGGATGTTCCTGCCCTCGCCCGGCTCCGCGGCGGGCCGCCTCGCCGCGTCCCGGTCCAGCGCCTCGGCGGCGGCGTGGTCGGTGCGGATGTTCCCGTTCAGCTTCTGGTACGCCCACAGCGCCGTGCCGGCCGTGATCGCCAGGAGCGTCCCGAAGGCCAGCAGCAGCCACCACAGGATTTTCTGACCGCGCGTCATGCGCCCATCCTGCGCGGCCCGTCGGACGCCATAAGTTATTTGGGATTATTTGTCGATGGCTTCCTCCGAACGGACGCGCGGCACGACGCCAATCGGCCGACCCGCCGCGTCTCGGGCGATGGCGTTCACGAGCCGTAGGGGCGGCTCGCGCGGGCGGTGCGGAGCGCGTGGCCCCACCAGGCGAGCTGGTCGAGCATGGCCTTGGCGGCACCGTCGCAGCCCGCGGGCTCCAGCGGCCGGCCCTTGTCGTCGAAGCGCGACCAGGCGTCGTGGAAACTGACGGTGTCCCGGACGGTGACGGCGTGCAGTTCGGCGAAGACGGGCCGCAGGTGCTCAACGGCCCGCAGGCCGCCGGAGAGCCCGCCGTAGGAGACGAAGCCGACCGGCTTGGCCTGCCATTCGCCGTGGTGCCAGTCGATGACGTTCTTGAGCGCCGCCGGGTAACTGTGGTTGTACTCCGGCGTCACGACGGCGAACGCGTCGGCCGCGCCGAGCCGTTGCGCGAACGCGGTGTGCGGGTCGCCCGGTTCGCCCATGCCGAGCGGCAGGGCGGCGGCCGGCTCGGCGAGGTCGACCAGATCGACCGTCATGTCCTCCCGGGCGGCGGCCCGTTCGGCGAACCAGCGGGAGACGGTCGGCCCGAAGCGGCCCTCGCGGACGCTGCCGATGATCACGGCAAGGCGCAGCGGCCGTGCGTCGTGGGTGTCGTGGGTGTCGTGGGTGTCGTGGGTGTCGTGGGCAATGGACATGGCGTATCCCTTCGGTCGGGGCGCGACGGAACGGCGCGACGGAATACAGCCTGGAACTTAAAGTTATATTGAAGTCAAGCCCCGCCCGCGGCGCCGCCGTCCGGCCGAGGGCGTGGGCCCGGCGGGAGCGGGTAAGTTACCGCCTAGTAAGATGGCGCTGAGCTATCTTGCCAGCACGCCCGTCAGCCGTCCGCCCGCACGTCAATGAAGATCCGCAGGTTCGAGGAGCCGCCATGCAACTCGCCGCCATCGTCGTATCGCTGGTGCTCACCGCGGTCGCCGTCGCGCTGCTCGGCCGGGCCGTGCTGCACCTCTTCCGCACCCTGCGGCTCGGCCAGCCCGTCCCCGCGGGCCTGCGCACGGACGCGTGGAAGCGGCGCAGCGCCACGCTCGCCAAGGAGTTCCTCGGCCACACCCGGATGAACCGGTGGGGCATCGTCGGCGTCGCCCACTGGTTCGTGGCGATCGGCTTCTTCACCCTCATCCTGACGGTGGCCCAGGCGTACGGGCAGCTCTTCGAGGCCGACTGGACGCTGCCGCTGCTCGGCGGCTTCCTGCCGTACGAGATGTACATCGAGTTCATCGCCGCCATGACGGTCGTCGGCATCGTGACGTTGATCACCATCCGGCTGCTGAGCCTGCCCTCCCGGCTCGGCCGCAAGTCCCGTTTCGCCGGGTCCACGCCCTGGCAGGCGTACTTCGTCGAGTACGTCATCCTCACCATCGGCGTCGCGATCCTCGTGCTGCGCGGCCTCGAAGGCGCGCTGCACCACGCCGACGGCTACCAGGCGTCATACTTCCTCAGCTACCCCCTTGTCGCCGCGTTCGACGGCCTCGGCACCGGCACCCTCCAGAACCTGGTCTACCTCGTCGCCATGATCAAGATCGGCGTCTCGATGACCTGGGCCATCACCATCGGCCTGAACACCGCCATGGGCGTCGCCTGGCACCGGTTCCTGGCGTTCCCCAACATCTGGTTCAAGCGGAACGCCGACGGCGCCGTCTCGCTCGGCGCGCTGCTCCCCATGACCTCCGCCGGCAAGCCGATCGACTTCGAGGACCCCGACGAGGACGCGCAGTTCGGCGTCTCCCGGATCGAGCACTTCTCCTGGAAGGGCCTGCTCGACTTCTCCACCTGCACCGAGTGCGGGCGCTGCCAGTCCCAGTGCCCCGCCTGGAACACCGGCAAGCCCCTCTCGCCGAAGCTGCTGGTCATGTCCCTGCGCGACCAGGCGCACGCCGCCGCCCCCTACCTGCTGGCGGGCGAGACCGGCGAGGTCACCGAACGCCCGCTGATCGGCACCGCGGCGGAGCAGGGCGTCATCGACCCCGACGTCCTCTGGTCGTGCACCACCTGCGGCGCGTGCGTCGAACAGTGCCCCGTCGACATCGAGCACGTCGACCACATCGTCGACATGCGCCGCTACCAGGTCATGATCGAGTCGTCCTTCCCCAGCGAGGCCGGCACGATGCTGAAGAACCTGGAGCGCAAGGGCAACCCGTGGGGCCTGGCCAAGAAGAAGCGCCTGGAGTGGACGAAGGAGGTCGACTTCGACGTCCCCGTCGTCGGCACCGACGTCGAGGACCTCACCGAGATCGACTACCTCTACTGGGTCGGCTGCGCCGGCGCCCTGGAGGACCGCGCCAAGAAGACCACCAAGGCGTTCGCGGAGCTGCTGCACATCGCCGGCGTCGAGTTCGCCATCATGGGCGGCGACGAGGCCTGCACCGGCGACTCCGCCCGCCGCCTCGGCAACGAGTTCCTGTTCCAGCAGCTCGGTCAGCAGAACGTCGAAACCCTCGACGCGGCCGGCGCCAAGAAGATCGTCACCACCTGCCCGCACTGCTTCAACACCATCGCGAACGAGTACCCGCAGCTCGGCGGCACCTACGAGGTCATCCACCACACCCAGCTGCTCCAGCACCTGATCGACGCGGGCCGGCTGATCCCGGTCACGCCCGTCGAGGGCCTGATCACCTACCACGACCCCTGCTACCTGGGCCGCCACAACAAGGTCTACACCCCGCCCCGCGAGATCATCGGCCGCGTCCCAGGACTGCGGAACGAGGAGATGCACCGCCACAAGGAACGCGGCTTCTGCTGCGGCGCGGGCGGCGCCCGCATGTGGATGGAGGAGCGGATCGGCAAGCGCGTCAACGACGAGCGTGTCGACGAAGCCCTCTCCCTCAACCCGGACATCGTCTCCACCGCCTGCCCGTTCTGCCTCGTCATGCTGTCCGACTCGGTGAACGGCAAGAAGAACGACGGCGCCGCCAAGGAGGACCTGCGCGTCGTCGACGTGGCACAGCTGCTGCTGGAATCGGTACGTTCATAGGCGTGGCCGTATTCAGAAGAAGGCGCGACGAGGGCAACCCGCCGCCGACGCCGTACGCCGGCGCCCCGCAGCCGTACCCGCAGGACCCGCAGTACGCACCGCACCACGGCGACCCGCACTACGGCGACCCGTACCACGGCGACCCGTACGCCGCCGGAGCGCCGGCGGCTGCCCCGCAGCCGCCCCCGCCCCCGCCGCCGCTGCCCTGGCGGGAGCTGCTGACCGGCGTCGTCTTCCGCTCAAGCCGCACCTACTGGCACATGCGCGACTACGCCATGTGGTGGCCCGCGCTGATCGTCACGTTCCTCTACGGCCTGGTCGCCGCCTTCGGCCTCGACCAGGCCCGCGAGGAGATCCTCGACACCACGGCCTCGACGGTCGCGCCGTACCTGCTGGTCACCGGCCTCGCCATGGTCCTCGGCGCCCTCGTCCTGAGCACCGTCACGCACAACCTCGCCCGGCAGTTCGGCGGCAACGGCCTGTGGGCGCCCACCGCCGGGCTCGCCATGCTGATCATGACCCTGACGGACGTGCCCCGGCTCGCCCTCGCCATCTTCCTCGGCGGCGCCGACCCGGTCGTCCAGGTGATCGGCTGGGCGACGTGGCTGGGCGCGGGTGCGCTGTTCACCATGATGGTCAGCCGCTCCCACGAGATCGCCTGGCCCCGCGCCCTGGCCGCCTCCACGATCCAACTGCTCGCCCTGCTGATGCTGGTGAAGCTCGGCACGCTGTAGCCGCGCGGTGGTGGCCGGCCGCCCGGCGGGCGGGCGGCCACCAGCCCCTCCGGTAGCCTCGGGGCGTGCTTCTGTCAGACAAGGACATCCGTACGGAAATCGACGCCGGCCGTGTACGGATCGACCCTTACGATCCGACCATGGTCCAGCCGTCGAGCATCGACGTCCGGCTGGACCGTTACTTCCGCGTCTTCGAGAACCATCGCTACCCCCACATCGACCCCGCCACCGAACAGCCCGACCTCACCCGCGTGATCGAGCCGCCGGGCGACGAGCCGTTCATCCTGCACCCCGGCGAGTTCGTCCTCGCCTCCACCTACGAGGTGATCACCCTCCCCGAGGACGTCGCGTCCCGCCTGGAGGGCAAGAGCTCCCTCGGCCGCCTCGGCCTGCTGACCCACTCCACGGCCGGCTTCATCGACCCCGGCTTCTCCGGTCACGTGACCCTGGAGCTGTCCAACATGGCCACGCTGCCGATCAAGCTCTGGCCCGGCATGAAGATCGGCCAGCTCTGCATGTTCCGGCTGACCTCCCCGGCCGAACACCCCTACGGCTCATCACGCGCCGGCTCCCGCTACCAGGGCCAGCGCGGCCCGACCCCCTCCCGCTCCTACCTCAACTTCCACCGCACCCGCATCTGACCCCACCGGCACCGCACTCCGCAGCCGGGCACACCGCGGACACCGCAACAACCGCCCCGGCCCGATCCGCTCCCGCCCCAACTGCCGCAAGGGAAACCGAGCCGCAACAAAGACATGCCCCTCGGCACAACGCACCACGGTGTTGGTCTGCAACGCTTCCCTCTCCCATGCGACTTGACAACGGCGAAGGCCACATTAGAGGAAGAAGCACCCCCCACCACGACGGCACTCCGACGTACACGGAGCCCACCAAGATGAGGTAGGCTAACCCCCAAGACCAGCCCCCGAGCCGGTCACGCGGGCGTAGTTTAATGGTAGAACATGAGCTTCCCAAGCTCAGAGCGCGAGTTCGATTCTCGTCGCCCGCTCCACGACAAAGCTCCAGGTCAGCGACCTGGAGCTTGTTTGTTGTCCAGACCTCTCCAGGCCCCTCTCACCACTTGCGCACCACTTGAGCCGCCGAATGACGCCCAGGCACGACGCACGGGGGTGCGATCGTTTACATGTTCGACATGCGTCTCAAATGGCGAGACCGACTTCATGTGACCTGCATCACACAACCCTCGGTCGAGTGGCGCAGCCAGAGCAGCGGCCACAGGCACACCAAATCCTCTGTCCCCATGGGAAGTTGAGTGAGCGGGGGTGACTCCGATCTGCTCCGCAGGCGCTGTCTTCGTGCCTGTAGCGACCGTCTCAGGGGGCCGAGACGGCAGCATGTCGGCCCCCTGAGGCGGGTGTCGGAGGGTGTCAGGCGTGGCGCACCACTCGCGCACCACTTGGCCCGCTGTCCGAGCTTGACCGTCCCTTGCCGTGGCCGTCCGCGATACCCCTGCGAGCCACCCGAACACGGGTGTCGAGGCCGTGGGCGACTTCCTTCTGGCGCTCCAGGGGCGAATGCTGATAGATCAGCGCAGCCTTCTCCGTCGACTGGCCGGCGCGGACCATGACGTCCTTGAGCGTGCCGCCGGACTGGGTCACGAGGGTGTTGCCGGTGTGCCGAAGATCGTAGAAACGGAAGTTGGGCGGCAGCCCGACCTTGATCCGCGCCTTGCGCCACTTCCGACCGAAGGTGGAGCGGCGGAACGGTGCACCACGCTCGCCGACGAACAGCAGCCCCTCGGGCTCTTTGGAGGCGAACCAGTCGAGGTGGCGCCGCACATCGACGTACAGGAAGCCCGGCAGCACGACCGTGCGCTTCCCGGCCTGCGACTTGGTCTCGCCGGTCACCCGGTGGCCGGTGGTCAGCTCGGGCGCCGCCCTGCTGATGAGCAAGAGGACCGGTTCAGGCTCAGCCTCACGCTCACGGGGCTCGTCAGGGTCGGGCTCTTCGGGCAGGAGCACGTCATGCCTGCGCATTTCGGCCTGCTCCTCAGGACGGAGGCTGGCGTAGGCCGCGAAGTAGACCATCAGCCGCCAGCGCGGCCCCATCGCGTCGGCCAGGGTGTCGACCTGCTCAACGGTCGCCACCGGCCGCTCGTCGGCGGACTCCTTGCCCGCGCCCTTGATCCGGCATGGGTTACGGCGGATCAACTCGTCGTCGGCAGCCGTCTGGAGGATGGCCTTCAGCAGTCGGTACGCCTTGGCGACCGTCGTGTCGGCGCCCGTGGCCTCCAGCCGTTCGGCACGCCAGGCGCGAACGCGGGGCGGGGTCACCTCGTCAAGGTCCCACTGCCGGAACCTCGGCAGGATGTGCAGGCGGAGCAGACGGCGGTAGAGCTCGCCGGTGGTGGCGGCGAGCTGGCGCTCCTCGACCCACCGCAGGGCGTACTCCTCGAAGTTGACCGCCCCGACATCCGGATCGGTCCAGTCGCCACGGGTGAGGTCCGCCTCGACCTGGGACAGCCAGACGTCGGCGTCCGTCTTGGTGGCGAAGGTCTCGGGCGAGCGCCGCCGCAGCCCTGTGGGGTCGACGTAGCTGGCCGTCCAACGACCCGAGGGATACTGCCGAACGGCCCCGAAGCGGCGCTTGGCCGCCTTCTTCTTCGCCATCAGGCGGCCCTGCCGTAGCGGGAGCGGGCGCGCCGAACGGCAGGCTGAACGGTCTGTGCCTCGATGTAGGCATCGAGGACACTCTCGGCGATGCGGACGTGGCGCCCGACCTTGACGAAAGCGATGCGGCGTTCGGCGATCAGCCGACGGGGAAAGCGCTCGCTGGTGCCGAGCCGCTCGGCGGCCTTTGCCACCGTGAGCAGACGGTCATGGGTGCTCAGCTCCGTCGCGGCACGTGCGGGCTGTGCGGATACATGGGGTATCGCCGTTCGGCGCATGGGAGAGTCCTCTCCCGGCAGGCCCGTGGCACGGCAATGCCGACCTGCCGAGTCGATCGCTAGGGATGGCGGTTGCGTACTGAGCCGTCCGGGGCTTGAGGGAAGCTCCGGCGACAGGGCGAGAACTCGGGCGAGTTACGCCTCTTGGGCGTGGTTGACCGCGTCGTTCCGAGGCTCGTAGGTCGTGGCCAGGTGACTGGCGCTGGCTTCGGCAATGGCGTTGGAGACCATCACGTCGGCTTCTCTTCGGACGTCGGGGTGCTCGGCCAGGTACGCGTCGAGGGCGTCGCGCGCCGTGGCGTAGGTGGCGTTGGCCCGTTGGGTCTGGCGGAACGCGTGGACGACGGCGTCGATGAGCTCCATGGCGCGGGCTTTGGCGGCTAGTTGCGGGGGGCCGACGAGGTTGCGCAGGTCGAGGCCGAAGACCTCGGCGAAGCCGATGGCCTCGTCCAGGTTGATGCGGCGCTTGCCGTTCTCGATGCGCCAGACACCGGACGGGTTCATGTCGAAGCCGGCCTCGTTGAGGCGGTCGGAGAGGGTGTTGGTGCTCCAGCCGCGGGCTTCACGTTCCAGCTTGATGCGCACCGCGACGTTCGCCTCACCGCTGAGCAGCACACCCTGCGGGGCTTCTTCGTCTGCCACAGCCACCTCCTTCCATGCGTAGTGCACCACTGCCAGGCGCAGCGATTGGTGAACCGTAGCATGCATTCTGCGACAGGGAGAAAGTTCCTGCGATCCGCAATCGTGTGGCATGGTCTGGATCCGGCCCCACCAGCCCGAGGAGTCTCACGATCCGCGTCACATGACAGAAGCCCCCGGCTCGCACCGGGGGCCAAAGCGCAAACCTCTCAACCGCCATCCCTAGCGATCGACCCGCGTGGCCGGGATTGCCGTCCCGTATGGCCCGCGAGCAGAGGAGCTGACACCAGTATGACCGATCCCCACTCGCCCATGCCATCCCTCCCCTCCGCCGACGCCCCAGCCAGCGGGGCCACGCCAGGTGCGCTGTCCGAAGGGGCGCGGGTGCTGACCGAACTACGGGCCCGGATCAAGAGGTTCGTCGTGATGCCGAGCGAGGAAGCCCTCACGGCGGTGACGTTGTGGGTGGCGGCCACGCACCTGCAGCCCGCGTGGCAGCACGCGCCGCGTCTGGCGGTGGTCGGTCCGGCCAAGCGGTGCGGCAAGTCGCGGCTGCTGGATGTGGTGACCGAGACCGTGCACGCCCCGCTGATCACGGTCAACGCCAGCGCGGCGGCGATCTTCCGCTCGATCACCGATGAGGATCCGCCGACGTTCCTGGTCGACGAGGCCGACACCCTCTTCGGCACCGCCAAGGCGGCCGAGCGCAACGAGGACCTGCGTGGCCTGCTCAACGCCGGACACCAGCGCAACCGGCCCACCCTGCGCGTCACCGGCCCCGAGCACACCCCGGTCGCCTTCCCCACCTTCGCCATGGCCGCCCTCGCCGGCATCGGCGACCTGCCCGACACGATCATGGACCGCTCCGTGGTCATCCGCATGCGCCGCCGCGCACCGGGCGAGAGTGTGGCGGCCTTCCGCACCGGCCGCGACACCCCCGCCCTGCACGCCCTACGCGACCGCCTCGCCGCCTGGCTCAGGCCCCTGTGCGCCCAGGCCGAGGACATGGAGCCGGACATGCCCGTCGAGGACCGCGCAGCCGACACCTGGGAACCCCTGGTGATCATCGCCGACCTCGGGGGAGGTGAGTGGCCCGCCCTCGCCCGCACCGCCTGCCGGGCCATGACCGCCCACGAGACGGGAAGGGACGCCGACACGGGGCTGCGCACCCGCATCCTGGCCGACATCCGCGAGGTCTTCGCCACCGAGGGCGACCCACCCGCCCTGCGCACGAGCCGCCTGATCGACCAGCTCAACACCGCCCCCGAAGCGCCGTGGGCCGAACACGGCCCGACCGGGATCACCCCGCGCCGTCTCGGTCTGCTGCTGGAGGACTACGGCATCCGCCCGGGCAACCACCGCTTCCCCGGCGGCACCCAGGCCAAGGGCTACGCCCGCACCCAGTTCCTCGACGCCTGGGCCCGTTACTGCCCCGCACCGGTTCCGGAACCGGACCAGGCCACCGCCTCGGCCTGATCCGGTTCGAACCGTCCCCACCCGTCCCCGCGCAGCTCAGCACCGGGAATCGCCGACGCTCCGCGCCAGGCATGGCAATGTTCGGGCATATCGGGTCTGTTCGGTGAGACTGGCCGTTGCAATCATGGTTGGTCCCGCGCGTCCGTCGATGGGGGTGGACAACGTCCGTTCCTGAACGCCGAGGCTCCGAAACGGGCGCCGAAGCGCTGCCTCATCAGTCAACGAGCCCTGGGAGTCGACGCCCAGGGTGTGGCGCGGTGCGATGCGTTAAGTGTGTTTAGCCAACTCCCCAACGTGACGACTATGTTGGAACGCAGGCCGAGACCGAGGGGGCTTGATGGGCAAGCCAGGTGGGAAGAACGGGACTCCGAACGCCCTGCTGAGGGCCGCCTTGAAGGCCGGCGCTGTCACCTACGAGGCTCTGGCCTGGCAGGTACGAGGCGTTGCCGCGGAGATGGGGATCTCCTTGCGGACGAGCAGGGCTAGCGTCGCGCAATGGGTCGCGGGCGCTTCACCAGCCGAAGAGACCGTCTTCTTCGTCGTCGAGGCACTATCTCGGCACCTCGGCCGCACGGTGAGCGCAGAAGAGATCGGCCTGACGACACCGGCTCTCGGACCAACGCTGGATTGGCGTACGGATACGCTGGCAGCGCTGAACGATCTCGGGAGGCTCGACTTGGACAAGGGGCGCAGGCGTGCTCTGTCGGCCGCCGCTTACTCCGTTGCCGCGCTGGCTGTGCCAGGCTCTACCTGGTGGACCCAACAGGCCGAACGCGCTGCCAGCCGCTCTGCCACCGGCCGCCGCAGGATCGGGCTTGGCGACCTCGACGCCGCTCGCGACATGGTGGCTGCCTTCTCGCGCATCGACCAACGACACGGCGGCGGGCACGCCCGCGCCGCGGTCGTGCAGTATCTCACCAGCGATGTCTGGACCTACCTCAACAGCCGCTTCACCGACGACCGCGTACGCAAGGGCATGTTCTCCGCTGCCAGCGAGTTGGCGTATCTGTCGGGATGGATGGCTTTCGACAACGCGGAACAGACCGTCGCACAGCACTACTTCACCAAGGCAGTCGGCCTGGCCGCCGAAGCAGACGACGCACCGATGGCTGGCCACGTGCTGCGAGCCATGGCTCACCAAGCCGTAGACCTCGGCCACCCGGACCACGCACTGGAGTTGGCCGCGGCCTCGGTGGACGGGCAACGGTATGAGCTGGCCACCCCCAGGGAGCGTGCCCTCCTCGGCGCCGTCCACGCCCGTGCCCTCGCCGCGACCGGCCAGAGGCGGGCCGCAGCCGCAGCACTTCTCCGCGCAGAAGACGATCTGGCCGGCGCCAGGCCCGGGGACGAGGAACCCGGCAGGATCTTCTTCTTCAGCGAAGCGAGCCTCGCCCATGAAACTGCCTGTGCCCTCCGCGACACGGGCGATCTGGAAGGTGCGCGACGCGAATTCCGACGTAGCGTCCGCACCCGCAAGGCATCCACTTTCACCCGCACGCATGCCGTGACCCTTGGGTATCTCGGTTCCGTCCAGGCCAGCCAGGGTGCCATCGAGGAAGCGTGCGCAACCTGGGCACGGGCTCTCGACGCCATGGACGGTATCCACTCGGCTCGCGCCCGCCGAACTGCTGCGGACATGCGCCAGGCACTCTCCCCGGTGCGTCGTCGCGGCATCCCCGCCGTCGTCGAGCTCGACGGCAGAGCAGCCGCGTACCTGGCAGCGTCGGCGTGAATGCAGGGATCGGACCTACGTCAGGAGAGACCAACTCATGGCAGAAGAGTTCACGGTCGTGCCGGTGGCCCGCGTCGTCGGAGGGCGAGCGGAGCCCGGCGACGACTTCTGGGGTGGCGCCCGTTCGATCATCCGCGTCGACAGTGACAGGTTCACCGAGGGATCGGTCGTCGGGCTGGCCGACTTCTCCCACATCGAGGTCGTCTTCCGCTTCCACCTGACCGACCCCACCGACCTGCACGCCGAGCCCCGGCGCCCCAGGAGCAACCCCGACTGGCCGGCCGGAGGGATCTTCGCGCACCGGAACATGCGTCGCTTGAACTGGCTCGGTGTGAGCCGCTGCCGCCTGCTCAAGGTGGACGGCCTCGACCTCCACGTGGAAGAACTCGACGCCGTGGACGGCACACCTGTCTTGGACATCAAACCCTGGTTCACCGAGATGGGCCCACGGGGCGAGATCCGGCAGCCCACCTGGCCAGCCGAGATGCTGGCCGACTACTACGCCACTCCGGACGAGTAGCCGACGTTGAAACGAGAGCCTTCAGTTGACACCCACTTACCGCCCGGATGCCGTTTTCGTGTCCCCGCCGTGCTGCGTCACTCGGGGACGGCATCGAATGCGTACAGCACCGTAGGTGAACGCCGGATCGGTGGCCCTGCTCGACCAGATGTAAGCCTCGCCCGTGCGGAGATGGGCGAGTTTCTCAGCCGTAAGGCCGGACAGGGCAGCGTTCGCCTTCTGCAGGTGCTTGAGCCAGGCGGGGGACGTGCATTTATGTAGGATGAGGTGATTGGAAAGCTCGATCAGCTGCACGGGGACGGACGGCGGGTCCTGGCTCGCCACCAGGATGCTCATGCCCTTGTGGCGCATTTCGCGAACCGACTCGACCAGGCCGGCCACGAGGTCAGGGCTGTCGATGTACTTGTGGGCTTCGTCGAAGACGACCAGCTTGTTGAAACGGCGATCGCCGTCGCGGGCGTCGGCGAAGAGCTGCATCAGGACGACGAACAGGCCGAGGGCGTCGTCCTTTTCGATCAGGTCGTCGCGCAGGTCGACGATGACGAGTCGGCCGGGTCGGATCAGGCTGGTGAGCCGGACGTTGTCGTCGATGTACTCTGCGGCCAGGTCGAGGCGGCCCTCGGCCAGGTCCATGAGGTGGTCAGGCATCCGGGAGCTGGACAGTTCCTGGCGGATCGCGTCGAGGGTCAGGTTGTCGCGGTGTTTACGGACGGCCTTGGCGATCTGTTTGATGTAAGTGGACCGGTTCCCGACGGCGCCGAGTAGGAACCTCCAGTGCTCCGCCTTGAGTTCGGTGGAGGAGAACGCCAGGGGGTGCACGTCGATCCCTGGGTACTCCGCACGGCGTTCGTCGACCTGGGCCGCCGGCGTGATGAGGAGGATGTCGGTCAGGGCACGCGGTTCCGCTCCGTAGCGTTCCTTGAGGGCGGCGAGTTGAGCGCTGTCGTTGTTGGGGTGCAGCATCGAGGTGAACTCGGGCGCGTAGTGCTGGTCCTTGCTGTAGTGGAAGACCACGGTGGCCAGCGGGTGTGGCAGGACGTTGACGGGCGGGGCCGGGAGCGTGGCCGCTTCGATGATGCTGCCCAGGGTGTAGCTCTTGCCGCCACCTTGGATGCCGAAAAGGCTGATGATGTGAGTCTCGTTGAGATCGAGAGAGACGGTGCGGCCGGCGATGTCGCCCAGTACGCCGTGCTGGGGCGAGGGGCGAGTGACGCCGAGGTAGATGTCTCGCTGGGCGGTACCGGGCACGGCCGGATTGGGTGGTGGGGTGGCGGGGCTCGCGGCGTCCACGATCGGGACATCGTGGAAGTTTTGCGGGTCGAGGGCTGCGGCGGAGGCCTCGGGGGCCGGCGTGTTGAGGAGAGCCGAGTCCGCGGCGGCCCGCGGAGTGGGCGGGCCGGACTCCTTCTCCTCGCTGCCAGGCTGATCGGCTGCTGGCGGTACCGGCGCTGAACCCTCTTCCGCGTCCGGCTCCGGTTCCGGTTCGGGTGCTGGCCGTTCCAGTTCCAACACCAGGTCGTCCGCGCGGAAGGCCGCGTCGGCGAGACGTGGGACGGAGAGTGGTAGAAGAGCCAGAGTCGGCGCTGTTGCGGCGCCGCCCGGCGTCCGGGTGTCTCCACCGTCGACCGCCAGGTCGGTGTCGTCCAACTGAACCGCCACACCCGGCCGCACTGTCGGGATCGCCTCGACGAGTTCCGTGATGAGGTCCTGGCCGATGCGGTGGAACTTCACCGGGCCGTCGGTTTCCTGGTCGGTGCCGGTGCGGGCGAGATCAAAGATCAGGCCACTTTGGGTGAAGCGGAGCCGGTAGCCGTCGTCGAGGCTGTCGAGTAGTTGATGGGCTGCTGCTCGGGCCTTCTGGTTCACGAGGCCATGGCGGGCCGCGCGCTCCAGGTAGAAGCGGAGCATGGAGGCGAGGGTGAGGTTCTTGACGGAGCGGTCGACGCGGTCACGGGTGTTGAGGTCCGGGTCGAAGGACTCGGCGAGTACGGTCCGGCTGCGTTCCAGTTGCTGGGCGGCTTTGGTCTTAAGCCGCTGGTAGGCGCCGATGTCGTCGAGCGCGGTGTAGCACTTCACCTCGACGAGGTGGCAGGTGATCGTCCGCTGCCGTGCGTTCAGGTGGAACAGGGCCAGGTCGCTCCGGTGGAAGGACAGACCGTCACCAAGCTCGCGGGACTGGCGACGGGCCTCGGCGTACAACTCGGGGTGGCCGTCGAGCGGCACGACGATCTGGTTGTGCAGGACGTCCTGATAGTCCAGGTAGAGGCGGGCCAGGGACAAGCCGAGGACCTCGGTGCGCTGGTTGGGCGCGGTA
Organism: Streptomyces johnsoniae; assembly: GCF_031845565.1. Taxonomy (NCBI): domain Bacteria; kingdom Bacillati; phylum Actinomycetota; class Actinomycetes; order Kitasatosporales; family Streptomycetaceae; genus Streptomyces; species Streptomyces johnsoniae. The sequence goes on along the minus strand of NZ_JAVREV010000012.1, from coordinate 16,059 downwards.
GACGCGAGCTTGAACGCCAGGTTGCCGGATAGAAGTCGGAGTTGGTCGAAGAACGTGTTCAGGTGACGTGTCTCGACGTTGAGACCGTGCTGCTCGGCCGTCGGGCCGAGGAGGGTGCGTAGCTCGTCGACCGAGTTGGAGCTGACCATGACCTGGTGGCCAAGGTCGCTGCCCTGGGAGGGCGCGTAGTCGATGACGTATTCGGGCCTGCCGTGCCGGTCGGCGTTGTCGAAGTACTCCAGGCCCAGAGTGCGGTCAATGGTGACGACCCAGTCGCCGGACTGGTGAGCCTGGTAGAGGAGATCGCGGGCGTCGGTGTCGAGAGACAGGACGGTGCATGGGACGTTGCGCGGCGCCTGGCCGGCGGTGGCCACGCAGGCCGCGGCGGTGGCGAGCAGGGCGGGGAGGCGGCCCATGAGCGTGGTGAGGTCTTCGGCGTCCTCTATGGGGAGGGCCGTGCCGTGGCGAGGGGCGGCTCGCCAGACGATCTGCTGGTCGCTGTCCTCGTAGGTGGAGGCAGTCGCCTGAACCAGGCCGTGGACGGGCGTGTAGGTGACGGTCTGGTGCGGCGTGGCGGAGTGCTGTTCGCCGCCGAACGCGTCGATGAGGACGGTGAGATGGGCGTCAAACTCCGCCGGCTGCCGGGTGAACTCGTCCACCGAGCGTACGGAATGGACGAGCTTGGCGGTGCGGGCCGGGCCGGTGGTGTGCAGGAAGGCTTCGGCCTCGGCGGAGGAGATCTGGCTCTGCACGCTCTGCAGCTCCATCAGGGCGGCGCCAGCCTCGGGCGCCTCGGGGTCGGTGACACACAGGCGGATGTCGTACGTGAGGTCGCGGGTAGCGGCGCGGCGCTGCAATTCGAGCAGGGCATCGGCGACGATCTCGGCCCGGCCTGCGTTGACGACGTTCATGACCAGGCTGCGGACGTACGGATGCAGGCGGACGTAGCGCTCGATCCGGTCAGCCAGTGCGGTTCCGGACAGGGCGCCGCTGCCGTTGGCGGTGGCGCGGGTGCTCTCGGGAGGAAGACTCAGGGTGGTGGCGAGCCGACCGATCACCCCGCGGGGGTCGGCGGTCTCGCTGGGCAAGTAGGCGCCCCAGTACGGAGTGAGGTTGTCGGCCGTGGCCATCAGGCGTCCGTCCTGGCGCGGCACGGCGAACGGAAAGCCGAGGGGTGCCAGGGAAGCCAGCAGGGAGTCCCGTGCGGACAGAACGGCCTTCCTGTCGCCGGCGGTCAGGCGGCTCACCCAGTCCAGGCCAAGCGCCGACCACGTGGCCAGCCATAGTGCCCGCAGTGGGTGGGTGGGGGCGACGAGCAGAACCGCCTCGCGTCGGCCCGTACCGTCGGTGAGCATCGCCGCCACACAGTCGATCTGCTGGATGCGGGCGAGTGCGTTCAGGGCGCTGCCCCGGGTGGTGTCGGTGGCCCTTTCGACCTGGAGCGCCTGCGCGTCGACGAGCTCCGCGTACGCCTCGGCATAGGCGGCGACTTCGTCACGCACCTGCTCGAAGTCGACCGCCTCGCTGACCAGGAACTCGGCAGGCTCCGTCGAGGCGCCCGTCTCGCCCGTGATCGCGGCGAAATACGCCTGCCGGGCGCTCACGAAGGCGTCGTACGCCTCGGCCGCCCGGCCGGTCAGGGTCTGCCCGAGGACTGCGTCGTCGCCGTTGGACACCTCGGCGGTGCCGTCCGGGCGCAGGAGCAGTCGGCGCAGGCTGGTGTCGTCGGGGTGGGCGAGGAGGTGCTGCTGGGCCTGGACGAGCAGCGGGGACAGCCGGATCTCGACGTTGCCCGCGGCGTGGATCTTCGCGCTTAGCGTGCGGTGCGGGCTACGGACGCCGAACGCCTTCCAGCGGACGTCGGTGGCGATGACCTGGGCCGGGTCCTCTCCCGCGGTGAGTGAGTCGAGCTGAAGCGAGCGTAGGGCTTGGGTGAGCCCGAGGAACCGTCCCGCGGTGCGCTCCGGCGGCTCCTCGGCCTCGGCGTCGGGGACGACGTAGAAGCGCTCGCTCTCGCCGCCGGGCAGGTCGTGGGCGCCAGGGACGACATCGAGAGGCTCGCCCTCCTTGTCGAGTGGGACGACGCGGATGTAGTGCCACCCTTCCTCCCAGTCGATTTTGTTGAGGCGACTCAGTGCCTTCTTGTACTCGGGTTTGGCCGTTTTCCCCTTGCCGACGTGGGTGATTCGGCCGATGGGGCCGCCGTTCTCGGAGACGATCTCCACACGGAACTTCTCCAGCCCTTCCACTGTGCGGGGGGCGGGCTGCACGGTGAAGCGGACGGTGATGTCGCGGACTCCCTTGTCCCCGGTGAGGAGGTAGGGCTGGCCGGCCATGGCGGCCAGCGCCGGGTAGTCCCTCAGGTGCTGGGGGTTGTCACCCGATGAGGGCAGGCCGAGTTCGCGGACGTCGATGGAGACGGTGGCACGGCGCCGCTCGTCGACGCGCCAGTTGCCGAAGGACAGGCCCCAGTTCTCCCGGTCGACGACGATGCGGCGGGTCCAGGCCGTGGGCTCTTCCAGACCGCAGCGGGTGGCGAAGGCGGCGAGGCGGGCGGCGAAGCCGCTGTCGGTCAGGCCGAGATCCAGGACACGCTGTCGTTCGGAGCGTGGCGAATCGGTGAGCTTCTGTACCAGGCCGCGGTTCTTGTCGACTCGTTCCCGTACCAGGGCCGGGTCGGCGAACAGGTCGAAGTCCGGTACGAGGCCGAAGTGGTAGAGCGCCGCCCCGGCGACCTGGTCACGGTAGGCGTTGACCTGGAGGGTGAGGAGGTACTGGGCGATGGCGCGGTCGCCTGCCTGCCGTCCGTCCGGATGGCTGCGGACGGCGGCGAGCAGTTCCTCGACGGCGGGGCGCTGCCGCTGCGGCACCTGGTCGAGGAGGTGGTCTGCGAGACGGGTGTAGGCGTCGCCGAGCGGGATTTCTTCGAAGGTGGCGATGCCGAAGGAGTCCTCCGCACTGACTCGGACCATGGGTGGCACAAAGACCAGTAGGGGGCCGGGCAGGACGCCTTCGCCGTCGCTGCGGTTGCGCAGCTCGACCAACTTGGTGCTGCTCACTCCCACGTCGTGCAGCGGCCGGTCCAGCGCGAGGTCGTCGGTGGGGCAGAGCAGGCAGACCGTGGCGTCGGGGCCGAGCGCACCGCGCAGTCGGCGCACCAGGGGTGCGGCGAGTTCGGGTTCGACCTCGGTGACGCGCATGCAGTGTCCTGCGCCGCGCTCGCCGACGATTTTCGCCAGCTGGGGCACCAGGATGCTTTCGAGGGCCTCCCGGAGGTCTTTCGCGGTGGTCTCGGTCAGGCCGGTCGTGCCGGGCGGGGTGGTGGTCATCGCGTGCTGACTCCCGTCCGTGTAGCGGTGCCGATGGCGTACCTGGGGGTGATGGTCTGCGTCAGGTAGGCGTCTGACATGTCCTGGTAGTAGCCGATCTCGCGCAGCCGGTTGAGGAAGGCGGCGGAGTTGGCGCGCAGCGCCGCCTGGTCGTCGAGGTGGGCGCCGGCGAAGCCGTCGCCGTCGGGGAGGCGGTCGATGTAGAGCCCGTACCGGCTACGGAGCAGGGTGAGGAATTCGTCGACCCGCATCGGGGCGGTGGCCAGGTCGCCGCTGCCGTCGGCCGCCTCGCGCAGCAGTGACACCTGGAGGAGGACTTCGAGGAGACGTCCGTCCAGGACGAACCGGCGGGCGGCGTCCGCGCCGCCACCGCGCGGCTGGGCGAGCAGTGCGCCAGGACGGTGTTTCAGCAGCATCGAGTCGAGGCACTTCACGAACTGGCCCCGGTAGTAACGGCCGCGGTAGTGCATCAGCATCTCGGTGTACTCGTCGAACGGGTCGAGTCCGAGCTGGGTGATCTGCTTGAGCTCGGGCGGGAGGTCCTCCTCCTCGTCCCGCACCCGGGTGACGCGTTGGAGGAAGAAGGCGTCGCGGTCCCTACGGCGTTTCTTGTCCAGCAGACGCAGGAGCTCTTCCGGGGTGAAGTAGTTCCGTCCGGCGGGCCGGCTCAGGGTGCCGGCCTTGGCGAGGGACTCGGCGAAGTCGTCGAGCTTCTTCACCTGGTAGGTCGCCTGGACGAAGCGGGGGATGCGCCGGTACCAGATGTCCGCGCTGTGTTCGGCCAGCGCGGCGGCCGGGGTTCCGGGGGCGCCGTCCGCATCGAGGAAGAGCCGCACCTGGTACGGGCAGCGGTCCGCCGCCGCCTTCGAGGTGTGTCCCCTGCGGCAGCTGGCCGGGACCGTGCCGGCCTCGACGGCAGCAGGCAGGAGCTTCATCATGCGTAGGTGGTAAAGCGCCAGGTGGAAGGCGAAGAGTGTCTTGAGGTAGTCCACCAGCACGGTGCGCGGCATGCGGTCCTGGTGGTAGAGGAGCCGCATGACGTCCTGGCAGAGCAGCTGTGCGGGCTCGGCGCACAGCGGCGGAGAGGGGGTGCGGGGTTTGCTGGTGTCCGCCTGGTCCCGCACCTTCCGGCCCGCGAGCTCGACCAGGTGCAGCAGCGCCTGTGTCTCCACGTCGGTGTCCGGGCCGGGGGTAATGGTGCCGGTGACCCGGTCGACGTCGGAGAAGAAGAACTCGCGCAATCCCTTCAGCGCACCGTCGTCCGCGCCGAGCATCTCGTACAGCTGTTCGTCGGCGCCGTACGGACGGGATTTGCGGCTGTTGCGGAATCGGTAGGTGAAGCCGTGCAGCGGCCTGGGTGCGGCCACGGCTTCGTCGGCCCGGCCGCGGTTGACCATGTCCATGAGGTGGGTGACGGCCCAGCGGGTGGTGGTCTCCCTGTCGAAGCCGTCGAACACGTCGGGGTGATCCAGGAACAGCTTGACGAACACATCGACGTCGAGCGTCGCCGTACGGCTGATCTTGCTGGGCATGCCGTGGTGCCACAGCCGGGCGAGCAGCGCGGTGAGGACCCGGTCCATCTCCAGCGGCTTGTAGTCGATCCGGCTGACGCCGGGGTGGTGGAAGGTGCCGAGTGATCCTGTCAACGCCATGCCGTCTCCTCCGCCCCGTCGGCCTGTCGGTCGTCGTCCAGGTCGCCTGCCGCCTCTGCCGAGGCGGCTGCCAGGTCCTTCATGTGCAGGACGCCGTCCTCGGTGCGGTGGACGCGGTGCAGGTCATGCCCGTGCGTGGTGAGGAGCACTTCCTGGTACGGGACGGCGGCCAGCCGGTTCTTGAACACGGCCAGGGCGAGCTGCTGCCCCTGGACGTCGGCCACCGAGGGCCGGTATCCCTGTCCGAATCGCTGCAGCAGCTCGAACAGGTCGAGCCGGATGTCCAGCTCCGCGGTCCCACCCTGGCTACCTGCCGGGTCGCGGTAGCTCAGACGCAGCGCGGTGCGGCCGGATTCGACATAGGGGGAGGCAGGCACCTTTCCGGGCTCAAGCCGGAACCCTTCGGCGGGGAAGCGGCGGTAACTGCGGACGAGACCGCCCGTCACCTCACGGACCTTCAGGGCCAGGGCCTCCCCGATGCGGTCCGGGGCCACCAGCCCCTCTCCCCGGTTGAGAGCACGCAGCACCATGTCGCGTTCGTCGTCGACGGAGGCATCGGTGCTCAGCAGCTCCATGAAGCGCAGCACCGAGGGGTAGGGCAGCATCCGCTGGGCCCGCTCCTCGTCGTGGAGCTCGAAATAGAGCAGACGGCGCGCCGCGTCGAGGTAGCGGCGGTGGTCGGTCGCCCGGCCCGCGTGCCCTCGACCATTGGGGTTCGACCGGCCGAGCTCCGCGAACCGCTGCTCCAGCAGCACCCGGTCCCGGTTCCCGCGCCCGTCCACGGTGACCAGGGCGCCGTCCTCCAGCAACCCGGCGTAGTCGAGGCGACGGTCCAGCCGGGGCTGCGGCGTGGCGGCGACGTCGGCCTCCCGCAGCAGGGACAGCAGCCGGTCGCGTTCCCTCGGGCCGCCGTCCTCGGCCGGGGGCGTGCCCAGGTGCGCGGAGAAGTAGAAGCCGTCCAGGATGCCTTGGGCGTCACCGGCCGCGTACAGCTGGTGGATCTCCGCGCAGTCGCGGCCAGAGGTGAGGGTGAAGGCCAGAGCCGACCGCAGGTCGCGCAGCGTGATGTGCAATTTGCCGCGCAGCTGGGTGAGCTCGTAGATCCTGCGCAACCTCCGCATCGCCTGGGGGCCGGCCGAGGGGTGCTGGAAGGTCTGGGCGTTGTGCCGGGCGTAGCAGCTGGCGGCGAGGTCGCAGGACGCGCAGTCTTCCCAGAACCGCTCGTGTGTCATCCGCTCGATCACCCGCTCCAGCAGCGACTCACCGTCCTGGGGAACGCCGTCGGTATCCGTCGGGCGGGCGGCCACGTCGCGGGCGTTGAGGTTGACGACGGCGACCGTCTGACCGGTGTCCCGCCCGACCAGACCGAGGTTGACCAGCTTGGCGAGGTGCGAGTAGCTCTCGTGGCGGTGGCTCAGGAAGTCGATGAGGCGACCCTCGTTGATGGCGATCAGCCGTGTCTCACCTCCGGTGCCGTCCCAGCCGGACTCGTCCGCTCCGGTGAACGGCGCGAAGAACTCCTCCAGGACATCGTCCCCGCCCACCTCGCCTTCGTCCTGGCTGCCGTCGTGGTTGATGCGGAACCGGTGACCGTCCAGTGTGAAGTCGCTGCCGTTGGGCCGCCGGGACCCGAAGACGGCGCCCCACTCGCGGGCCTGGCGCTCGAAGCTCTCCAGGAACGCGGTCTTTCCGTCGCCCGCGTTCCCGGTGACCACGACGAGGGCGTGCTTGCCCTGCCGCAGCGCGGGAACAAGCTCGCGGTCCAGGGCGGTTTCGACGTACACCGACATGGCGTGCGGGTCGAGGCCCCGCGTGCCGCGATTGCTGCGCCGGCTCTGGCTGTACAGCGTCTGCAGATGGGCCACGAACGGGTTGGTGTTGGGATCGGGCAGGGGCGTCTCGTCGGGACCGTCGCCGGACGGTGGGGACGGCGGCAGTTCCGAACGCTCGGGTAGCGGTGCGGGCACGGGGGCGTCCCGCGCCGACTCCAGCGTCTGCAGCGCCCCGAGCAGTTCCTCTGCCGTGGTGAACCGCTCGCCGCGGTATGGAGAGGTCACCCGGAGCAGGATCTCGGCGAAGCCGGGCGCGAGATCGTCGAAGCCGCTGTATGCGATCCGAGGGTCGGCCGGCGCGACCCCGGCCAGCGGGGCGTTGGCGTCCCACGGGTAGTGGCCGCCGGTGAGCGCCTCATACAGGGTGACACCGAGCCCGAACAGGTCACGATCGATGTATCCGGTGGCGTTGGCTGGCACCTGGTCCAAATCGGGCGGGCTGTAGCGGGCGCTGGTGTAGGTGTGTCCCTCGGAGGAGTCGGCGGTCTTGGCAATCCCGAAGTCGATCAGCCTGACGCCGTCGTCGGTCCACAGCAGGTTGCTCGGCTTGATGTCGCAGTGCCACACCCCGAGGTCGTGGATGTGCCGCAGCCCACGCGCGGTGTCGACGGCCAACCGCAGCACGTCTGCCGCGCCCATCCTGCCGCCTCGGATCACCTCGGCGACATCCTTGCCGTCAACGAACTCGAACACCAGGTACGGGTACGGATCGGGAGCGGGTAGCCGGTCCGCGTCCACCATGGACACCACGTTGGGGTGCGGCGCGCCCTGCAGCCGCTGCAGCACGTCGGCCTCGCGCTTGAGGCGCTCCAGTACGGAGTCGCGGTCCCTGAGGACCAGCTTCACCGCCCGGTCGACGCTCCGTATCGTGTCGTACACCCGGTAGGCCACGCCGAACCCGCCGGGCCGGCCCAGCCGGTGGCGCACCAGGTACTTGGTGCCGAGCTGGAAGTCGGCGGGCAGACGCTTGAAGAAGTCCGCCCCGCGCGGCGCGTCCGGGCCACCGGGCTGCTCAGCGGCGGGCTGCCGCGCCGACCGCGCGGCCGAGGAACCGATCCGCTTGGCCGGGGCCCGGCGCGCGCCCATCGCCAGGTCCAGGCGGCGTAGCGCTTCGAGGGCGCTGGGCCGCGCGTCCGGGTCCCTTGCGCACAGCGTCCGGAGCCAGTGCGCCAGCTCCACCCGGACCCCGGCGTTCTCCAGCCCGTCGGCCGGCAACTGACCGGCGGCCCCGGCCTGTTCGGTTACCGAGCCGAACGGCAGCTCGCCAGTCAGCAGCTGGTAGCCGATGACGCCGACCGCGTACACGTCCGACGCCATCCCCATGGCGGTGGGGTCGGCGTGGCATTCGGGAGCGAGGTACGCCGGGTCGGCGACCAGTCGAGCCTCCTGCAGCACCGTGTGCCCGCGCTGCTGTGCGGTCTTGGCGTACTCGAAGCCGGTCAGCATCGCCCGGCCGTCCTGAGCGATCAGAATCGTCGACGGGTTCAGCTCGCGGTGCGCGATCCGCCGGCTGTGCGCGTGCGCGAGTCCCTGCAGGACATGCCGGATGCTGCGCAGCTTGGCGTCGGCAGTCAGCGGGTCGGCGGCCCCGGTCAGGTGCAGCTTCAGCGCATGCCCGGGGGCATCGTCGAAGACGGTGACGTACACGCCCCGGTCCTCGTCGGCGAAGAAGTCCCGTACCCCCACGATGTTCGGATGCGCGGGCAGCTTGCCCAGTGCCTCGTAGGCGATACCGATCCGCTTCTGCTGCCGCAGCCGCTCGGCCTCCGGCGCGTACGGGTCAGCCTGGCGGACCTGGAGCCGGACCGTGCCCGAGCCCTGCACCGCGAGAGCGTTCTTCGCCCGGTACTCGTCCAGGACGTCGGCGCCCTCGGCGTGCTGGGACTCGCTGAGCCGCTCGATGACCTCCCAGCTGCCGTACCTCGGCGGCCCCGATGGCGCGTGCGAGGTGCCCCGCACGGTGTTCACGATCGCCTCGTGGTACGCGGAGATATCCGTGTCGAACCGCCCGGACGACACAGGTACCCGGCGGACATCCGTCAGCCGTTCGATCAGATCCGGCAGCGCGACCGTCGCTTTCGCGTCACGCTGCACGGGCGTGTTGTCCAGCAGGACCGCGTCCCGGGCCGAGAGGACGACCAGAGCGTCGGTCCAGAGCCGGGACAGCGGCAGGTGTGCGGTTTCCAGGATCGTCTTGAGTTGCTTGGCGTGGCTCTGCAGTTTGGGTACCGGGCTGCGGAACGGGGCCCGCCTCGCCGGATACCAGCGGCTGCCGTCGACCTCGATCCGGCCGCTGGTGCCCTTGACGTCGATCACGTACACCGCGTGCCCGGTGACCACCACCAGGTCAACTTCGAACAGACGGTTCCCATCCGGGATTTCGACGGAGTGCAGAACCGTCCAGTCGTCCGGCGCGTGATCACGCAGATGCGCGATCACGCGCCGCTCGGCATCGTTGACGGCCTCCCCAACAGCAACGATCCTGGCACCCATTAGCCAACGGCCTCCTCGACGGCAGCGGTGAGCAGCGCAAGCGCCTTGTCCTCAAGGACATCGGCGCGGTCGCGACATCGGTAGGCGGAACGTACGGTGGCGGTGATGCGGTCGCGATCGGTGTTGAGGGCAATTGGGACAGGGATCTCTGCGCGCAGGAACTCGTGGATGTCTTGCTGCTTCCCACCGACGCTCAGCGACCGCAGGACTCGGAACGCGGCCTCAGAGCGGAAGAAAGCGAAGAGGTAGGCACCAGGGATGTCGGGGGTGCCGCTGACTACGCGGAGGAAGTGCTCAGAATATGCGTACTTCAAGAACGATCCGGTAGCGAGGATCGACCGGCAGTACACCTCGTTCTCGCCGAGGGTTCCTTGAGCCGCAACAAGGACGCTCTCGTCGCTCGCGAACACCTCGGCAGGCGTCGTTGCGGTTCCGATCCAGCGCCCTTCGGGCCGAAGCCAAAACGCCTGACGCTGTCCCACCAGCTGGACACCGTGTTCGGAGTCGCTCTCCACGCGCTTGAAACGGACGCCACGGCTGAGCTGACCGCCTGCGCAGATCTCCCCGAGCCTGGCTCCCGGCACCGTCTCCAGCTTCTCGATCAACCGCCGCGCCCTCGGCGCAAAGTTCAACGCCCTCAAGGAGGTCGAACCCACGCGCGCGACCTCGAACCCGAGATCCCGCTCCTGCTGATGCCACCGCAGCTCGCTCAGCTCGGGCAGCCCGTTGCTGTCGAAAAAATCCTTCGTCGCGGCGGCAAGTTCGGCCTGGTGGCGAGCACGCAACTCGGTGCTCTCCTCCACCAGCTCATGAATCTCGGACTCCACCCGATCGCCGAACCGGGGCACCGGAAGCCCTGCGATGTGATGAGCCTCAATGTGCTTCACGGCCGAGCCGTACACGGACCCGCGCACGAGCGCCTCGCCGAACCGGCTGAGCAGGAAGGCATAAAGGTATCCCGACTTGATCCTCTCGGGGTCGGGCTGGACCTTGACAATGTCCTCTGAAGCCCAGACACCGCTCATATCAGGTCGGGCGTAAGCCCGTCTGCCAGCATTAAAGCCCGAGCGCGAGATCAGGGTCATGCCTGGCTTGAGCTGCAGGTACGACAGCGCCGCCGAGTGGGCGTCAGCCTTCCGCAGCCGGGGTAGCCCCGTGAGGTCGGCGGCCATCATGTCCTTCGTGCCGAGGAACGGCACGCTGTGCTCGGGGTCGGTGAGATAGACCCGGCGGAACATGGGGCCGTTGAAGATCCCACCGTTGTGTCCCCTCGTCAGGCTCGCCAACGGCACCGTCTCCGGAAGCCGGTCCAGCAGCTTCTTCACCTGCAGCGCGCCCGAGACGTACGGCGAGGCGTCGAGCCGGAGCCCCTGCTCCCGAAACCAGTCGGACGTCACCGGGTTTGACAGGCTGGCGATCTTCACGCGCCCACCTCCGTTCCCGCGCGCGGGTCGAAGCCCGGCACCGGGTACTTGGCCCGGAACTCGCGGTAGTTCTTCGCGATCACCGGCAGGTCGTTGTCGATGACCGGCTTGCTGCGCCGCAGCGGCCGGACGACATCCTTGCCGCGGATACGCAGACGCTCCTGCTCGACCGAGGTCTCCACGATGATCTTTCCGTCAGGCTCGCGCTTGTGGAGGTCGTTCCCACGCCGGTCGAATCCCACCTTCTCGGCGACCGCCATGAAGACTGGGTACGCCTTCTCCGTCCCGATCCGGTGATTTTGAACCTCCTTGTTTGTCTTGCGCTTGAGGAAGAGGAGTGTCGTCAGGATGTTGACGTTGGCGTCGACGACGAACGTCTCCACAGGCAGTTCGATGCTCGCGAGGACCCAGCAGTGCTCCAGGATGTACCGGCGGATGGCCTCGTCGGTCGGGCCCGGGTTCGACAGGATGCCGTTGGGCAGGACGATGCCGATACGGCCGCCCGGTTTGACCCACTCGATGGCGCGTTGGATGAACAACTGCTCGGGGGCCATGCTGCCCGGCTTGCTGGTCAGGCTTTCCTCGATCTCGCCGGTTTCCTTGTTGCGTCCCCAGGACTTGGCGATGCCGTCCCGGAAGGAGCCGAGGACGGACTCGTCGCTGACGGGGATGTCGGCGCCGAACGGCGGGTTAGTCAGGAGGACGTCGACGGTCTCGCCGAGGGGGATCCTCTTCTTTGCCTCCTCGACGCCCGGGAGGTGTCCGCGTGGGAAGCCGAGGGAATCCATGTGGAAGACGTTCCCGGTGGTCTCCGCGAGTGTCATGATCGCCATGGTGGTGGCACGGACCAGGAAGGGATCGAAGTCCGCACCCATCAGGCGCTTCTCCGCGTAGTCCCTCAGCCGGTCCCGGTAGCGCTCTCGTTCCTCGTCGGTGTCCGGGAAGCCATAGGTGCCGGCCTCCTTCTTCCAGGTGTCGCGCAGGTGCTTGAGCGTGGCCTGGAGGAAGCCGCCGGTGCCGCAGGTCGGGTCGAGGACGGTCTCGTCCTCCTGCGGGTCGAGGATCTCGACCATCAAATTGACCGCGCCGCGCGGGGTGAAGTACTGACCCCGGTCACCGCGCAGATTGGTGCCAACGAGCTCCTGGTAGGCGAGGCCCTTCGCGTCGACGTCGGTGCCGCTGAGGTCGTACGGGGCGATCTCGCTGACGATGAACGCGAGCGCCCGGTCGGAGAGGGTGATCTCATCGGTGGGCTTGAAGACGTCCTTGTACTCGCGCTTGACGTCCTCGAAGAGCTCCCTGACGCGGGCGCTGATAGCTGCCCGACCGTCCTTCTCGAACATCTCCTTAAGGCCGGTGCGGAAGCGGCCGTGTCCGGTGCCTCGGGTGACTCGCTCGTCGTACATCTTGGCGAAGAGCAGATACAAGAACTGCCAGAATGCGGCGTCCTTCGGCATGCCCTCATTGCCGTGGATGTAGTTGTGGCAGCGGCGGAACGCGGTCTTGAGGCGCTCGGGTTCTGCTCGCCGCAGTCGCTGGTGCGAGGCGACGGTGCGGCTGCCGAGGGTCCCGTCGGCGACTGCCCAGTCACTGCGATCCTCGAAATCTGCGCCGAAGTCGCTGACCACCTTCTTGAGGAAGAAGAAGTCAACGCCGTCCGTCCACATCCCGTCCGCGCACAGTGGGCGGTCCTCGTTGCCCATCAGTTCCCGGAGGGCATCGAGATCCTTCTCCGCCTGGTCGGGCTCACGGAGTTTGACGACGTTCTTCCCCTTGCTCTTGGGCTCCGGTTTGCAGATCACCACACGGCGAAGGTTGGCGGTGGTGTGCGCGGCTCCGGACTCGAAGACCGCGATGTCGGCCGGTTTGGTCCGCGTCCGCTTGGCACCGGCTTCACTGATCGTGACGCGGAAATCGCGCGCCATGTCAGCGGGGTCGATCCCGTGTTCATGGACGAGCGCCCGGGCGATGCGCTGGCGGACCTTCTCCTTCTCGGTCTCCTTGATCGCCTCGCCGGTGATGTAGTCGACGATCTGCCCCTCTTCCAGGGCCGTGACCTGGGGCTGGCCCGCTTCCGCTGCTGCATCCCGACCGGCACTGTCCTCGGGCTGCTGCGGGATGTCCAGATCCAAGGTCAGTTCCTCCATCGGCGGATGCTTCTTCCCTGTGCTCGGTGGTGCGTGAGATGCCCGCCGCCCGGAGCCCGTGTCTGTCCTGCAGGCACTCCTGTAACGGCTGGCACCTGCGATCTTACGGTCCTGGAGTTGACCCGCCAGAGCTTCCCGGAGGAAGGGATCACGACCGGGCATACGGACGTGCTGACCGTAACGCCAGGCAGTGACAATCACCGATTTCCAGCGGTCAGCCGCGCGTTCTCCGGCCTTCGCCCGTCACTGCTCCGTGGGTCCGGTCTCGGTATCGGTCCCCTCGTTCTGCCGCACCTCGTACGCCAGCTCTTCGAGGGAGCCCTGGTCGGGCACGAACCACCGCACCGTTCCTTGCGCCGAGGTGACCACCCCTGACGCCTCGGCCCGCATCTTCCGGGTCAGACCACTCGGCGAATACCACTTTCCGTCCACGGCCCAGCGCAGTGGGTTCCTGTTGCCGTTCACGTTTGACCAGATTGCCCGGGCACGGTCAGGAGTCGCGGCGAGCCAGTCCGTCATCTCTCGCCGCTCCGGCCGTGAGAAGGGGCGGAACTCCAGCTCTGTGCCCTCTGGGATGCGGCCGGCTGCGATGAGGGTGACGACCGCGTTGACCTGCCGCCCGCGCTGCTCGGTTCCCGCGACCTGGTAATCGTCCTGGAGGACGGGAGCGGTACTGCCGGAGTCGAGGCCCCGCATGGCCGCGCGGACCACGCGCTGCATGCGTTCGGCATTGCGGACAGCGGCGATGATGTGGCTGCTCGTGCCGTACTCGTCGTCGATCGCGCGCAGTACCCACGCGAAGGTGTCCTGCACCAGCTGCGGCACCTTGGCGAGTTCGCCCGACCAGTCGAAGTCCGGGCTCTCGATGGCAGTGGTGTTCAAGCGGCGGAAGACGATGTGGGTGACGAGAAGATCGCCGTGCGAGGCGGTGGCGTCGGCACGCCAGAGCAGGCCGTCGCGGAGCGCCTTCAGCTCCTCGCGGACCGCGCGGAGTAGTTCGACCGAGCGCCAGACCCGGTACACGTTCGGGGTTTTCCCGAAGACCTGGTCGTAGACGCTGTCTTCCCACAATCCGGCGAGGTTCTGGTCTCGCTTGGCCACCGCCGCGAGCTGAGCATTGGGATGGACGGCGGCCAGGGCCTCGGCGGCCTCCGCCATGGAGCAACCGTGCCGCTCGTCTGGGGGACGCTCGCCACGCTTGATGACGTAACTACGGTGCAGCAACAGGGGGAAATCGTCGCGGAGCTGGATCTGTCCCTGATCGAGCGACTTGAAGTCGCGCTCCTCGATCGGGTTCTGTGTGTTCGTGGTGGTGGTGACCTGGTCCCCGAAACCCTCCGGGCAGTTTTCCAGGGAGATCAGCCGCACCATGACCCGGCCGATCTCCGCGGTGTCGGGATCCTTGACGAAGGCCCGGTGCAGGGCACTCACGGTCTGTGCGCCGTTGACCACACTGATGCCGGTCAGCTTGAAGTCGCCGCCCCTTCCAGGGACGACTCGGCCGACCGGCTTGATCGTCTCGCAGAGCATGGTGATGCCGTTGCTGAAGTACCAGAAGTGCTCAGGCTGCTCCAACAGCGTGTTCTGGATCTTGACATTGACGTCCGTCAGGTCGAGGGAATCCCGGATGTTGCGAGCGAAGAGCCCTCGCCTGTGCTCGCCGTACAGGTCGGCGAGGTCGGGGACGGTCATGGTGCCGTAGAGAGCCTTGTACGGGGTCGACTCCTGTACGAAGCCGTCGAGCCTGACCGTGGCGTCGATCTTCGGCGCAGCCGCGTCACCGAGGATCGCCCGGTGGAAGTCACGCAGATCGAGGACCTTGTAGTCGACGATCTCGTCGACCTGGTTCTGCTCGGCGATCTTCTCTTCCAGTAACTCCCGCACGTTGGAGTTGAGAGGGGCCGTCCGCATCAGGGCAAGGACGATGGTCACCTTCGGCAGGCTCAGGTCGAACGCCTGCTGGAGAGTCGGCACCAGCGACTGGAAACGACTGTTAAACTTCGAATAGGCCCGGTCGAAAAGCAGGTCCAGCCCGCGAAACAGCTTGTGCACCGCTTCTTCGTCGAACGGGCCCTTGCCCGCGTCGCTCCACTTCGCCTGCACCAGACAGATCCGCGGCTGCGGAGCACTGAACTCGACCGATATCGCGTCCAGGCCACGGTCGTCCGCACCATCGAAGACGCATGCAGCGGCAGCCCGCGGACCGATCTGGTGCTCATGCTGCACGGCGAGTGCTGCGATACCGCGACTGAGGAACGCCTGTTGACGGCCCTGTGCGGAGGTCGATCTCGGCAGGTCCGACATGTCCAGCAGATCAGTGTACCGCTCGTCGATGGCGTTGCGGACATACTCGATGTGCAGCTTGCTCATGGTCTGCCCCCTGTAACGTAGCTCGCTTACGGAATGAGGGTATAGGGCGAGGGTCGACCTCGCGGTACACCTCGTGACTGCCTGTCAGCAGAAGGCAAGGTCCTGTGGCCATGCTCGAAAGCGCAGTCTTGGGATAGTCGTGGCCGGGGTGAATCGCGACGCATGCGGGCCCCAGACCTGCGCCAGCCGGGGGCGCGTGCGTGCCACATGCACAGCGGACCCCGGGCGGTGCGGTCGCCGAGGTTGGCTGGGGTGCCCTCAAACCCTCTCCCAAGCACCCGAGCAGGGAGGAATGCACCGAATTACTCACCCCGCACAACTCTCGCACCAGTTAAAGCAGTTAACCACGGACGGCCGGGGCACAAGACGATGGCGCCCGAGGATGGTAATTACCACCACCACAGGCGGCCTACCTGTGGAAAGGCCCTCGAAGCACCGGTGATTCCCAAGCTCAGAGCGCGAGTTCGATTCTCGTCGCCCGCTCCGTCTCAAGCCCCCAGGTCAGCGATCTGGGGGTTGCTTGCTGAGTGCGGCTGCTATGGGGCCGCGTGCCGGATCCGTGCCCAATGGAGCCAAGGCCGCACCGATACTTCGTGCGTGACGATCAGACTCCGCTGGGGAGACGCGCTGGTGAACCGCTTCCAGTCCGTCGCCGACCACCACCGCCGCTACGGTGTGAAGCGGCTAAGACCGTGTCCTACGTGGTGAGCCGGTCGTTGGTTGGGCATGGGGAGTTCGCGGTGGGGTTGGATCGTTCCGGAGGGCCTGTGGGAGATCGCGCGGCCGTTGCTGCCGCCGTCACGGGGGCGTCC